>JAQTLK010000057.1 GCA_028714955.1 Sulfuricella sp.
CTAGGATCATGAATTATTATCATCATAATGTGAAAAACATGCGTTTGAATCATATATCAAAAACCTGCATCATGGTGTTTTGAAACGAGAGAACGCCATGATTAGCATTCACACATTAGGCTTCCCGCGCATGGGCGCGCAACGGGAACTGAAGTTTGCGCTGGAAAAATATTGGCGCGGAGAAATTGACGCCAGCGAACTCGAGGCCGGGGCGCGCGCGCTCAGGGCGCGGCATTGGGCGCTGCAACGCGCGGCGGGTCTCGCTTTCGCGACGGTCGGGGATTTCGCTTTCTACGACCATGTGGCCAACCACATCCAGATGTTCGGTTGCGAACCGGCGCGCTTCGGCTTCAGCGGGGAAACTTCCGGACTGGCGCGCTATTTTGCCATGGCGCGCGGCGTGACGGGAGAAGCGCCTCCCTGCGCTTGTGGCCACACGGCTGGCGACGGCGGCAAACCGGCACTGGAAATGACCAAGTGGTTCGATACCAATTACCATTACCTGGTGCCGGAGTTTACGCCCGAGACGGAATTCAGGCTGGCTTCCGTCCGCCTGTTCGACGAGGTGGCGGAAGCGCAGGCCCTGGGCCATCCGGTCAAGGCCGTGCTGGTGGGGCCGCTTACCTTCCTGTGGCTGGGCAAGGAAAAGGGTGGCAATACCCAGGAACCGGGCCAGAATACCCCCGTTTTCGAGCGCCTGGCGCTGCTGGAAAAGCTCCTGCCGGTTTACGGCGAAATCCTTGCCAGGTTGAAGGCGATGGGTGTCGAATGGGTGCAGATGGACGAGCCCGCGCTCGGACTCGACTTGCCGGCCAGTTGGCGAAACGCTTTCGAGACGGCTTACTGGCGCCTGGCCTCGGCCGGCGTGAAATTGCTGCTCGCCACCTATTTCTCGCCCCTGGAAGAAAACCTGCGCCTGGCCTGCCAGCTTCCCGTGGCCGGCCTGCACGTCGATGCCGTGCGCGCGCCGCGGGAACTCGTCGGCGCCGCCGACTGGCTTCCCGCCCACAAGGTGCTGTCGGTCGGCATCGTGGACGGGCGCAATGTCTGGCGCACCGATCCGGATGCGGCTTTGGCGGCGCTGCGGCCGCTGTATGAGAAAAGAGCGGGGAATCTCTGGCTTGCGCCTTCATGCTCGCTCCTGCATGTTCCGCTCGGCCTGGAACAGGAAACCGAACTGGATGACGAGCTGAAATCCTGGCTGTCATTCGCCGTGGAAAAACTGGATGAGCTGGGAATGCTGAAACGCGCTCTCGACCAGGGCGAAGCGGCGGCGCAACTGGATGCGGCCCGCGCCGCCCTTGCTGCGCGGCGCGGAAGCCCCCGTGTGCGCAACCCCCGCGTCGCGGCGCGCATCGCCGCCCTGTCCGCCGACGCCGACCGCCGCGCCTCGCCTTTCGCGGTGCGCCAGGCGAAGCAGCGAACAAGATTCCATCTCCCGTCCTTCCCCACCACCACCATCGGATCCTTCCCCCAGACGCCGGAAATACGGGCCGCGCGGGCGGCATTCAAGCGCGGTGACATGCTGGAGGAGGAATACCGGCGCCGCATGCGCGCCGAAATCGCCCGCGCCATCGCAAAACAGGAAGAACTCGGGCTAGACGTGCTGGTGCATGGCGAGCCCGAGCGCAACGACATGGTGGAATACTTTGGCGAGCAGCTCGACGGCTTTGCCTTCACCCGGAACGGCTGGGTGCAGTCCTACGGTTCGCGCTGCGTGAAGCCGCCGATCATTTACGGCGACGTGTCCCGCCCCGCCGCGATGACGACCGGATGGATCGCCTATGCCCAGGCGCTCACGACCAAACCGATGAAGGGGATGTTGACCGGCCCCATTACCATCCTGCAATGGTCTTTCGTGCGCGACGACCAGCCGCGTGCCGAAACGGCGCTGCAAATCGCGCTGGCCATTCGCGACGAGGTGGTGGACCTGGAAAAGGCCGGTATCGGCATCATCCAGATCGACGAACCGGCCTTCCGCGAGGGATTGCCGCTGCGGCGCGGACAGTGGAAAGCCTACCTCGACTGGGCGGCGCGGGCCTTCCGCGTTTCGGCATCGGGCGTGGCGGACGACACGCAAATCCACACGCACATGTGTTATGCGGAATTCAACGACATCCTGCCAGAAATCGCGGCGATGGACGCCGATGTCATCACCATCGAAACCAGCCGCTCGGACATGGAGCTGTTGCGCGGTTTCGGGGAATTCAACTATCCCAACGAAATCGGGCCTGGCGTATATGACATTCACTCTCCCCGCGTGGCGACGGTGGACGAGATGGCGCGGCTGCTGCAAAAGGCCGCTGCCGTGATCCCGGCGGAAAATCTCTGGGTCAACCCCGACTGCGGGCTCAAGACACGCCGCTGGGAGGAGACCGAGGCGGCGCTGGCCAACATGGTCGAAGCGGCAAGACGGACGCGCTCGGCCCTGCTGTGACGATGGCCGGTTTACAGGCGATCGTCGCGCAGCAGCGGCTTCAATGCTGTAAGCAGGCTGGCGAAAATTTTCGAGTGTTTCCTTTCCTGCTCCGCCAGCAACTGCTTCATGTGCCAGCGCTCGGTCGGCACCGCGAAGCAGGACGGGCAATTCTCGGCGATCACCGGCAGTCCGGCCGATTTGGCGAAGGCCGCCGTCTGGCGCTCGCGCACGTAGATGAACGGCCGGATGATGCGGATGTCGCCGGCATCGTTGAGGTAGTGCGCCTTCATGGTGCGCAGCTTGCCGCCGAAGAAGGTGGACATGAGGAAAGTTTCCGCCGCATCGTCCAGGTGCTGCGCCAGCGCCAGCACGTTGTAGCCGTTCTCCCGCGCCGTGCGGTAGAGAATGCCGCGCCGCATGCGCGAGCAGAAGGCGCAGAAGGAATCGCCCTGCATCGAGGTCCGGGCCTGTTCGACGATGGGCTGGCTGGCATAGAAATAGGGCACCTCCAGTTGCGCCAGATACGTCTTGAGCGGCGAGGGGTCGAAATCCGGCGACTGCGGGTCGACGGTGCAGGCCGCCAGCTCGAAGCGGACCGGCGCCTTTTTCTGTAAATGCAGCAGCACCTGCAACAGCGCAAGCGAATCCTTGCCGCCGGACAGTCCCAGCAGCACCTTGTCGCCTTCGCGGATCATGGAGAAATCCCCGATGGCGCGGCCGGTGGCCGAAAGCAGGGTGCGAGGGGGCTTCGCCGCTTGCCCCTCACCCCTCACTCCTGACTCCTCACGATTCATAAACTGGCGCTCCGTCCGCCATCCACCGGCAGGACCACGCCGGTAATGTAGGGCGCGTCGTTGATCAGGAAAGTGACCGCCCTGGCGATATCTTCCGGACTGCCCTCGCGCTTGAGCAGGGTATGGGCGATGATGCGGCGGCGCTCCTGGTCGTCGAAAGTAGGGTCGTCCTCCGGCCACATGATCGGCCCCGGCGCCACGGCGTTGACGCGCACATTGGGCCCCAGTTCATGCGCCAGCGATTTGGTCAGCGCCACCAGCCCGGCCTTGGCGATGCTGTACACCAGGTAGCTTTTCATCGGCCGCTCGGCGTGGATGTCGGCAATGTTGACGATGCAGCCGTGGCTGTGGATGAGCGCCCCGGCCGCCGCCTGCGAGAGGAACAGCGGCGCCTTGAGATTGGTGCCTACCAGGTCAAACCAGTCCTGCTCGGTGATTTCGCCCACCGCCGTGGGATAAAAGCTGGAAGCATTGTTGATCAGCACGTCGAGACGACCGAACTGCTGTTCAGTCGCCTCCACCAGCCTGGGGTAGCAGAGCGGGTCGAGCAGGTCGCCCCGCACCGTTGCGGCCGAACCGGGACGCAGCCTGTTCAGCTCGTCGCACAGCTTTCCGGCATCGCCCGCGGAAGAGCGGTAATGGATCATGATGCGTGCGCCCGTGCCATGCAGACGCCGCGCGGTTGCTGCGCCAACGCGCACCGCGCCGCCAGTGATCAAGATAACTTTGCCTTCCATGTACTTATCCGGATAATCCTGAAAATCCAACGAATTTAACACAGCTTGCCATGCCTTCACTACCCCAACCCAGTCCCCCGGCCCTTGAACACAGCCAAGCCGTGTGTGCCGCGATCTCGCATGAAATTGCCGGTTGCGGCGGCTGGATTTCCTTCGCGCGCTTCATGGAAATCGCGCTCCATGCGCCCGGCCTGGGCTATTACAGCAGCGGCCTGGACAAGTTCGGCGCGGGCGGCGACTTCGTCACCGCGCCGGAAATGTCTGCCCTGTTCGGCCAGTCCATCGCCGCCCAGGCAGCCCAGGTGCTGCGCCTGACCGGCGGCGACATCCTCGAGGTCGGCGCCGGTTCGGGCAAGCTGGCGCTCGACCTGATGCTGGAACTGGCGCGCCGGGACGCTTTGCCGCCGCGTTACTGCATCCTCGAATTGTCCGCCGACCTGCGCCAGCGCCAGCGGGCACGCATCGGGTGCGAAGCGCCCCATCTCCTGCCGCGCTTCTCCTGGCTCGACACCCTGCCGCAGCATTTCAGCGGTCTGGTGCTCGGCAACGAAGTGCTCGACGCCATGCCCGCGCACCTCGTGACGTGGCGCGCCGGCCGGGTGTTCGAACGCGGCGTGGCCATGCAGGACGGGCGCTTCCTCTGGCGCGAGCGCCCGCTCAGCGGGGGCGAACTGCTGCGCCAGGCGCAAGCATTGCCACCTGCTGGCTTCGTCAGCGGCGACATCGCCTATACCAGCGAGATCAATCTCGCCGCCCAGGGCTTCATGCGCAGCCTCGGACGGATGCTGGAGCAGGGGATGATTCTCATGCTGGATTACGGCTTCGGCGCCAGCGAGTACTACCACCCGCAGCGCGGCGCCGGGACGCTGATGTGCCACTACCGCCACCAGGCCCACGACGACCCGTTCTTCCTCCCCGGCCTGCAGGACCTCACCGCCCATGTCGACTTCAGCGCCGTGGCGCAGGCTGCGACCGGCGCCGGCCTGACGTTGTCGGGCTATGCCAGCCAGGCCAATTTCCTCATCAACTGCGGCCTGACTGAACTGCTCGCCCGCACCTCGCCGGAAGACCCCGCCGCTTACCTGCCACTCGTCGCCCAGGTGCAGAAACTGATGAGCCCGGCGGAAATGGGCGAGCTCTTCAAGGCCATCGCCTTGAGCAGGAACATGCAGGAAACCCCGCTCGGCTTCAGCCGCGGCGACCGCAGCCATACTTTGCCGCTTCCAATAACCCAGATTTAAGTCACTTCCACCTGCGATGGAATGACAATTGCCCTAGCAGCCTGGTGCTGTTGACCCGGCTCAAACACGCAGAACAGCGCCTTACCTATGCCAAGGCCGCCATCGAACATGGCTGGTCGCGCAATGCGCTGAACATCCACATCGAAACATGCCTGCTGGAGCGCAGCGGCACGGCCATCACCAACTTCGAGCTCAGCCTGCAGAAACCCCAGTCCGATCTGGCGCGCGAATCGCTGAAAGACCCGTACCGCTTCGATTTTCTGGATGTGGGTCAGGAGGCCAGCGAGCGCGACATCGAGGCCGCGCTGGTGAAACACGTCACCGACTTCCTGCTGGAGTTGGGCGCAGGCTTTGTCGTTTTTATCTTTGCGCGGAAACGGGACGCCCGTCATTTCGCGTTGCCCGAGCGCCAATCTCCGCCCAGCGCCTTGAGCAAGGTCACGCTTGCGACCAGCCTGCGTCCGGCAATGTCGAGGGCGCTTTTGTCCGCGCCAAGCGACGCCGCTTGTGCCGAGACCACGTTCAGGTAGCTCACGGTGCCCGCCAGATATTGGTTGTTGGCGAGCGTGACGGATTCGGCCGCGGATTTTGCCGCGGCCTGCTGCACCCTGGCTTCTTCTGCCAGAATGCGCAGCGCGGATAAATTGTCCTCCACTTCCTGGAATCCGGCGAGGACGGTCTGGCGATAGGTGGCGACGCTGCTGTCGAATGCGGCGATGGCCTGTTCCTTCTGGGCCGAGCGCGCCCCGCCGTCGAACAGGGTGGCGGCCAGCGCCGGGCCAAGGGACCAGAAGCGGTTGGGTAGCGCGATCAGGCTGGCGAAACCCGAAGCCTGATAGCCTGCCGAACCAGCGAGCGTCAGCGCCGGAAAGAACGCCGCCTGGGCAACGCCGATCCGTGCGTTCGCCGCCGCGGCCCGGCGCTCCGCCGCCGCGATGTCGGGGCGGCGTTCGAGCAGTTCTGACGGCACACCCAGCGGGATGTCGGGCACGCTCGCAAGACGGCCATTCGCTTCCAGATTGAATTCGGCTGGTGCCTTGCCGACCAGCAGGGCGATCGCATGTTCCAGTTGCGTCCGCTGCACGCCGAGGTCGATGGCCTGAGCCTGGGCGGATTTAAGCTGCGTCTCGGCCTGGGCCACGTCGAGTCGCCCCGCAACGCCGGCCTGATAGCGGTTTACGGTGATTTGCAGCGCCTTTTCGTAGGCGGCGACGGTCCGCTCCAGCAATTGCTGCTCCGTATCGTTGACGCGCAATTGCAGGTAGCTCTGCGCCAGCGTGGCCTGGGCGCTGAGCAGCGCCGCTTGCAGGTCCGCGGCACTGGCCTCGGCCGATGCCTGGTTCGATTCGACGCCGCGTCCTATCCTGCCCCACACATCCGCTTCCCAACTGGCGCTGAGCGAGAGCCGGTCGGTGTTGCCGACCGGGGCGGCGGAAAGATTCGTTGCAGAGGCGGCTGCGGCCTGGCCGCGATTCGCCGCAAGGCCGGCGGACAAGGTCGGGAAATAGCCGGCGCGCGCCGCGCCGAGGAGCGCCAGCGCCTGGCGGTATTGGGCCTCGGCGATGCGAATGTTCTGGTTGGACAGCGCAACCTGCTGCTCCAGCGCATTCAATTGCGGGTCGCCGTACATTTCCCACCAGGCTCCGCGCGGGGCCTGGTCCTGCGGTTCGGCCTTCTTCCAGCCCTGCGCTTCCTTGTAAGCTGCGGGCGTTTCGACCTGGGGCCGGCGATAGTCGGGGCCGACCGCGCATCCGGCCAGGGCCAGGAAGGACAGCGTCAGAAAGAGATTGCCGGTTTTGAGGGTCATTTCAATACTCCTGGAGTCGCGCCGGCCTCGGGGCCGCCCCGTTTTTGCCAGATATCGAGGCTCCACAGCCGAAAGCGGTCAAAGTACAGGTAAATCACCGGTGTGGTGTAAAGCGTCAGCAACTGGCTCAGGATCAGCCCGCCGACAATGGATACGCCCAGCGGCTGGCGCAGCTCGGCGCCGTCGCCCGAGCCCAGCGCCAGTGGCAGCGCGCCGAACAGGGCCGCCATGGTGGTCATCATGATGGGGCGGAAGCGCAGCAGGCAGGCCTGGTGGATCGCGTCGCGCGGGCTCAGGCCGCGCTGCCGCTCGGCGGCCAGCGCGAAGTCGATCATCATGATGGCGTTTTTCTTGACGATGCCGATCAAGAGGATGACGCCGATCAGCGCAATGATGCTGAATTCCATCCTGAATGCCAGCAGCGCCAGCAATGCGCCCACCCCCGCCGAAGGCAATGTCGACAGGATGGTGACGGGATGGATGGTGCTTTCGTAAAGCACGCCGAGCACGATGTAGAGCGTGAGCAGGGCGGCGAGAATGAGCACCGGCTGGTTGTCGAGCGAAGCCTGAAACGCCTTGGCGGTGCCCTGGAAGCTGCCATGCACCGCCGTGGGCACGCCGATCCTCGTCATTTCGTCCTGGATGATGCGCGTGGCCTGGGAGAGCGATACACCGACCGGCAGGTTGAAGGAGATCGTCGAGGCGGCGAATTGTCCCTGGTGGTTGACGGCCAGCGGCGTCGCCGTCGGTCCCCAATGGGCGAAGGCGGCCAGCGGCACCTGGAGTCCGCCGGGGGCGATGACGTACACGTCCTTGAGCGCTTCCGGGCTCTGCCAGTATTGCGGCGCGGCTTCCATCACCACGTGGTACTGGTTGAGCGGATTGTAGATGGTCGACACCTGGCGCTGGCCGAACAGGTCGTTCAGCGTCGTGTCGATCAGTTTCGCGGTGAGTCCAAGCCGTGCGGCGGCATCGCGGTCGATGACGAGCGAAGTCTGGATGCCCTTGTCCTGCTGGTCGGTGCTGACGTCGGCGAGCTGCGGCAGTTCGCTCAGTGCCTGGCGAATGCGCGGCTCCCACAGGCGCAGCTCGTCGATCCTGTCGGCCTGCAAGGTGAACTGGTACTGTGCATTGCCGAGGCGTCCGCCGACACGGATGTCCTGCACTGCCTGGAGGAACAGCCTGGCGCCGGGTTCGCGCGCCAGCTTGCCGCGCAGCCGGGCGATCACCCTGTCGACAGACAGCTTGCGTTGCGCCAGCGGCTTGAGTCCGACGAACATCCGTCCGCTGTTGGTTTGCCCGCCGCCGGTAAAGCCGACGACACCATCCACGGCAGGATCCTGGCGCACGATTTCGACAAAGGCGGCCAGCTTGTCGCGCATGGCCTGGAAGGAAATGCTTTGATCTGCCTGAATGGAGCCCATCAGCCGCCCGGTGTCCTGTTGCGGAAAAAATCCCTTGGGAATGACGGTGTAAAGATAGATATTGAGGCCGACGACCGCCAGCAGCAGCAACAGCATGATGCGGCCATGGTCGAGCGCCCAGTCGAGCGAGGCGCGATAGCCGTTCAGCATCGCCGCGAAAGCGCGCTCGCTCGCCCGGTTGAAGCGTCCTTGCGGCGTGCTTGAGCGTGGGCGCAGCAGCCGGGCGCACATCATCGGCGTGACGGTCAGCGACACCACCAGCGATACCAGAATGGCCGCCGAGAGCGTGACGGCGAATTCGCGGAACAGTCGCCCGACGATGCCGCCCATCAGCAGGATGGGAAGGAACACCGCGATCAGCGAGAGGCTCATCGACAGCACCGTGAAGCTTACCTCGCGCGCCCCTTGCAGGGCGGCCCTGAACGGCTCCATGCCTGCCTCGATATGGCGGGAAATGTTCTCCAGCACCACCACGGCATCGTCCACCACGAAACCGGTGGCGATGGTCAGCGCCATCAGCGAAATGTTGTTCAGGCTGAAGTTGGCCAGATACATCACGCCGAAGGTGCCGATCAGCGAAACCGGCACGGCCACGCTGGGGATGATGGCCGCCCGGCCATTGCGCAGGAACAGGAACACCACCATCACCACCAGGGCGACCGAAACCAGCAGCGCCAGCTCGACCGCGCGCAGCGATGCCCGGATGGTCGGCGTGCGGTCCATCACCACCGCCAGCTCGATCGCAGCCGGAATCGAGGCGCGCAGCAACGGCAACAGGGCCTTGACGCGATCCACCGTCTCGATGATGTTGGCGCCCGGCTGACGGAACAGGATCAGCATCACCGCCGGTTTGCCGTTGACCAGGCCGGCATTGCGCACATCCTGTACCGAATCCTCCACCCGGGCGACATCGCCGAGGCGGATAGCGGCGCCATCGCGGTAGCCCACGATGAGCGGCAGGTACTCGGCAGCCTTCCTGGCCTGGTCGTTGGCCAGTATCTGCCAGTGCCTTTCCCCGTCTTCGAGCGTCCCCTTTGGCCGGTTGACGTTGGTCGCCGCGATCGCCGCCCTGGCATCCTCGACGCCGATGCCATACTTGTTCAGTGCATTCGGGTTGAGCTCCACGCGCACCGCGGGCAGGGAGCTGCCGCCTACGATCACCTGCCCGATGCCCTGCACCTGGGAAATTTTCTGCGCCAGGATGGTCGAGGCGGCATCGTACATCTGCCCGCGCGACAGGGATTCAGAAGTCAGGGAAAGAATCATGATCGGCGCATCGGCCGGATTGACCTTGCGATAGGTCGGCTTGCCCGGCATGCCGCTGGGCAGCAGGCCTTGCGCCGCGTTGATGGCGGCCTGCACGTCGCGCGCCGCGCCGTCGATATTGCGGTCGAGGTCGAACTGCAGCGTGACATTGGTCGCGCCGAGCGAACTGGACGAGGTGATCTCGGTGACGCCCGCGATCAGGCCGAGCGAGCGTTCGAGCGGCGTGGCCACCGTGGCGGCCATGGTCTCCGGACTGGCCCCCGGCAGCGACGCCTGCACCGAAATGGTCGGAAAATCGACCTGCGGCAGCGGTGACACGGGGAGCAGCCTGAACGCAATCGCGCCCGACAGGGTGATGCCCAGTGCCAGCAGGGTGGTGGCAACCGGGCGCGCGATGAAGGCGGCGGAGAAGCTCATGCCTGATTATCCGGCCGCATCGGCCTGATGCGGCCGCGCTGCGAAACGCCGCGCCAGCCGGTCAAAAGCGAGGTAAATCACCGGCGTCGTGAAGAGGGTCAGCACCTGGCTCACCAGCAGCCCTCCGACCATGGTGATGCCCAGGGGGTGGCGCAGTTCGGCGCCGACACCGCTGCCGAGCATCAGCGGCAACGCGGCGAACAGGGCAGAGAGGGTGGTCATCAGGATCGGACGGAAGCGCAGCAGGCAGGCCTCAAAAATCGCTTCACGCGCGGTCTTGCCGTGATTGCGCTCGGCATCGAGCGCGAAGTCGACCATCATGATGGCGTTCTTCTTGACGATGCCGATCAGCAGGATGATGCCGATGATGCCGATGACGTCCAGGCTGGTGTGCGACATTTCCAGTGCCAGCAAGGCCCCGACGCCCGCCGAGGGCAAGGTGGAGAGGATCGTGACGGGGTGAATGTAGCTCTCGTAGAGCACGCCGAGCACGATGTACATGGTGACGATGGCCGCGAGGATCAGCAGCAGGGTGTTGTCCAGGGAAGACTGGAAAGCCAGGGCGGCGCCCTGGAAAGCGGTCTGCAGGCTGGCCGGCAAACCGAGTTCCCGTTGCGCGCCGCGGATGGCCTTGACCGCATCGCCCAGCGAAACGCCGGGCGCGAGGTTGAAGGAAATCGTCGCGGCCGGAAACTGGCTGATATGGTTGACGGCCAGCTGCGTTGCGCGTTCGGAAAAGCGCGCGATGCTCGACAGCGGCACCTGGGCGCCGGTCGGCGAGACGATGTAAATGGCGTTCAGCGCCTCCATCCCTTTCCTGAAATCGGGCTTGACTTCCAGCACCACGCGGTACAGGTTGGACTGGGTGAAAATGGTCGAAACCAGGCGCTGGCCAAAGGCGTCGTAAAGCGCGTTGTCGATCGCCGCCGGCGTGATGCCAAGCCGGCCGGCGCTGTCCCGGTCGATTTCGACATAAGCCTGCAAGCCCTGGTCCTGGATATCGCTGGCAACGTCCGCCAGTTCCGGCAACTGGCGCAGGCGCGCGATCAGCCTGGGCGCCCAGGCGGCGAGCTCGGCCGGATTGGCGTCTTCAAGGCTGAACTGGTACTGCGTGCGGCTGACCCGGTTTTCGATGGTCAGGTCCTGCACCGGCTGCATGTACATGGTGATTCCCCGCACTTGTGCCAGCTTCGGCTGCAGGCGGCGGATGATGCTGGAGGCATCGGCATCGCGTTCATTGCCGGGCTTGAGATTGATCAGCATGCGGCCGCTGTTGAGGGTGGCGTTGGTGCCGTCGACGCCGATAAACGACGACAGGCTCTCCACCGCCGGGTCTTTCAGCACCGCCTCCGCGAGTGACTGCTGGCGTTCCGCCATGGCCGCGAAGGAAACCGTCTGGGGCGCTTCGGTTATGCCCTGGATCACGCCGGTGTCCTGCACCGGGAAAAACCCCTTGGGGATGAACACGTAGAGCAGCACGGTCAGCGCCAGGGTAGCGGCTGCCACCAGCAGCGTGGCGCGCTGGCGGTCGAGCACCCAGTCGAGCATGAGGGCATAGCGCGCGATGACCGCGTCGAGGAAGGCGCCGCTTTTGCGGAACAGCCAGCCATGATCGGCGGCGGAAGCATGGCGCAGCAGCTTCGCGCACATCATCGGGGTGAGCGTGAGCGACACCACGGCGGAAATCAGGATCGCCACCGCCAGCGTGATGGCGAATTCGCGGAACAGCCGTCCGACTACGTCGCCCATGAACAGCAGCGGGATCAGCACCGCGATCAGCGAGAAGGTCAGCGAGATGATGGTGAAGCCGATCTGCTCCGAACCCTTGAGCGCCGCCTGCAAGGGCGATTCGCCGGCCTCGATGTAGCGCGAGATATTCTCGATCATCACGATCGCATCATCCACCACGAAGCCGGTGGCGATGGTCAGCGCCATCAGCGTCAGGTTGTTGATGCTGAAGCCGGCCAGATACATCACGCCGAAGGTGCCGATCAGGGATAGCGGCACGGCGATGCTGGGGATGAGGGTGGCCGATGGGCTGCGCAGGAAGAGGAAAATCACCATCACCACCAGCGCGACCGACAGCATCAATTCAAAGCGGACATCCTCGACCGAAGCGCGGATGGTGGTGGTGCGGTCGGTCAGCATCCTGACCTCGACCGCGCCGGGCAGGGTCGTCTGCAGTTGCGGCAGCGTTTTCTTGATGCGGTCCACCGTTTCGATCACGTTGGCGCCGGGCTGGCGCCTGACGTTCAGGATCACCGCCGGGGTTTGGTCGGCCCAGGCCGCCAGGTGGGTGTTCTCGGCGTCGTCAATGGCATCGGCCACGTCGCTCAGGCGAATCGGCGCGCCGTTGCGCCAGGCGACGATGAGCCGGCGGTATTCATCGGCGGACTTGAGCTGGTCGTTGGCGTCCAGGGTCGAGGCCCGCGCCGGCCCGTCGAAACTGCCCTTCGCCATGTTGACGTTGGCGTTGCCGATGGCGCTGCGGATGTCGTCGAGATTGAGCCCGTTCGCCGCCAGCGCCTGCGGGTTGGCCTGAACGCGGACGGCGGGCCGCTGCCCGCCGCCGATGCTGACCAGGCCGACGCCGGGCAACTGCGAGAGTTTCTGCGCCAGCCGCGTGTCCACCAGGTCTTCCACCTGCGGCAGCGGCAGGCTCGCTGACGTGACCGCGAGCGTGACGACGGGCGCATCGGCCGGATTGACCTTGCTGTAGATCGGCGGCATCGGCAGATCGCCAGGCAGGAAAGTGCCGGCCGCATTGATCGCCGCCTGCACTTCCTGTTCGGCCACGTCGAGGGAAAGGTCGAGCCCGAACTGCAGCGTGATGACCGAGGCACCGCCCGAACTGCTGGACGACATCTGCTTGAGGCCGGGCATCTGGCCGAACTGGCGCTCCAGCGGCGCGGTGATCGAGGAAGTCGTCACGTCCGGGCTGGCGCCGGGATAGAGCGTGGTCACCTGGATGGTGGGGTAATCCACCTCCGGCAAGGCCGAAATCGGCAGCATGCGGTAGGCCAGCATCCCCGCCAGCAGGATGGCTGCCATCAGCAGCGAGGTCGAGACCGGCCTCAGGATGAACAGGCGCGACGGGTTCAACCTTGGTTCATCCCTTGTTCCCGCTCGCTGCCTTTTGGCGGTTATGCTGCCAGCCGCTGCGCGGCGCGGCTTTCTGCCCGGCCGGTCGCGTGCCGGGCGCGCTCACCCGTACTGTTGCGCCATCGCGCAGCTTGTCCACGCCGTCGATCACCACCTGTTCGCCCGGCGCGAGGCCCTTTTCGACCGCCACGACATCGCCCGAAACCGGCCCGAGCGCGACGGGGCGCAGGCTGACCGTCCGGCCGCCCTGCACCACATAGAAAAAAGTGCCCTGCGTGCCGCGCTGGATTGCGGCGACCGGGGCCAGAGTAAGGCCATGCCGGGTTTCGACGCGCAGGCGGGCGTTGACGAACTGATTGGGGAAAAGGGTGTTGCCGGCATTCGAAAATTCGGCCTTGAGCTTTACCGTGCCGGTAGCCGTATCGATCTGGTTGTCCGCCGTCATCAGCTTGCCGGTCGCCAGGCGGGTCTTGCCTTCGCGGTCCCAGGCCTCGACCACCAGCGTTTCGTTCGCTTGCAGCTTCGCGATCACGGCGGGAAGATTGTCGGCGGGAATGGCGAAGACCACGGCGATCGGCTGGGTCTGGGTGATGACGACCAGCCCGCCGCTGTCGCTGGCATGCACCATGTTGCCAACGTCGACCAGGCGCAACCCGAGGCGACCGGAGAGCGGCGCCGTCACGCGCGTGAATTCCAGTTGCAGCCGGGCATTATCCGCCAGCCCGCGATCCGTCACCACCTGTCCCTCGTATTGGCGCACCAGCGCCACCTGCGCATCGACCTGCTGGCTGGCGATCGAATCTTTCGCCAGCAGGCCGCGGTAGCGTTCCAGGTCGAGCCGCGCGTTGGCGAGCAGCGCCTGGTCCCGTTCCAGTTGCCCGTTCGCCTGATCGAGTTGTGCCTGGAAAGTGCGCGGATCGATTTCCGCAAGCACCTCGCCCGCCCGGACGATCTGCCCTTCGCGGAAAGCGACGCGCGCCAGCAAGCCATCGACGCGGG
This sequence comes from Sulfuricella sp., assembly GCA_028714955.1. Lineage (GTDB taxonomy): Bacteria > Pseudomonadota > Gammaproteobacteria > Burkholderiales > Sulfuricellaceae > Sulfurimicrobium. The sequence continues at coordinate 14,207 of JAQTLK010000057.1, forward strand.
GCCTGACGGTGACGGTGTTGCGCGCCATGACCGTGCCCAGCGCGTCGATGACGATGTCGATGTCGCCGCTCCGCGCGGTTGCGGTCACCACCGGCACCGCTTGGCCGGCGCCGTCCATGCCGTGCCGCCCGCCCTGTGACGGCAGCGCTCCCTGCCTGCCCTGAAAAATGACCGCGGCCACACCGCCTATCACCAGCACTGCGATTGCCAGCCAGATGGCTTTGTTCTTCATACTGTATTCCCGTGGAATCCGACCCGTTAAACTGGCGTATTTTGGCGCATTGTCGCCGCGACCATCGTATTTTTTTGCACCGTGGGCTTGATGCGGGCCAACGAAAGATTGCAGCGGCGACATGGCGAATCTACAACATAATTCAGGTAAATTGGCATCTGGTAATATCCGGTCATAATTTTTGGCTCCCCCGGCGCACTGCATCGCCTGACTTTTATGGCATGCAAGCAGCCAGGAAGGCGCTTCATTTCTGGTAGACTTCGCATCATCAGGAGGACATTCATGCTCAACCATAAAGTGCTAGACGAAATCAACGCCAAGATCAGCCAGGTGCTGGCCGCTTCGCCGGCGGGCGACGTGGAAAAAAACTTGCGCGCCAGCCTGCAAGCCCTGTTTGCCAAGCTCGACCTGGTCACGCGGGAAGAGTTCGAGGTGCAGCAGGCCGTACTGGTGCGCACGCGCGAAAAACTCGACAGGCTCGAAGCGCAGGTCGCGGCGCTGGAACAGAAACAGCAGCCCGAACCCGCCAAGGCCCCGTAACGCCCCATGGCCCTCGCGGTTCTCTACAGCCGCGCCCTGGACGGCATGGATGCCCCGCTGGTGACGGTGGAAGTGCATCTCGCCAACGGACTGCCTTCATTCACCCTGGTGGGGCTGGCCGAAGCGGAAGTGAAGGAGGCGCGCGATCGCGTGCGTGCGGCATTGCAGAATGCGCGCTTCGAATTCCCGGCGCGACGCATTACCGTCAATCTCGCCCCCGCCGACCTGCCCAAGGAAAGCGGGCGTTTCGATCTTCCCATCGCATTGGGCATCCTCGCCGCTTCCGGCCAGTTGCCCATGCAGCACCTCAAGGACTACGAATTTGCCGGCGAACTGGCGCTGACCGGCGAACTGCGCCCGATTCGCGGTGCCCTGGCGATGACCTTCAAGGCCAGCAAGGACGGGCGCGCCTTCATCCTGCCGCGCGACAATGCTGACGAAGCCGCCCTGGTGCAGGACGCGCAGGTTCTTCCCGCTGCAACGCTGCTTGAAGTATGCGCTCACCTTTCCGGCCAGGAGCGCCTGACGCGCCACATACCAGAGATCAGAACCAGCGCGGCAGCTTATCCCGATTTCAGCGAGGTCAAGGGACAGGCGCACGCCAAGCGCGCGCTGGAAGTCGCGGCGGCGGGGTCGCACAGCATCCTGCTGTCCGGCCCGCCCGGCACCGGCAAGTCCATGCTCGCCAGCCGCCTGCCTGGCATCCTGCCGGAGATGAGCGAGGCGGAAGCGCTGGAAGCAGCGGCGATTCAGTCGCTGAACGGCGGTTTTCGCCTGGACAACTGGCGCCGCCGTATTTTGCGCGCGCCGCACCACTCCGCGTCCAGCGTCGCGCTGGTGGGTGGCGGCGGCAATCCACGGCCCGGCGAAATCAGCCTGGCGCATCATTCCGTATTATTCCTGGACGAGTTGCCGGAGTTCGACCGCAAGGCACTGGAAACCCTGCGTGAGCCGCTCGAATCGGGGCGCATCACCATTTCCCGCGCGGCGCGCCAGGCCGACTTCCCGGCCCAGTTCCAGTTGGTGGCGGCGATGAACCCCTGCCCTTGCGGCTATCTCGGCCACCCCAACGGCAAATGCCACTGCACGCCGGACCAGGTGAGCCGCTATCGCGGCAGGATTTCCGGCCCGTTGCTGGACCGCATCGATATACAGATTGAAGTGCCCGCCCTGCCGGAGCACGAGTTGACGCAAAAAGGCGGGGGCGAGCCCAGCGCGGCCATCCGGGCACGGGTAGGGGCGGCCTATGAGCGGCAGTTGGCGCGCCAGGGCAAGGCAAATGCCAGGCTTGCCACGCGGGAAATAGACGCGCTATGCCAGCCGGATGCTGCCGGAATGGCGCTGTTGAAACAGGCCATCAGCCGCCTCAACCTCTCTGCCCGCGCTTATCACCGCATTCTCAAAATGGCTCGCACCATTGCCGACCTGGCGGGCACGGATGAGATCGTCAGCAGCCATATCGCGGAAGCGGTGCAATACCGCCGCTTTGACCGCTAGGAGCCTGTCGGACTTGAAGGAAATCGGCTGCAAATCCGCCTGGGCGGTCCATATTTCACCG
>JAQTLK010000058.1 GCA_028714955.1 Sulfuricella sp.
CCCTGCTGTTTCCGCTCTGGCGATAAGGCTTGCATCGTTTGCCCGTATGCGTAAAACTCCAGACATCAATAAATAAAGAAATGGTAGGCGATGCGATTCATCAGGTTTGGTCTGGCTTTCTTCTGTCTGATTGGGGCCACTGGCGCTTTTGCCGGACAGGCGATCGGTTTTGGCCTGTCCCAGAAATACTGTCTGGGAAAGATCTGCCTGGGCGATCCTGCCGCCGATCACCCTGAACTGGATGCCAGATCGATTTTTGGCGACATTAAAAAGATTTCGATCCCCACCTGCTATAGCTCGACTTTTTCAGCCCCGCTTTATACCTTCCCGGATGGATCACTGGGGGAGTTCATCATTCAGAACGACCCCACCAATCCGGCTGGCGACGCTGCGCGCTATTACCGCGTGCAATCCATCCGCATCCGCTTCAATCCGCCGCTCGCCCAGGATGTCGCCAGAAGTCTCGAACAGGACATCGTCAGGCGCTACAGAATGAAAAAAACCAGCTATGGCACGTTTATTCTTCAGGACGGAAAACGAACGGTATACTTTACCGACAACGGCTCCACGACTTTCAGCCTCTATGTGACGGGCATCGATGGCAGCGAGTACGCCGCACAACCCGGCTGCACCCGGAAAGCGCCAAAACTGTAACCTGGCCGAGCACAAACTGATGGCACTGCCCCATCGAATCCCGGAAGTCACAAGCAGCATCCTGGCGCTTATGCTTGTCGCGCCCTCCTTCGCCTTTGCCCAGCGACTTGCCTTGCATATCGAGGACATCGCCGCGCCCGGCTTCGAGGCGCACGGAATATCCGCGGCGCTGGAAAACGGACGTTTCACGGCTGCCATCAAGCAATTCCACTTTCAGGGGCATGACTGGGAAAACGTGCGTCTGTCCTGCCCCGGAATCACCCTGGAACGAGACGCCATTGCCTGCGGACAAGGTAGCCTGACGGGCATGGCGAATATGAAACCAGCCATGCCCGTTTCGCCCACCCCGGCCCTCCCTCGCAAGGGGGAGCAAAGCTGGCCGGTGCGCTTTAATTACGCGCCCAACGCAAAGCGCCTGGCGCTGGACTTGTCCCTCCCCGCCGGGGAACATTGGCATGTCGAGGCAAGCTGGGGAAAACGCTGGGTGATTTCGGCCAGCATCGCCAATGGCCAGGCCGCGCATTTCAGAACCTGGCTGCCGCGCGACATGCCCGCCCCAAGCGCCGGGGCGGTCAGCGGCAAGCTGCTTTTTTCCGGCAGCGCGTCTGAATTGCTCGCCGCCGACGTGGATTTGCGGCTGGCCGGTATTGCTTTCAGCGACGCCAGCGGCCTGCACGCTGGCGAGAAGATCAATGGCGGCATCATGCTCAAGGCCAGTCAGGCAAGCCAGTCACTCCTGTGGCAGGGCGAGGTGCTCTGGGACCAGGGCGAAATCTACTGGGACCCGCTCTACCTGACCGGCGGCCCCCGTCTCTCGGCGCATGGGCGCCTTGATCCGCGGCGAGTCACGCTGGAACAGGCTTCCCTGCACTGGCCGACTATCGGAGACATCAGCGCCAGCGGCGTCTGGGACAAGTCCGGCCATTCGCTGACCACCGCAACGATCCAGGGCAAGCAACTGGAGGTCGATGCCCTTCACCGCACCTTCGTGCTGCCTTTCCTGGGAAAAACCGCCCTCGCCAAATCGCAAGCGGACGGCAAAATCAGTATCGCCGGTCGCATCGCCGACGGAGAGATCCAGTCGCTCGACCTGGCCCTCGACCATGCCTCGCTACAGGACAAGGAAGGCCGCTTCGCGTTGCGCGATATCAGCCTCGCCCTGCCGTGGCGCGCGCAAGCTGCCGTGGTCGCCGATCTCGACATCGGCGGGGAGCAGATCCTGTCCCTGCCGCTGGGCGGTTTCAAAACCGCGATCCAAATGCAGGACAGGAAAATAAGCATTCCCACTCTCGGCATCCCGGTCCTGGGCGGCACGCTCAATATCGAGAATTTCCACGCCGCCACATCGGCGCAAGGCTGGCAGTGGGAATTCGAAGGCGGACTCACGCCCGTTTCCATGGAGCAGCTTTCCGCCGCGCTGCATTGGCCGAAAATGCACGGCACCCTGGCCGGCGTGGTGCCGCGCGTGCACTTCGAGGCGGGCAAGCTGGCACTGGATGGCGCGCTGCTGATCAAGGTCTTCGACGGCACGGCGGTCGTCCAGGATCTGGTGCTGCTCGATGCGCTGGGTCCCGCGCCGCGCTTGCAGGCGAATATCGACATGCGCAATCTCGACCTCGACCTGCTGACGCGCACCTTTTCCTTTGGCAGCATGCAGGGGCGGGTCGATGTCTCCGTCAAGGGGCTGGAACTCTCCAACTGGAAACCGGTGGCATTCGACGCCGCCGTACACAGCAGCCCGGGCGACTACCCGCGCAAGATTTCCCAGCGCGCGGTACAGAATATTTCTTCTCTCGGCGGCGCGGGCGCGGCGGCAGCGATCCAGCGCAGCTTTCTGGGCATTTTCGAACAATTCGGCTACAGCCGGCTCGGCCTGTCCTGCGTCCTGAAAAACGGCATCTGCCTCATGGGCGGTATCGCTCCAGCGCCCAACGGCTATATCATCGTCGAGGGCGGCGGCATACCGGCGATTACCGTAATCGGTTACAATCGCAGCGTCAGTTGGGACGAGCTGATCACCCGCCTGAAGCGGGTGACACAAGGCAACGCCAAGCCGGTAGTGCAATAGCGAGGAAACCATGAAAACGACAACTTTGGCTCTAGCCCTGCTGCTGGGCAGCGTGACCGCGGGATGCGTCACCATCAACATCTACTTCCCTGCCGCCGCCGCGGAGAAAGCCGCGGACAAAATCATCGATGATATCTGGCAACTGAAACAAGGGACAAAACCCCAGACAGACCAGCCACAAGGAGAGAAAAAATGATCGCTACCCCGCGTTTTGTTGCATGGCTGTTCCTCGTCATTTTATCCTGGGCTCCGCTGGCGCAAGCCGCCGCCGACCTGGAAATCAACACCCCCGCCATCACCAGCCTGAAACAGAGCATGCAGCAGCGTTATGGCGAACTGGCCGGATTTTACGCCAGCGGCGCGGTAGGACTGACGCAGGACGGGCTGGTCGCGGTGCGCGACCCCGCCGCCGCGCCCCTGGCACAACGGCAGCAGTTGAATTCACTGGTGGCGGCGGAAAACCAGGACCGCCAGGCGCTCTATCGCGAGATTGCGCGCGCCAACGGCCACCCGGAATGGGAAAGCGAGGTACGTTCCACCTTTGCCCAGCGCTGGATCAGCAAAGCCGCTGCGGGGTGGTGGTATCAGAACGCGGGCGGCGCCTGGACCAGGAAGTGACCCCAACCCTCGTTTTCGATATCGAAACCGTACCCGACGTTGTCGGGCTGCGCACGCTTCACGGCCTGAGCGCGAGCATGACTGACGCCCAGGTGGCAGAAATGGCCTTCCAGCAGCGCCGCCAGACCACCGGCAGCGATTTCCTGCAGCTTCACCTGCAGCGCGTGGTCGCCATTTCCTGCGTGCTGCGCGAGCGCGATAGCATCCGCGTCTGGACGCTCGGCAGCCCGGAAGACGACGAAGCAGAAATCATCCGGCGCTTCTTCGAGGGCATCGAAAAATACACGCCGCAACTGGTATCGTGGAACGGCGGCGGCTTCGACCTGCCGGTGCTGCACTACCGCGCCCTGATCCACGGCATCCAGGCGCCGCGCTACTGGGACATGGGCGAGGACGACCGTGAGTTCAAGTGGAACAATTACATCAGCCGCTACCACACCCGCCACCTCGACCTCATGGACCTGATGGCGCTCTACCAGCCGCGCGCCAACGCACCGCTCGACCAGATCGCTCAACTGTGCGGCTTTCCCGGCAAGCTGGGCATGGACGGTTCAAAAGTGTGGGACGCTTTCCAGAATGGCGAAATCGTCGCCATCCGCAATTACTGTGAAACCGATGTCGCCAACACCTATCTGGTATTTCTGCGCTTCCAGTTGCTGCGCGGCGTGTTGACCCCGGAACAATACCGCGAGGAGTGCGACCTGGCGCGCGCTCAGCTGGCCAGGATCGACGCCGTTCACTGGCGCGAATTTCTCGCCGCCTGGCCATCTCCCGCCTGAACCTTTCACGTTCTCGTTCCTGAAACAAAATGACCGTTACCATTGAATCCCTGGATCACGAAGGCCGTGGCATCGCACACGTCGATGGCAAAGTGATCTTTATCGAGGGTGCGCTGCCCGGCGAAAAAGTCACTTATTCCGTGTTCAAGAAAAAACCCAGCTACGAAATGGCCACCCTGAAGGAGGTCGTCCTTTCCAGCTTCATGCGCGTCAGCCCGAAATGCCCGCACTTCGGCGTATGCGGCGGCTGCAGCCTGCAGCATCTGGAAGAGTCCGCGCAGATGGCGGTAAAACAGCGCGTGCTCGAGGATGACCTGTGGCATATCGGCAAGGTCAGGGCACAATGCATCCTGCCCGCCATCCATGGCGAAGCCTGGGGATACCGCCGGCGCGCCAGGATCTCGGTGAAGGACATGTCGCACAGGAAAGGCAAGGTTCTGGTTGGCTTCCACGAGAAACGCAGCAGTTACGTCGTCGACATGCAGCGCTGCGAAGTGCTGCCGCCGCATATTTCCGCCCTCATCGAGCCGCTCGGCGAACTGATTGGCAAACTTTCCATCCGCGAACGCCTGCCGCAAGTCGAGATCGCCCTCGGGCAGGATGTGAACGTGCTGGTGCTGCGCATCCTGGAACCGCTTTCGCCCGGCGATGAAACCCTGCTGAGGGATTTCGCCGACCGGCACGAGGTGCAGTTCTGGACCCAGTCCAAGGGGCCGGACACGGTACGCCCTTTCTATCCCCTCGATGCGCCGGCGCTGGATTACACCCTGCCGGAATTCGGCATCACCATGCCGTTCAGACCGACCGAATTCACCCAGGTCAACCCGGTCATCAACCGCCTCCTGGTGCGCCGCGCGCTCTCCCTGCTCGACCCGCGGCCCGGCGAGCGCATCGCCGACCTGTTCTGCGGCCTGGGAAATTTCACCCTGCCTATCGCGCGCCGCGGAGCCCATGTGGTTGGCGTGGAAGGCAGCGCCGCCCTGGTGGCGCGCGCCATATCCAACGCCGCATATAATGGCCTGGCCGAGTATGTCGAATATCGCCAGGCCGACCTTTTCCAGGCAACGGCGCAAAGCCTGGCCGCGCTGGGCCGCGTCGACAAGATGCTGATCGACCCGCCGCGCGACGGCGCGGTGGAGGTGGTCAAGGCGCTCGCGGGCCAGGGTCCGCGGCGCATCGTTTATGTTTCCTGCAATCCCGCCACCCTTGCACGAGATGCGGGCCTGCTGGTGCACACGCAGGGCTACACGCTCAAGGCCGCCGGCGTGGCCAACATGTTCCCGCATACGGCGCACGTGGAGTCGATCGCCGTGTTCGAAAAACAGCATTTCGCCGCATAGGACAAAAAAAAGGGTGGCTCGTCGCCACCCTTTTCCATCAAGCCTCAGATATTGCTTACTCTGACTTGCGCGTTTCCACCTGCATCAGAGGCTCGGCCGATTCCACCTTCGGCGCTCTTGGGCGCGGGGCATGCGGCTTCGTCGCAGCAACCGCTTCCTCAGCCGCGGCGGCCTCCAGGCGTTGCAGACGTTCCGCCCTGGTTTCAACCTGGATCAGGCCTTCTGCGCTTTCGCTTGGCGCAGATGCCGCAGCGGGACGGCGACGACGGCGCGGGGCACGCGATCGCGCCGGTTCCGGCGCGCCTTCTTCGGCCTCGGGCGCAACAGCTGTTTCTGCCGTTTCTACCTGCTGCAGGTCAGGTTTTTCCTCGATCGGGGGCAGCGCCAGGCGCATTTCTGCCTGTGCTTGCGGGTGGGGCGTTTCTTGCGCCATGGCGACAGGAGCCACTGCCACCTCAGCTGCCGGTTCGGGAGCTTCGGCTGCGGCAACCTCGGCTACGATGGGTGCGGACACTTCGCCGACGGTTTGCGCCGCAGGGAAAGCCGTCACCGCAACCGCCCCGGCTACAGCGGCAGGGATGGCCTGTTGCTGCTCTTCCTGTTCCACCGGCGGGGTGACAATTGCCACGACATTTTCAGGCGCTTCTGCCGGCACGGCGTTGGCCGGGCTGCTCTCTTGACGCTCGCGTTCGCGCTTGCCGCCGCGGCGGTTGCGTTTGGCGCGCGGCTCGGTTGCGGCCTCGCCCGCGACAATCGCCGCACCCTTCTCCGCTGCCGCCTGCTGCGGTGCGGAACGTTCGGCTTTGGCTGCCAGTTCTTTCCTGAGATCCCCGCGACCTTCGCCACGCTCTTCATTATTGCCCCTGGCTTCGCCGCCAGCAGCACGACGCGGTTGGCCGCCACGACCACCTTGCTGCTGTCCCTGGCGCGGTTCGCGCGGTTCGCGTTGCTGACGCTCCGGGCGACGCTCGCGCTCGCGCGGCTGACCCTGCTGTCTGGGCTTTGCCACGGGCGGCGCTTCTGCCACTTCTTCCTTGCTGGCGCCCAATTTCTGCAGCCATCCCTTGATCTTGCCAAACAGGGAAGGCGTTTCAGCTACCGGTTCCGCCCGCATGGGCGCAGGTGCACCCGGCGCGATGCCGCGCACGGCCGCCTGCTGGCGCGGTGCCTTGGCTTCCTGGGCAGGTGCCGCGGCTTCGGTGCTTTCCGCCGGAGCCTCTACCATCCGGTAGCTGGGCGGTGCGCCTTCGGCGATGTCTTCCTGGCGCAGGCGCACGATGGTGTAGTGCGGCGTCTCGAGATGAATATTGGGAATCAGCACCACCCGGACGTTGTGGCGCGACTCGATGCCGTAAATATCGGCACGCTTCTCGTTCAGCAGGAAGGTGGCGACATCCACTGGCACCTGGGCGTGGATGGCGGAACTGTTCTCCTTCATCGCCTCTTCCTGCAGGATGCGCAGGATGTGCAGTGCCGACGACTCGGTGCCACGGATGTGTCCGGTGCCGTGGCAGCGCGGACAGGGAATGTGGCTGGTTTCGCCAAGGGAGGGTTGCAGACGCTGGCGTGACAGTTCGAGCAGGCCAAAACGGGAAATCTTGCCCATTTGCACGCGCGCACGGTCATGGCGCAAGGCTTCGCGCAAGCGGTTTTCCACCTCGCGCTGGTTTTTCTGGCTTTCCATGTCGATGTAGTCGATCACCACCAGGCCGCCCAGGTCGCGCAAGCGCAACTGGCGGCCGATTTCATCGGAAGCTTCGAGGTTGGTATTGAGCGCGGTCTGCTCGATGTCCGAGCCGCGGGTGGCACGTGCGGAGTTGACGTCCACCGAGACCAGGGCCTCGGTATGGTCGATCACGATGGCGCCGCCGGAAGGCAGCGAGACTTCGCGCGAGAATGCGGTCTCGATCTGGTGTTCGATCTGGAAGCGCGAAAACAGCGGCACATCGTCGGTATAAAGCTTCACCTTGCCCACGTTGTTGGGCATGACGTGGCTCATGAACTGCAGGGCTTGTTCGTAAACTTCCGCCGTATCGATGAGAATCTCGCCGATATCGGGCTGGAAATAGTCGCGGATGGCGCGAATCACCAGGCTGCCTTCCTGGTAGATGAGGAAAGCGCCGCTCTGGAGCGTGGAGGCGCTTTCAATGGCGCGCCACAATTGCAGCAGGTAGTTGAGATCCCATTGCAATTCTTCGAGAGTGCGGCCGATGCCGGCGGTGCGCGCGATGATGCTCATGCCGGGCGGCACGTCGAGTTGTGCCATGGTTTCGCGCAGCTCGTCGCGGTCCTCGCCCTCGATGCGGCGAGAAACGCCGCCGCCGCGCGGGTTGTTCGGCATCAGGACGAGATAGCGCCCGGCCAGGCTGATGAAGGTGGTGAGCGCGGCGCCCTTGTTGCCGCGCTCGTCCTTCTCCACCTGGACGATGAGTTCCTGGCCTTCCTTCAGTGCATCCTGGATGCGCGCCTTGGAAGCTTCCACGCCTTCCGGCAGATTGAAGAAACTGCGCGCGACCTCCTTGAACGGCAGGAAACCGTGACGGTCCGTGCCATAATCGATGAAAGCCGCTTCCAGCGAAGGCTCGATGCGGGTGATGACACCCTTGTAGATATTGCTCTTGCGTTGCTCTTTTCCGGCTGATTCGATGTCGAGGTCAATCAGCTTCTGGCCATCGACAATCGCTACGCGCAACTCTTCAGCCTGAGTTGCGTTGAACAGCATACGTTTCATTGCTTATTTCCCCCGCGCTCTCCACGGGGCAAAACAACCCACCACGCCAGCTTTTCCAGGGCGCGCATGACTGTAAAGTTATTTGTTAGTAATCATCATGTTATTTATGATTTCAGGGTAACTTCCAGATCGGGTTGTTCACTAAATTTTGCCGCCCTGCACCAGAACCCGTGCGCCGGCACGATGCGTTTCTTACGCCATCGGATGCCGAGGCCTCAAACCAAAATACATTCAGAAGACCCAATCAAAATCGGGTTCCATCCCCACTGCGCCCGGGCTTGCCAAACAAGCCATGCGGAGCGTCTCATGCGGGGCGTATCGTTCGGGCAGAACTTGAAAATATCGCCTGCTTAAGAGCGCGCAAATACGACTATCGCTACTTACAAATGGTGAGCGTTGTAACCACTGTCGGCCGGACATTCCGTAATTGAAACACTGGCCGTTTGTTGCTGAAACCGTGTCGTGGCCGAGCGATAAGAGTTCCCATCCCGGCACAACCCGGCTAGTATAAGCAAAATGAATGAATTGGGCAAAAATTCCGTCGCTCTGCTCACTATCGACGAGGGCAGCGAAGGACAGCGTATCGACAATTACCTGCTGAAGCTGTTGAAGGGTGTCCCCAAAAGCCACATTTACCGCATGCTGCGCAAGGGTGAAGTACGCGCCAACAAGAAGCGCGTCGATGCCACTTATCGCCTGGCTCCGGGCGACATCGTGCGCGTCCCGCCGGTGCAGACGGCACGGCGCGAACCTGCCAGTCTCCAGCCGGCCAGCGCAAGACTGGCGCACTGCACCCTCTTCGAGGACAGCGCCCTGCTGGTCATCAACAAGCCCTCCGGCATGGCGGTGCACGGCGGCAGCGGCATCAGCCGCGGCGTGATCGAGCAATTGCGCCTGGAACGGCCGGAACTGAAATTTCTCGAACTGGCCCACCGCCTCGACCGCGAGACCTCGGGCGTGCTGCTGCTGGCGAAAAAGCGCAGCGCGCTGGTCAAACTGCACGAAGCCATGCGCGAAGGCGCAATGGACAAGTTCTATTTCGCCCTGGTGAAAGGCGGCTGGACCGATGCGCGGCGCCACGTCAGGCTTCCCTTGTTCAAATACCTCACCGCCGAGGGCGAGCGCCGCGTCAGCGTGCGCGAGGACGGCCAGGCGGCACACACCATTTTCTCGCTGCAACGGAAATGGGCTGGACTCAGCCTGCTCGAGGCCGAGCTCAAAACCGGGCGCACCCACCAGATCCGCGTCCACCTCTCCCATCTCGGTTTTCCCATTGCCGGTGACGACAAGTATGGCGACTTCTCCTGGAACAGGGAATTGCAGCGCCAGGGCTTGAAACGCATGTTTCTGCATGCACATAGGGCGGTAATCCGGCACCCCCTGACGGGCGAAACACTGACCCTGGAGGCGCCGCTGCCGCAGGAACTGGAGCGCTTCCTGCAATCACTGGAACAATCCGGACATGCCCAAACAATTTGACCTGCTGGTATTCGACTGGGATGGTACGCTGATGGATTCGGCAACCACCATCGTGGCCTCGATCCAGGCCGCCAGCCGCGACATCGGCGCTGACCAGCCGAGCGACGAAGCCGCGCGCCACATCATCGGCCTAGGCCTGAACGAAGCGATTGCCGCCCTGTTTCCCGCCATGGCGCAGGCCGATTACGCCAGGCTGGCCGAACGCTATCGCGTCCATTTCATGGCCCAGGATGCCGGGATTCCGCTCTTCGCGGGTGTCGACGAGGCAATACGCGAACTGCGCGAAGACGGCTTCCTGCTCGCCGTCGCCACCGGCAAAGGCCGTCGCGGCCTTGACCGCGTGCTCGACCACACCGGGCTGAGGCCTCTTTTTCACGCCACGCGCTGCGCCGACGAGAGCTTCTCCAAGCCTCATCCACAAATGTTGCTCGAACTGATGGAACGTCTGGGCGCCGCGCCGGACAGAACACTGATGATCGGCGACACCAGCCACGACCTGCAAATGGCAGCCAACGCCGGCGTGCCCAGCCTGGGAGCAGCTTACGGCGCGCACCCGAGGAAGGACTTGCTGGAATTTTCCCCCCTCGCCTGCATGGACAGCTTCGCTGAACTGCGCATGTGGCTGCGCGAACATGCCTGAAAACACAAAAGCCTGCATTCATAACAATGCAACTCAGGTAAAATAAGCTCCCTTAAAGAAACCCCCGTTCTAAAGAGAATACGAAACGATGTCAGAAGCCGACAACTGGGAACGCAAGACCCTCGAAAAGCTGGCCTTTTCTGCGCTGCAGGAACAACGCAGCGGACGCCGCTGGAGCATTTTTTTCAAGCTGCTGACCTTTATTTACCTGTTCGCCCTGCTGGTGGCCGTCATGGGCTGGCTGGATCATGGCGAGATAGCAGGCACCGGCAAGCATACCGCCATCGTGGAGATGCGCGGCGTCATCGGCGTCGGCGCGGACACCGATGCGGAACGCGTGATAAACGGGCTGCAGGCCGCATTCAAGGACAGGAACACCAAGGGTGTCATCCTGCACATCAACAGCCCCGGCGGCAGCCCGGTGCAGGCAGGCTACATCAATGACGAGATGCGCCGCCTCAAGGCCCTGTATCCCAAAATACCGCTCTACGCCGTCGTGGAGGATATCTGCGCCTCCGGCGGCTACTACGTTGCGGCCGCCGCGGACAAAATCTACGTGGACAAGGCCAGCATCGTCGGGTCGATCGGCGTCATCATGGACAGCTTCGGCTTCACCGGCACGATGGCCAAGCTGGGCGTCGAACGCCGCGTGCTGACGGCGGGCGAAAACAAGGCCTTCCTCGACCCCTTCTCGCCCGCCAACCCCAAACAGGAAGAGTTCGCCAGGGAAATGCTGGAAGAAATCCACCAGCAGTTCATCCAGGTAGTGCGCCAGGGACGCGGCAAGCGCCTCAAGGAGACGCCGGAAATGTTCAGCGGCCTGGTATGGAGCGGCGAGAAGAGCATACAACTGGGCCTCGCCGATGGGCTCGGCAGCGCCGAATACGTGGCGCGCGAAATCATCAAGGCCGAGGACATGGTCGACTACACGCCCCAGGAAGGACTGGCCGAGCGCGTCGCCAAGCGCTTTGGCGCTGCGACGGCAAAAAGCTGGCTGGCGCCGTTGTCATCGAGCAACATAAGTTTGCGTTAGTGCTGTTTTCTCCCGAGGAGAAATTGTGAGATTCCGTTTCCCCGTCGTCATCATTGACGAAGATTTCCGTTCCGAAAACGCCAGCGGCATCGGCATCCGCGTGCTGGTCAAGGCCATCGAGGAAGAGGGCCTGGAAGTGCTCGGCGCCACCAGTTACGGCGACCTGACTTCCTTTGCCCAGCAGCAGAGCCGCGCCTCCACGTTCATTTTGTCCATCGACGACGATGAATTTTCCACGCCCGAGCTCGCGGAACACGCGGTTGCGCAGATTCGCGCCTTTGTGGTGGAAATCCGCCGCCGCAACGCCGAAATCCCGATTTTCCTCTACGGCGAGACCCGCACCTCGCGCCATATTCCCAATGACGTGCTGAAGGAACTGCACGGCTTCATCCACATGTTCGAGGATACCCCGGAGTTCATCGCGCGCTATGTGGCGCGGGAAGCGCGCGACTACCTGGACACGCTGGCGCCGCCCTTCTTCCGCGCCCTCACCCATTACGCCGCGGACGGCTCCTATTCCTGGCACTGCCCCGGCCACTCGGGCGGCGTGGCTTTCCTCAAGAGTCCGGTGGGACAGATGTTCCACCAGTTCTTCGGCGAGAACATGCTGCGCGCCGACGTGTGCAACGCGGTGGACGAACTGGGCCAGCTGCTCGACCACACCGGACCGGTCGCGGCCAGCGAGCGCAACGCCGCGCGGATTTTCAATGCCGACCACCTGTTTTTCGTCACCAACGGCACCTCCACCTCCAACAAGATGGTGTGGCATTCCACGGTGGCGCCGGGCGACGTGGTGGTGGTGGACCGCAACTGCCACAAGTCGATTCTCCACGCCATCATCATGACCGGCGCGGTGCCCGTATTCCTGACCCCGACGCGCAACCATTACGGCATCATCGGGCCGATTCCGCTGGAGGAATTCAGGCCGGAAAACATCCGCAAGAAGATCGAGGCCAACCCGTTTGCGCGCGGCGTCAAGACGAAGCCGCGCGTGCTCACCCTCACTCAGAGCACCTACGACGGCATCATCTACAACGTGGAAACGCTCAAGCAGATGCTCGACGGCGAGATCGACACCCTGCACTTCGACGAAGCCTGGCTGCCGCACGCCACCTTCCACGAGTTCTACCACGGCATGCACGCCATCGGCAAGGACCGCCCGCGCTGCAAGCAGTCAATGCTGTTTTCCACACAGTCCACGCACAAGCTGCTGGCAGGTCTGTCGCAGGCATCGCAGATCCTGATCCAGGACTCCGAGACGCGCAAACTCGATCGGAGCATCTTCAACGAAGCCTACCTGATGCACACCTCCACCAGCCCGCAGTATGCCATCATCGCCTCCTGCGACGTGGCCGCGGCGATGATGGAGCCACCCGGCGGCACCGCGCTGGTGGAGGAATCCATCCTCGAAGCGCTGGATTTCCGCCGCGCCATGCGCAAGGTCGACGAGGAATTCGGCGATTCCTGGTGGTTCAAGATCTGGGGGCCGGAGCACCTCGCCGAGGAAGGCATCGGTGAGCGCGAAGACTGGATGCTGCGCGCGAACGAACGCTGGCACGGCTTCGGCAACCTTGCGCCGGGCTTCAACATGCTCGACCCGATCAAGTCCACGGTCATCACGCCGGGACTGGACGTGGACGGCGATTTTGCCGACTCGGGCATTCCCGCTGCCATCGTCACCAAATATCTGGCCGAACATGGCGTGATCGTCGAGAAGACCAGCCTGTACTCATTCTTCATCATGTTCACCATCGGCATCACCAAGGGCCGCTGGAACACCATGCTCACCGCGCTGCAGCAGTTCAAGGACGAGTACGACCGCAACCAGCCGCTGTGGCGCGTGCTGCCGGACTTCGTCGCCAAGCACCCGCGCTACGAACGGATGGGGCTGAAGGACCTCAGCGACAGCATCCACGGCATCTACAAAGCCAACGACGTGGCACGGCTCACCACTGAAATGTACCTCTCCGACATGGTGCCCGCCATGAAACCGACCGATGCCTTCGCCAAAATGGCGCACCGCGACATTGACCGCGTCGAAATCGACGATCTCGAGGGCCGCGTCACCAGCATACTGCTAACACCCTACCCTCCGGGCATTCCGCTGCTGATACCAGGCGAACGCTTCAACCAAACCATCGTGCGCTACCTGAAATTCGCGCGCGACTTCAACGAGCGCTTCCCCGGCTTCGAAACCGACATCCATGGCCTGGTGCAGGAAGAAGTGGACGGCAGGAAACGCTATTACGTGGATTGCGTGAGACAAGCCTGACTGCCATGAAATGGCATTACTGGGCAGGCGCCTTGCTGCTCTATGCTGCATTCCTGGTCGCCACGGCGCCTGCCTCGCTTCTGTTCCAGGCAGCCAACCGGTATTTCAGCCCCGCTACGATCACGGCCGAAAGCACTGAAGGCACGCTCTGGCATGGCGGCGCGCAAGGCGTCGTGCTGACGGCAAGGGACCGGCAGGCGCTTCGACTCGGCCGGGCATCATGGTCGCTGAATCCGCTCTGGCTGCTGTCGGGCAAACTATCCGCCGACCTCATGCTGGCAGGCGACGACATCAAGGGGCATGGCAAGCTCATTCTGGGCCCGCACAGTCTCGGGTTCCGGCAAGCGTCCCTCTCCGTTCCCGCCGCCGCCCTGTCTTACGTGGATCCGCGGCTTGACATGTGGCCACTGGAAGGCAGGCTGGATATCCGCAGCAATGAATTTTTGCTGCAGCCGAACCGCTACCAGGGCAACGGAGAAATCACCTGGGAACAGGCCGGCACCGCCCTCGTCAAGATCAACCCGATAGGCAGCTACCGCGCCACGTTTTCCGGCACGGGGAAAGCCATTCACGTCCAGCTGGAAACCCAGACCGGAGCTCTCGAATTAAGCGGAAAAGGCAACTGGTCACAGACCGCCGGATTTGTATTTGACGGCCGCGCAAAAGCCCGTGAACACGAAGCGGAATTACGCCATTTGCTCGACCTGGTCGGAAAACCGAACCAGGACAATTCTTACGCCCTGACGCTCGATGTCAAATCGCCATGAGCGTTGGCCGCATACAGCCGTTTGACATATTGCGTGGCATCGCCATTGGATTGATGGCGTCGTACCACTTCTGCTTCGACCTCAACTACTACGGCATCACCCATTTCAATTTCAACAACGCTCCATTCTGGCTCGGCTTTCGAGCGCTGATACTTAGCCTGTTCCTCACTCTGGCGGGGATCAGCCTGGTTCTCGCCACGGCAGGGGGTTTCAACCCGCGCCGCTATTTGCGCAGGCTTGGATGGCTTGCCGCCTGTGCCATCCTGGTCAGCCTGGCGAGCCGCATGCTGTTCCCCGACAGCTGGATATTCTTCGGCGTGCTGCACTTCATTTTCGCGGCAAGCATACTTGGCCTCGCCTTTCTGCGCTTTTACTGGGCAAACCTGTGCATCGGGAGCCTGCTGATAGTGGCTGGTCTGACGCTGCAATACCCGCTATTCGACCAGCCATGGTTGCAATGGATAGGCCTCATGACCCACAAGCCGATCACCGAGGACTATGTGCCGCTCTTGCCCTGGTTCGGCGTGGTTCTGATCGGCCTGTTCCTGGGCAAGTCATTTGTGCGCAGCGACTGGAACAAGCGCCTGCCGGCCTGGCGCAGCGACCGCCCCGCCGCCCGGCTGCTCGCGCTGGCGGGCCGCCACAGCCTGCTGGTTTACATGGCGCACCAGCCGGTGCTGCTGGGGTTGCTGTGGGCTGCGTTGTCTTTTGTTCCGAATTCCCCATGAATTTTCCTTGCGTCCCACACCGCGTGCGTTCTCTCAATCGCTTTCGATATCCTGGTTGGCATCGTTGCGGATAAATCCTGCGTCGTGGACCTGAAAGGTTTTTGTGGGAATGGGCTTCCAATCCATGGCCGTTACCCGCCACACCGCTTCACCGCCCTGCGCCTGGATCACCAGGGGTATGCGGCTTTGCGCGCTCCAGCAAATATGCGCGGTGCGGTTATCCTGATCCAGGTCGAACCACTGGCAGGAACCGATGGGCTGCGGCGCGCCATCCGGAGCATGAACCCTGGCCAGCCGATATTCGCCCTTGGGATGCTTCAGGCCGTGGGCCAGATCGAACCAGTCGGTGAAGTTGCCAATGCGATATAGATTTGTCCGGTCAATCCGGGTGTGAATCCGCTTTTTCATATCCAGAATCGACAGGTTAAATTCCGCATCGCCCTGCTTGCGGAAGGCATAGACCTCGATCGCATCATCCGTGCGACGCTTCATGCGCCGGTCGCCATCACGCCAGACCTCGACCTGATGCTTGGCGCCCCTGGAACTAAATTCCGCCCGATAGTGCAGGGTGCGGGGTTCGCCCTTCTCGTTAAAAACCTGTTCAAATTTCAGTTCGCCAGCCTGGGCATTCAGGGAAACCGCGGCCGCCACGCAGAGCGTGGCGAGCCGCAGCCCCAATCCCCAATGACTGCAAGGGATAAACTGCTTCAATAACGGATCTCCTTGATATTATCCTAGGAGCCTGTCGGACTTGAAGGAAATCGGCTGCAAATCCGCCTGGGCGGTCCATATTTCACCGCTTTTTTGGTCAATAGAATAACTATTGACCTGCAAAACCGGCAAAATCTGTCCTCGCCCA
>JAQTLK010000059.1 GCA_028714955.1 Sulfuricella sp.
CTAACTTGTCGAGAAACTCGGGGTTGATGGTGAAGCCTTCGAGGCTTTCTCCCACTGTCAGACTGGTCTCGTCGAGTTCGACCGCCGTGTTCCCCTTTTGCCCGCCCTTCCCTCCTTCGTGCGTGGAGTTGCTGATCAGCCATTCCATATCGGTACGCGAATCGGCATTGGAGAGTGCCTCTTCGCGGCTGATCTTGCCGGCAATGTAAAGGTCCAGCAGGGAACGCTCGAAAGTCTGGGAACCGGCAGAGAGGCTTTGCTCGATGGCGTCCTTGAGCTTGTCCACCTCGCCTTTCTGGATCAGTTCGGAAACATAAAAAGTATTCAGCAACACTTCGACTGCCGCTACCCGCTTGCCGTCCACTCCCTTCACCAGGCGCTGCGAAACGATTCCCTTCAACGTCATGGAGAGGTCGAGCAGCAGCGACTCGCGCTCGTCCTCCGGGAAGAAGCTCACGATCCGGTTGATGGCGTGGTAGGCATTATTGGCATGCAGGGTGCCCAGGCACAGATGGCCGGTCTGGGTAATGATCAAGGCCTGCTTCATGGTGGCGGTGTCGCGAATCTCGCCGATCAGCAGCACATCGGGCGCTTCGCGCAAGGCATTGATCAGTGCCGTGGCATAGGATTCGGTATCGATCCCGACTTCGCGCTGGTTCACCAATGATTTGTTGTGCCGGTGAACAAACTCGATCGGATCTTCAATGGTAAGGATGTGCCCCGCCCTGTTCACGTTGCGGTGGTTGATCATGGCGGCCAGGGTGGTGGATTTGCCCGAACCGGTGGCGCCCACCACCAGGATCAGTCCGCGTCTTTCCAGCACCAGGTCCTTCAGCACTGCAGGCAAGCTCGTGCCATCCAGCGTGGGCACCTTGTTGCTGATATAACGCGCGACCATTGCCACGCTGCCGCGCTGGCGAAACACATTGATGCGAAAGCGTCCGGCGCCTGCCACCGAGAGGCCGAAATTCAGCTCGTTCCTGGCTTCAAAGGTACGGACCTGCTCTTCGTCCATGATTCCGTAGATCGCCCGTTTCACCATCTCGACATCGAGCACCTGGCTATTGAGCGGCCGCAGTTCCCCTTCAATTTTTATGTATGCCGGGGCGCCGGCGGAAAAGAACAGGTCGGAAGCCTGTTTTTCCGCCATGAACTTGAAGGCCGGGGTGATGTCTATTCTGCTATCCTGCGTATGTGGGTTCATGTGCTCAATTCCGTGACAGCAATGATTTCAGGGTGCCGAGCAGGCCTGTCCTGCCCGATGCTTTCTCGCCGTCCGCGCCGGCATCCAGCCTGGCCGCAACATGGGGGTCAAGATTGACATAGGCCGCTTCTGCGCTGGCGCGTTTTACGGCGACTTTCTGCCTGATGGCCATCTGGTGACGCCCCAATTCGATAAAATTCCCCGGCTTCCCCGCCAGATATCTAGCGAATTCGTCGAGCAGCTTTTCATCCACCTCATCGGCATCGAAGGTAAATTCGTTGACGGTCAGACCGTTGAAATTCTTCATGGACAGGAAAATTCTGGCTTTCTCGAAATCGGCGGAAAACTTGATATGGACCGGGATTTCCTTCGCCACGCTGAAAGTGGCGCGGTCGACATGTCCTTTTTCATTCTTGAATTCGGTGCACTGGAATTTGAGATTGGCCTGCCACAGGTACTGACGCTCCATCTCGATCAGCGCGGGGGAATTTTTCTCGATCGCGATTTCCTGAGCGGTCCTGCAGGAAAAACGCAGATAGATCATCTTGATGAATTCTTTTTCATCGATGTTGAAACGGTCGCTGTTTACCACGAAGCGTTCCGGGCGAAAATCGTCGACCGTCCCGAAACCGTCGATGTAATAGCTTCGTGTCATGTTGCCGGAAACCGTGTTGAGATGTTTTGCCAGTTCCTGCAAATACAGCAGGATCGCCCTGAGCCTCGACTGAACCAGCAGGAAGCTCTGCGTCACCTCCATGGCGCGCGCCTGCGTCAGGTTCTGCTCCTGCTCCCTGAGTGCCTCCGCCTCTTTCTTCAGTTCATCAAGAAAAGCCATGATCAAGCCGCCCCATAACCCAATAAACGCTATTCATTGTATGCCAAAAACCAGAAAGGGAATAAATCGGCAATTCGACAATATAGTATAATCCGCAACAGTTTTTTGCGAATGTTCGACCGCGGGAACCTGGATGCGTGGCGTCCTTGGGACGCAAGTTGGCCTTGCAGGAAAAACCGGAATCCACCATAAAATAAGGAGTAAACACATGGCCACAGTAGAACTGAACAAGGACAATTTCGCCGGCATCATCAACGGCAACGATCTCGTGGTCGTGGATTTCTGGGCGCCGTGGTGCGGGCCATGCAAGGCCTTCGCGCCCACCTACGAAGCCGTCTCGGAAAAGATTTCCGGCGTCACCTTCGCCAAGGTCAACACCGAAGAAGAGCAGGAACTGGCGCACCACTTCCAGATCCGCTCGATTCCGACCCTGATGATCTTCCGCGAACAGGTCATCATCTTCGCCCAGCCCGGCTCCATGCCCGGCCACGCGCTGGAAGAGGTCATCGGGCAGGCACAAGCGCTGGACATGGCGGAAGTGCACAAACAGATCGCCGAGGAAGAAGCCAAACAGGGGTAATCTCAGTCACCCTGCGCGCTTACAGCCCCCCGCCCACGCTTGACCTCGCCGCGTTGTTTCTTGCCCTCCAGGCGACGCTTCTTCGAGGCCAGCGTGGGGCGGGTCGCAACGCGCGGCCTGGGCTTTTCGGCCGCGCGGCGAATCAATTCCACGAGACGGCCGATGGCGTCCTCGCGATTGCGTTCCTGGCTGCGAAAACGCTTGGCCTCGATTACCAGCTCGCCCTCGCGGGTCAGACGACTCCCCGCCAGGCGCATCAAGCGAACGCGCACGTCTTCGGGCAGCGAAGGCGAATGCGTCACGTCGAAGCGCAATTGCACGGCGGTCGAAACCTTGTTGACGTTCTGCCCGCCGGGACCGGAAGCGCGAATGAACTGCAAGCCGATTTCGCTCTCGTCGATGGCAAGTTGTGGCGTAATTTGAATCATCCGACCCTGTCTTTCCAGAAATTGCGAATTGCCCAGCCGTAAGAAAGCTGTAAGCAATTCTGGATATAATCGCGCTCCTCATGTTAATAAATACCGCACCCACCAGGAGCGCGAGATAGAAACGATACACATGCCCGGCGGAAACAAGGCGATCTTGCTGCTGCACGGCCTGTATGGCAACCCACTGGAAGTGCAGTATATCGGACGCAAGCTGCACCGTGCCGGATACTCGGTGGAAATTCCCTACATTCACGGCTGCGGCGTTGCCGATACCCGCTCTTCCCGCCAAACGACTTCCTGGGAAAACTGGCTGGAACAGGTCGAGGCACACTTTTGCAGGATGCGGCGCGAACATGCCCAGGTAAGCGTCGCCGGGCTGTGCATTGGCGCGGACCTGGCGCTGGCGCTGGCACTCGAACACAGCGCGGAGGTCCATGCGCTATGCCTGTATTCGACGACGCTCTATTACGATGGCTGGAACGTCACCAGGTGGCGCTTCCTGCGCGCACTCGCCTATTACACACCCTTGCGCTACCTGCTTTCATACCACGAACGGCATCCATATGGCCTGAAAGACGCGCGTATTCGCCAGTGGGTCGCGACGCAAATGGCACAAGGGGTGGAAACCCCGGCGGGCGCGGCCAGGTCGCCATTTACCGGCGTCTATCAGGCGGAGCGGATGATGCGCCACTTGCGCCGCAACCTGCGGCGCATCACCGCGCCGGTACTGATCCTGCACGCCCTGGAGGACGATTTCGCCAGCCCGAGAAGCGCCGACCTGGTCGAAAGCGGGGTATCGTCCACAAGCGTCCGCAAGGTGATCCTTCAGAACAGCTACCACATCATTACGCTGGATAACGACAAGGATCGCGTCGCCCAGGAAACGCTGGATTTCATTGCGGGCCAAACTGACAAGCATAGTCTGGTCAATGAGCGCGGCTTGGCCGATGCGCGCAATCTGGCGCTGGCGGCATGATTTTCAAGGCAAGACAACCGACATGAATTCATTGCAAACCGTTCAACAGCTGCTGGTCGAGGAATTTGGCCTGACGCCGGCGCAGGTACATGCCGAGGCGGCACTCGAAGAACTCGGCGTCGATTCGCTGGCCACCATCGAATGCATGTTCCTCCTCGAAGACAAGTTCAAGATCCGCTTTCCGGGGGGCGATGCGGTCGTCATCAAGACTGTCGGCGATATCGCGCGCGAGGTCGATTCGCTGCTGGCGCAGCAGGCAAACGCTCCCGCCGCAACGGATAAACCGGGCCATTCATGAAACGTGTGGTCGTCACCGGCATGGGCACCGTTACCCCACTGGGCGGCGACGTGGTTTCCTTTTTTGCAGCGCTGCTTGCAGGGCGCTCCGGCATACGCAAGCTTGAAGCGCCCTGGGCCGGATCGATCAATGCCGGCATCGTCGCGCCGGTAAGCGAGGATATCGCCGGCCATTTCCCCAAGCTCAAACTGATCTCGCTGGACCGCGTGTCGCAACTGTCGCTACTCGCGGCACGCCAGGCCGTGGCGCAGGCAGGCATCGATTTCTCAGGCGCGCACGGCGAGCATTGCGGCATCTTCTGGGGCACGGGCATGGGCGGGGCAAGCACGCTGGAATCCGCCTACAACGACCTGCTGATCCATTCTGCCGCGCGCCTCAAGCCGACCACCGTGGTCATGGTCATGAACAACGCATCGACCGGCCAGATCAGCATCGAATTCAACATTCGCGGCCCGAGTTACACCTATTCCTCGGCCTGCTCGTCATCAGCGGTGGCGCTTGGCGAAGCATTCCGGGCCATCCGCTTCGGCCTGGTCAAGGCAGCCATCGCCGGCGGGGCCGAAGCCATGCTCACGCAAGGGGTGATCAAATCCTGGGAATCGCTGCAAACCCTCGCCAGGGTGGATGCGGAACACCCCGAAACATCGTGCCGCCCCTTTTCCGCCGATCGCTCCGGCTTTGTCCTCGGCGAGGGCGCAGCCGCGCTGATCCTGGAAGAAGAAGGCGCCGCAAAAGCCCGTGGCGCAACGATACTGGCTGAAATCACGGGTTACGGCAACACCACGGACGCAACGCACATCACGCAACCGGAAGCATCAGGCCAGGCGCGGGCGATGCGCCTGGCATTGGCTGAAGCCGGACTGATGCCCGAGCAGGTCGACCATATCAACGCCCACGGCACCGGCACCAGGGCCGGCGACCTGAGCGAGACCAGCGCGGTCAGGCAGGTCTTCGGCGCACAGGCCAAACGGATCCCCATATGCGCCACCAAGGCGCTGCACGGGCATCTCATGGGCGCCACCGGCGCCGTCGAAATGCTCGCCGCCATCGAGACGCTGCGCACGCGCATCGTGCCGCCGACAGCGCATCTTTTTCACCCCGATCCGGAATGCGACCTCGACTACGTAAGCGAAGGGCCGCGGCAACTGGCCAAACTCGACGTGGTCATGTCCAACTCTTTCGGTTTCGGCGGCAATAACGCGGTCATCGTGGCAAGGCGATATTCCTGAGCGCTTGGCAACACCCCGGCTTCGTCGTGGCATAATAGATGCCCGTTGCCATGCAAGCGCTTTTGTTCACGACATTCGGAGAGAAACCAGATGAAATCACTTCGCCTTTTTACGCTCTTTTTTGCCCTCTGCCTTTCCATTGGAGCCCATGCCGCCAACCCGATGGTCGAGATGAAAACCAACCTCGGCAGCTTCACGCTCGAACTCTATCCGAGCAAGGCGCCGAAAACCGTCGAGAATTTCCTCAAATATGTCAAGACTGGCTTTTACAAGGACACGGTGTTTCACCGCGTGATCGAAAACTTCATGATCCAAGGCGGCGGGTACGGCACCAACTTGCTGGAAAAAGACACCTTTCCGCCGATTCAGAACGAGGCGGACAATGGGCTTAAAAACGAGATTTACACCATCGCCATGGCGCGCACCAGTTATCCCCATTCCGCGGCGGCGCAGTTTTTCATCAACGTGCGGGATAACCCCTTCCTCAATCATACCGCCAACACCCCGAACGGCTGGGGCTATGCCGTATTCGGCAAGGTGGTGAAAGGCCAGGACGTGGTGATGAAGATTTCCAAGGTCAAAACCGGCGCGCGCGAACCGCTGTCTTCCGACGTGCCGCTGGAAAACGTGGTGATCGAGGACGTCAAGCTGCTCAAGTAAGCCGATGCAAGCCCCAGCCACCTATACCTGGCCCTACATTCTCGGCATCGCAAGGGAGCATAAAAAGGAGCTGATCGCCGCCCACGTCATCGCTGTTTTCGCGGCGCTGGCGAGCGTGCCCATTCCGCTCCTCATGCCGCTGCTGGTGGACGAAGTGCTGCTGCACAAGCCCGGCGCCATGGTCGGCTGGATCAACGGACACTTCCCCGAATCCTGGCGCGGCCCGTTGCTGTATATCTGCACCATTCTGGTCCTCACCATGGTGCTGCGCCTGTTTGCCGCGATGATGGGGGTGTGGCAGGCGCGCAATTTCACCCTCATCGCCAAGGACGTTTCCTACCGCCTGCGCGCGGGTCTGCTGCAGCGCCTCAAACGCATCGCCATGTCGGAATATGAGACGCTGGGCAGCGGCGCGGTAGCTTCCCACTTCGTCACCGACCTCAACGCCGTGGACGATTTCATCGGCGCCTCCATCAGCAAATTCCTCATTGCCCTGCTTTCCATCATCGGCACCGCAACCATCCTGCTGTGGATGCACTGGCAACTGGCGCTCTTCATCCTGCTCATGAACCCGGTGGTGATCTATTTCACCACGGTGCTGGGCAAGAAGGTGAAAACGCTCAAGAAGAAGGAAAACAGCGCCTTCGAGCTGTTCCAGCAGGCGCTCACTGAAACGCTCGACGCCATCCAGCAGATCCGTGCCGCCAACCGCGAGGAGCATTACATCAGCCGCGTGCTGAAGAAGGCGCGCGACATCCGCACCCACGCTGCCGCGTTCTCGTGGAAAAGCGATGCCGCCAGCCGGTTGTCTTTCATGGTCTTTCTCATCGGTTTCGACATATTCCGCGCCATCAGCATGTTGATGGTAGTGTTCTCCGGCCTCACGGTGGGCGAAATGATGGCGGTGTTCGGCTACCTGTGGTTCATGATGGGGCCGGTGCAGGAAATCCTCGGCATCCAGTACGCCTACTTCAGCGCCAAGGCCGCGCTGGGCCGCATCAACCACCTCATGCAACTGGACGAGGAACCGCGCTACCCCGCCCTGCTCGACCCTTTCAGCGGCAAGCACACCGTCGGCGTGCGCATGGAGAACATCTCCTTCCGCTACGGCGACGGGCCGCTGGTGCTCAACGGCGTCGATCTCGACATCAAGGCCGGGGAAAAGATTGCCCTGGTGGGTGCTTCTGGCGGTGGCAAGTCCACGCTGGTGCAGGTCATCCTCGGCCTCTATCCCACCGAATCCGGCATGCTTTATTTCGATGGGGTACCGGTCACGCAAATCGGCATGGAAGTGGTGCGCCAGCATGTTGCCACCGTTTTGCAGCATCCTGCCATTTTCAACGACACGGTGCGCGCCAATCTCTCCATGGGCCGCGACTGTCCCGACGCGGAACTGTGGCAGGCGCTGGAAGTGGCGCAACTGAAGGACATGGTGGAACAGTTCCCCAAAGGACTCGACACGCTCGTCGGCCGCCATGGCGTGCGCATCTCCGGCGGCCAGCGCCAGCGCCTCGCCATCGCCCGCATGATCCTCGCCAGGCCGCAGGTCGTCATCCTGGACGAAGCCACCTCGGCATTGGACGCGGAAACCGAGGCCAGACTGCATGAAGCGATGGGGGACTTTCTAAAGGGCCGCACCACTATCATCGTGGCTCACCGCCTCTCGGCGGTGAAACAGGCCGACCGGGTTTACGTGTTCGAGGACGGGCGCATCATCGAGGAAGGCGCACACGAGGAATTGCTCAGATCCAACGGGTTGTACAGCCGGCTGTACGGACAGTTACAGCACTGAGGCGCGCCTCATGCCTATGCCTCGATCGCCTCGTAGCGTATCTCCACGATGCCCAGTTCCTCCGCTCCGCCCGGCGTGCGCAGCATCACCACATCCCCTTCCCGCGCCTTGAGCAGGGCCATGGCCAGGGGCGAAATCCAGCTGATGCGGCCACGGTCGAGGTCGACCTCGTCCATGCCGACGATGCTGTAGGTTTTTTCTTCGCCGCGCGGGTTGCTCACCGTCACCGTGGCGCCAAAAAACACCTGGTCGCAATCTCCGCGCTGGGCGGGGTCGATCACTTCGGAATGCTCGATCCGCTTGGAGAGAAAACGGATGCGCCGGTCGATTTCGCGCAGGCGTTTCTTGCCGTAGATGTAATCGCCGTTTTCCGAGCGGTCGCCATTGGAAGCGGCCCAGGTGATGGTTTTCACCAGCACCGGGCGTTCCTCTTTCCATAACTGGTCGAATTCCTCCAGCAGGCGGCGATAACCGCCGGGCGTGATATAGTTTTTCGCCCCCTGATGCAGGGTGGGAGATGCGTCGAGGTCCTCGTCGTCTTCGCTTTCCCTTTCCCTGGTAAAAGCCTTACTCATGCGCTGCTCCATGATTGCCGGTCAATGGCACGAATGCCACCGGCAATATGTTTTGCATGGACACTTCGCCCGCTGCATTTTTTTCCACCAGCATCAAATCCTGCCGTCCATGGGGCTGTCCCACCGGAATCACCATGCGGCCGCCGGGCTTGAGCTGCTCGATCAGCGAGGGAGGGATTTCAGGCGCGGCAGCGGTGACGATAATGCCGTCGAAGGGCGCATGCTCCGGCCAGCCATCGCAGCCGTCGCCATGGCGCACCGTCACGTTGGCGTAACCCAGTTGTGACAGGCGTTTCTGGGCGGCTTTTGCAAGCTCGGGCACGATCTCGACGCTATAGACATGTCTGACCAGTTTTGACAGCACCGCGCTCTGGTAGCCCGAGCCGCAGCCCACTTCGAGCACCACGTGATGCGCTTGGGGCCGCAGCATGTCGCTCATCAGCGCAACGATGAAGGGTTGGGAAATGGTCTGTCCGTGCCCGATGGGAAGCGGTCCGTTGTCGTAAGCATAGGGTGCCTGCCATTCCGGCACGAAGACATGACGCGGCACCTGCCTGATCGCCTCCAGCACGCGCGGATCGATGCCATCCCTGCCGGTCCAGGAACGGGATTGCGCGCTTTCCCAGGCAATATCCTGCAGCAGCCTTTCGACCTGTCTCGCGTTTTCAGCCATCTTCCTCAATCTCATCCATTTCCGCCAGAATTTCCGCCGCCATTTCGCGCACCGCGATATCCGGGTCGTTCACGCAGGCACGCAACCAGGGGGCGATTTCCTCGCCGCCGACGAGGGAAAGATAATGACAGGCATCGGCGCGGACAAGCGGATCGGCATGACGGGTCAACTCGCCCAGGCGCGGAACCATGACCGAGGCAATACCGCTTCCCTGCAGTTCTTCCAGCACCGCGCCGATACCCAGGCGCACCGCCATGCTGGCCGAATCATCCGCCAGCAGTTCGACCAGGGCAAGCAGGCGCTGCGGATCCTGGCGCGCCATTTCTTCCACCTTGGCGCGACGACCATTCTTGAGCAGGTAAAGAAAATAAGCCGGCATGCCTTGCGGCGTGCCGGCGAGTTCCGCCCAGCGGCGCAAGTCGGCAGGCGTCTGCGCGCCATCCAGGTCGAATTCTCCGATCCTGACCCATGGCACCGTGCGCACGCCCAGTTCCTGCGCCCGTTCAGGGTGTGCGGCAATGTTCACTACTTCGAGCGTGCCGAGCGCGCCCTCCTTCACCAGTCCGCTCAAGCCTTCCAGCACAGCGGGACAATACGGACAACCCGGCGCAAGCAGCATCAGGGCATTAGTCATCACAACTCCAGTTCCAGTTGCAGCAATTGGCGCAGCAGCGGCAGCGTCACCGGACGCTGCTGTTCCAAAGTATAGCGGTCGAGTGCGTCCAGCACTACCATCAGTGAAGGCAGATCGCGCCGCCAGTGACGCAGCAGGTAATCCAGCACTTCCTGCGGCAGCGAGAACCCACGCTCCCGCGCGTGCGCTTGCAGGGCTATGGCCTTTTCCTCGTCGTTGAGGCCATGCACCTGATACACCAGGCCCCAGCCCAGCCGGGTCAGCAGATCAGGGCGCAGGCACAGCCCTCCCGGCGCAACAGGGCCGCTCACGAGGAGCGCCCCTCCTGTTTCTTTTAGACGATTATAGAGATGAAAAAGTGCAATCTGTCCGTCCTGGTCGAGACGCGCCACATCATCCACCGCAATCAGCCCGCCGTCCGCCCAGCGAAGCGGAATCCCGCCCGGCACATAAGCGGCCGGAAGCCCGCGCAGCTGCGCGGCAAGAATCCAGGCGCGCAGCAGATGAGACCTGCCGCTGCCGGACTCTCCCCAGAGATAGATGAAACGCTCTCCCACCTCCCCCTGCAGGATGGCGCGCAAGGCATGCAGCAGTTCGGCGTTGCGTCCCGGAAGAAAGTTTTCCAGGGTGGGCGGCACAGTGGCGGCAATATCGAGCAGAAGCTGTTTCATTAGGGGGCGTTTTGTGGCTATTTCAAGTAAAATGACAGGCTGAAAAAGTAATGTTGCCCTCATCCCTGCCCTCTCCCGCACGCGGGCGCACCCGCAAGGAGTGTCCCCGCCGGGATTGGCGGCAGAGCCGCTCAATCCGGCGAGAAGGGGGAACGAAGTGTCGCTAAAGCGACTTTCACGTTTTAACAGAAAGCGAGATTATAACTTGAGCCAGCCTACTTCTCTCAGCTACCGCGACGCCGGGGTGGACATCGACGCCGGTGATGCCTTGGTGGAAAACATCAAGCCCTTCGCCAAACGCACCATGCGCCCCGAGGTTCTGGGCGGCCTGGGCGGTTTCGGCGCGATGTTCGAAATCGGCAAGAAATACCAGAACCCGGTACTGGTTTCCGGCACCGACGGCGTGGGCACCAAGCTGAAACTGGCTTTCATGACTGGCAAACACGATACCGTCGGCATCGACCTGGTGGCCATGAGTGTCAACGACATCCTGGTGCAGGGCGCCGAGCCGCTGTTCTTCCTCGACTACTTCGCCTGCGGCAAGCTCGACGTGGCGACCGCCACCGACGTCATCAAGGGCATCGCGGCGGGTTGCGAACAGGCCGGTTGCGCGCTGATCGGCGGCGAAACGGCGGAAATGCCCGGCATGTACCCGGCCGGCGAATACGACCTGGCCGGCTTCGCGGTGGGCGCAGTGGAGAAGGACAAGATCATCACCGGCAAGACCATCGTCGCGGGCGACGTGGTGCTGGGACTGGCTTCCAGCGGCGCACACTCCAACGGCTACTCCCTGGTGCGCAAGATCATCGAACGCACCGGCATCGACCTCGACAGCGATTTCCACGGACGCCCCCTGCGCGACGTGGTGCTGGCGCCGACGCGCATCTACGTCAAGCCCCTGCTCAAGCTGATGGGCGAACTTCCGGTCAAGGGCATGGCCCACATCACCGGCGGCGGCCTGCTGGAAAACATCCCGCGCGTGCTGCAGCCGCACCTCGCTGCCGTGCTGGACAAGTCCAGCTGGCCCATGCCGCCGCTGTTCTCGTGGCTGCAGCAGGAAGGCAATGTCGCGGAGAAAGAAATGCATCGCACCTTCAACTGCGGCATCGGCATGGTGGTCATCGTCGCTGCGGAACACGCCGATGCGGCCATGGTCTCGCTCAGCGCTGGCGGCGAGCAGGTCTGGCGCATCGGGCGCATCGAAACCAAGACGGACGGGCAGCCCCAGACGGTCGTTCAGTGAAGCGTATCGTCATCTTAATTTCAGGTCGCGGCAGCAATATGCAGGCGATTCTGGAAGCCCAGCTACCGGTCGAGGTCGCCGCCGTCATCAGCAACAAGGCCGACGCCAGGGGCCTCGAAACCGCGGCCAGCCACGGCGTCAACACCGCCGTGGTATACCACAAGCAATACTCCAGCCGCGCTGATTTCGACAACGCCCTAGCGGCAAAGATCGACGAGTTCTCGCCCGACCTGGTGGTCCTGGCCGGCTTCATGCGCATTCTCACGCCGGAATTCGTCACGCGCTACCAGGGCCGCCTGATCAATATTCATCCTGCCCTGCTGCCGGCCTTCCCCGGCCTCGATACGCACGAAAAAGCCCTGCAGGAAGGCGTGCGGATTCACGGCTGCACCGTCCACTTCGTGACCCCCACCGTGGACCATGGACCGATCATCGTTCAGGCCGCCGTTCCGGTATTGGACGACGACACGCCGGACACGCTCGCGGCGCGGGTTCTGGAACAGGAACATCTGATCTACCCGCAGGCCATTCGCTGGTTCGCTGAAGGTCGCATTTCGCTGGAACGGGGCAAAGTCACCGTGCGCACTGGCAGAGTGTCCACAGCCGCCCTGCGCTCACCCTGGGAAACATGATCCTGGAAATCTCGGTTGACCGCTTACCATGAGGCATAGCGTTTTGGTTCTAAACAACTTTTGTCGCAATTTTACGCTCACCCGAGGTTTCTAGGATGATGCGCATCCTGTTATTTCTTCTGCTCTCGGCGTTCCTGACCGGCATCGCGCTGGCAGCGCCGCCGCAACAGCTTACGGCCAGGTACCGCGTCATCAAGAGCGGCCAGCTGGTGGGCGAGGTAAACGAGCACTTTGAACGCAATGGCCAGCAGTACCGCATCGTAAGCACCACGACCGCCACGGGCATCTTCGCCCTGTTTGCCAGGGGGGCCATCCGGATCCAGAGCACCGGGGAAATCACCCGGGAGGGCTTGCGACCGCTGCATTTCGAACACCATCGCGGCGCTGACCCGGCCAAACTGATCGTCGCCGATTTCGACTGGGAAAAACATGTTGTCAGTCACAAATATGATGGCAAGGTCGAAACCGCCCCCTTGCTTCCCGGCACCCAGGACCGTCTCAGCCAGCTCTATCAATTCATGTTCCAGGCGCCTGGCAACCACGATATGGACTTCAACATCAGCACTGGCCGCAAACTCTCCATTTATCATTACCGCTTCGTCAAGGAAGAGACCACTGCCGTATCCGCCGGCACATTTGAGACCCTGCACCTGAGCAAGGAACGCTCCGCCGACGAGGATGGCATCGAATTGTGGCTGGCAAAATCACAACATTATTTTCCGGTGCGCATCGTGTTTGACGAAAAGAATGGCAGCAGGCTGGAACAGCAACTGGAAAGCTTCTCCTTCAAACCGGATTAGCGGCAGTGGCCATCCCACGCATTACAGTAATACGTTTTGCCTGGGCGCTGGGAGTGTCGTTGCTGGTCCATCTCATCTTGACCTTCGGCCCGCTCATCAGTGTCCCGGACTTCCATCCTGCTCCCGACGTGCTTGAGGCAAGCATCATCAGAAGAGATCCGCCAGCACCGCCGCCGGTTCCGCATCGCCTAACCCCGCATCACATAAACAAAACACGCAAACCGTCTCACAAGCACGTACCGCCGCCCTCACCTCCCCCCGCGCCCGCGCCGCCAGCCACACAGCCCGCACCCGAAGCGGCAGCCGAAGTTTCGCCCGCCGGGGAAGAAAACCCGCCTTCTGCCATGCCAGAACCAGAACCCGCCGCGGCTGAAGGACCGGCAGATAACGCCATCCCGCTCCCGGAACAAGCGGAAATCCGCTATGCGCTTATAAAGGGCCGCGAGGGCTTCGTGGTAGGCAAGGTGCAACACACCTGGAAACGCGATGGCACTCATTACGCCATCGACCAGGTCGCCGAAGCAAGCGGCATCGTCTCGCTTTTCTATAGCGGCCGGCACGTGCAGATCAGCCAGGGAGAGATCACGCCGCAAGGATTAAGACCAGCTTCCTACTGGGTGCAACGCGGCCAAAGCGCAGACAAGACCGACAGCGCCCGGTTCGACTGGGAAAGCGCGCGGCTTACCCTGGCGACGGGCGACGATACGCGCACCGTCAAGCTGCCTGACGGCACGCAGGATTTACTCAGTTTTCTGTATCAGCTTGCCTTCTCCCCACCCCAGCCTGGCATTGGCACCCGCCTTTACATCACCACCGGGCGCAAACTGGACAACTATGGCTATCAATCGCTTGGCGAGGAAGCCCTGGATACCGGCCTCGGCCCGATCAAGACACTGCACATCAGCCAGGTCAGCCAACCGGGGGAAGATAACACGGAAATCTGGCTGGCAACGGAGTATCATTACCTCCCGGTCAAAATCCGCTTCACCGACAAACAAGGCGGCGTGATGGAACAAACCGTCACCGCCATCAAAGTTCAATAACAACCATGCCCACTTCAGTTTCCCGAACAACCGCGCTCATTCCGGTTTCCCGCTTTGGTCATCTCGTCCACGCCATGAAAAATGTCATGTCGCTGCGCGAACCTGCCGACGCCAATCTGCATTACTATTTCCGCGTCAACCGCGAACTCGGCGGTCAGGACCGCGCCTTCATCGCCGACAACATCTATGCCGCCCTGCGCCGCAAACGCCTGCTCGAACACCTGACAGGAGCAGAAGCTACTCCGCGCCAGCTGGCGCTGGCCACGCTGATGAAACTGCAGGGCATCAACGCGCGCGAACTGGAACCGCTGCTGCAGGAAGGCGAGGCGGAATGGCTGAAACGGATCAAGGCCATCCCCACCAGCGATTTGCCGCTCGCCGTGCAGGCCGATTTCCCGGACTGGCTGATGGAAAAGCTGCGTGCATTCATGTCCGACAGCGACATCCTGGCCCTTGCGCGCGGCATGCAGCAGCCCGCCCCGCTGGACTTGCGCGTCAATACCCTGCTCGACAAGCGCGACGACGTGCTGCACACCCTGAGCAAGAATGACGGCATCGCTGCCGAACCCACGCCCTACTCCCCGCTCGGCCTGCGCATCAAGGACAAACCGGCACTCAACAAGAACCCGCTGTTCATCAAGGGCAAGATCGAGGTACAGGACGAAGGCAGCCAGTTGGTCGGCTACCTGCTGGCGCCGCAGCGCCGTGAAATGGTGGTGGACTTTTGTGCCGGTGCTGGCGGCAAGACCTTGCTGCTGGGCATGCTGATGCAGAACCAGGGCCGCGTTTACGCCTTCGACGTTTCTGAAAAACGCCTCAACAACCTCAAGCCACGCCTCAAGCGTTCGGGCCTCTCCAACCTGCACCCGCAACTCATCAGCAACGAAAACGACCTGAAAATCAA
This sequence comes from Sulfuricella sp., assembly GCA_028714955.1. Lineage (GTDB taxonomy): Bacteria > Pseudomonadota > Gammaproteobacteria > Burkholderiales > Sulfuricellaceae > Sulfurimicrobium. Next base: position 15,178 of record JAQTLK010000059.1, read on the forward strand.
GCGCCTGGCCGGAAAGATCGACCGCGTACTGGTGGATGCACCGTGCAGCGGGCTCGGCACCTTGCGCCGCAATCCAGACCTGAAATGGCGCCAGACACAGGAAGGCATCGCCGAGCTGACACACAAGCAGGCGGCGATTCTGCTGGCGGCCTCCCGCCTGCTGAAAAGCGGTGGACGCCTGGTCTATGCCACCTGCAGCATCCTTCCGGAAGAAAACCAGCAGATTGTCGAAGCCTTCCTCACCCGGCACCCGGAGTACAAACTGCTCGATGCCGGTGAAATCCTGAAAGCACAAGGCATTCCATTGAATACCGGAAAATATCTGCAACTTCTGCCCCATATCCACAACACCGATGGCTTCTTCGCAGCAGTGATGGAACGG
>JAQTLK010000060.1 GCA_028714955.1 Sulfuricella sp.
CAGTTGTCAACCAATGGTTGACAACTGCCGCCGATGGCAAGCGCTACCGGGTGGCGCACTACAACCTCGATGCTATTCTGGCCGTGGGCTATCGTTCCCACGCTCCAGCGTGGGAACGCACTGTTTGGCCGCTCCAGCGGCCAGTACGCACCGCTGGAGCGGTGCTGGCTGCGTTCCCACGCTGGAGCGTGGGAACGATCCAAACCCTCTGGAATCATTTACTATTGGCCCTATAAGCCAATTTGCCCCAACGAGCCATCAGCATAGAGAGGACATAACTCATGGAAGCCATTCGTAATATTCAAACTGTGACCAATGGAGAAGTTCACCTCCAGTTACCGCAGCAATTCTGGGGGCAGGAAGTCGAAATCATCGTATTGTCCGTACCAGTGTCCACCGTGTCGGAACGGCCCCATAAGCGGAGCTTGCGCGGTAGCTTGAAGCCCTATGCCAGACCCGAGTTGATCGCAACAGAGCACGACGCTTGGCAGGCAGCAGCAGGGGAAAAACATGAGCCTCGTTGATGCGAATGTTGTTTTGCGCTATCTCCTGGATGACCACGAGGAGCTGTCGCCGAAGGCAGCGGATATTCTTGAACGGCATGCAGTGACTTGGATCGTTCCCACGCTCCAGCGTGGGAACGCACTGTTTGGCCGCTCCAGCGGCCAGTACGCACCGCTGGAGCGGTGCTGGCTGCGTTCCCACGCTGGAGCGTGGGAACGATCCAACGATCCAATCTTCCAGCGTCTTGACCTAGTGCAAAACCATGAGCCGAAGCCGATACGTGATCCTTGAGCCGGACAAGCCGCATTTTTTGACTTGCACGGTGGTCGAGTGGCTGCCTGTATTTACCCGCCCGGATGCGGTGCAAATTCTCCTTGATAGCTGGTCGCACCAGCGCCAGCACGATGGCTTGCAGCTTTTCGGTTATGTGATTCTGGAAAACCATCTGCATTTCGCGGCTCAGGCACCGCGTTTGGATAAGTGCCTGAGCAGTTTCAAGTCTTTCACCGCTGCCCGGCTCATTGAGTTGCTGTTGGCGCACAAGGCGGAGTACCTGTTGGCGCGGCTGCGATTTGCAAAGAAGGCACACAAGAGTGATCGGGAATATCAGTTTTGGCAGGAAGGTTCGCATGCCGAGATGGTGTTCAGTGAAGACGTAATGCGGGAGAAGCTGGATTACATCCACCGCAATCCGGTGAAGCGCGGCTATGTGGATCTGCCCGAGCATTGGCGTTATTCAAGTGCGCGGAATTATCTTGGGCAACCGGGGCTGATCGGTATTGACTCATGGTGCTGACCGATACTGGGCGCTGGAGCGCCTTGGGGTGCGTTCCCACGCTGGAGCGTGGGAACGATGAAAAAAACGAAGGAATCAAATGACCGAACAAGACCAAAAACAACTGGGCACCACGCTGTGGGGCATTGCCGACACCCTGCGCGGCGCGATGAACGCGGACGACTTCCGCGATTACATGCTGTCTTTCCTGTTCCTGCGCTATCTGTCGGACAACTACGAGGCAGCGGCGCAAAAGGAACTGGGGGCGGATTATCCGAAGCTGGTCGCGGGTGACCGCCGCGCGCCGCTGGCGGTGTGGTACGCGCAAAACCCGGACGACACGGCTGAATTTGAAAAGCAGATGCGCCGCAAGACGCATTATGTGATCCAGCCCGCTTTCCTTTGGAGCAGCATCGCCGAGATGGCGCGCACGCAAGATGGGGAACTGCTGCACACCCTGCAAAAGGGCTTCGATTACATCGAGAATGAATCCTTCGCCAGCACCTTCGGCGGACTGTTTTCCGAGATCAACCTGAATTCGGAAAAGCTGGGCCGTGGCTACACCGCGCAAAACGCCACGCTCTGCACCGTGATCAAGGCGATTGCCGAGGGGCTGGCAAAGTTTTCCACCAACAAGGACACGCTGGGCGATGCCTATGAATACCTGATCGGCCAGTTTGCCGCCGGTTCGGGCAAGAAGGCGGGCGAGTTTTACACGCCGCAACAGATTTCCAGCATCTTGTCGGGCATCGTCACGCTCGACAGCCAGGAGCCTGCCACCGGCCAACGCAAGCAACTGGAAAGCGTGTTCGACTTTGCCTGCGGCTCCGGCTCGCTGCTGCTGAATGTGCGCCACCGCATGGGGCCGCACGGCATCGGCAAGATATTCGGGCAGGAAAAGAACATCACCACCTACAACCTGGCGCGCATGAACATGCTGCTGCACGGTGTGAAGGATTCGGAGTTCGAGATTTACCACGGCGACACGCTGACCAACGACTGGGATTGGCTGCGCGAAATGAACCCGGCCAGGATGCCGAAGTTTGACGCGGTGGTGGCCAATCCGCCGTTCAGCTACCGCTGGGAGCCAACCGAGGCGCTGGGCGAGGATATGCGCTTCAAGAATTACGGCCTGGCTCCCAAGTCCGCCGCCGACTTCGCCTTTTTGCTGCACGGCTTCCACTACCTGAAGCAGGACGGCGTGATGGCCATCATCCTGCCCCACGGCGTGCTGTTCCGTGGCGGCGCGGAAGAGCGCATCCGCACCAAACTGCTGCAAGACGGCCATATCGATACAGTGATCGGCCTGCCCGCCAATCTGTTCTTCTCCACCGGCATCCCGGTGTGCATTCTGGTGTTGAAGAAATGCAAGAAGCCTGATGACGTGCTGTTCATCAACGCCGCCGAGCACTTCGAGAAGGGCAAGCGACAAAACCGTCTGCTGCCGGAGCACATCGACAAGATCATCGACACTTACCAGTACCGCAAGGAAGAGGAGCGCTATTCCATGCGTGTGCCGATGGAGCGAATCGAGAAGGAAGGCTACAACCTGAACATCTCGCGCTACATCAGCACCGCCGAGGCGGAAGAGGAAGTTGATTTGCAGGCAACCCATGCCAAGCTGGAATCGCTGGCGCAGAACATCGAGAAGGCAAGGGAGAAACACAACGCCTTTCTCAAGGAACTGGGCTTGCCTGCCTTGCCGTGAGTTTCTGTGTGACCGATCTCCTCGGTTATCCGTCATTGGGCAGTTGAAGGAATGGACGGCTGCACCGGACGCCCTTTTTTACGTCTGCGTCTTGATTGCCAGCACTGCCTGGTTGCGCAGCACGCGCAATAGCCCCAGTTCCTGCTCAGGCAGCTTGATGCTTCCGGCTTTGGGCTTGTCCGCATAGATCAGGGCCACCGGGTTGTTCTTGAGCACGATCGGGAACAGCACGAAGGTGTGCGCCGGGACGGCCTGACGGAACCATTCCGGGATGCGGGCCTGGATCTTGGGGTCGTCGATGTCCTCGATAATGATGTCCACGTTGTTTTTCAGGCTGACATGGAAAACATCCGGTGCGAAAGCCATGGGGAATTTGAAGTCCTTGGTGACCTGGCTGACGTCCGGGCCGAAGCCAGAACGCGCCAGCATCATGCTCTGGCGCGCGTCCTTGATGCATAGCAGCACGCGGGAGAAACCGATGCTGGTGTACATGGTTTCCATGATCATGCGCATGATGTCGTTGAGCGAACGCCCCTCCACCAGAGAATTGCTGATGTCCTGAATGCCCTGGGTGAGGATGCCCTGGGCGTTCTCATGCATTCTTCCGGGCGGGAGCTCGATGGTGCGGGTCGGGTCGTCTTCTCCGGTCAACGTGTCCGCTTCGCCGAGGATCGCGTCCGTCATGCCGCTGGCGGTCGCCATGGTCGCTGGGGAAGCTTCCTCCGCGGTGGCGCCTTTAATCAGCTGTTTCCCCAGTTTGCTCTGGCGCAGGTCAAGCTGCAGCGTGCTGACGAATTTGGCAAAATCAAGCGCGGCACTTTCGGCAACAGCGAGGATGGCTTTTTCGCCGATCTCCATGGCGGAGCCAAATCTTTGCGTGAGCCGCAACAGTTCCCTGGTTTTTTCGCTGCTTCCTTCCTGACTGGCCATGCGGCAGATTTCATGGGAAAAGGCCGACAGCGTGTTGAGGCGGTCCAGGTCCGTAAACGGTTTCTTGATCCTGTCGCCAGGCGGCAGGCTGCGCATGCTATAAGAAATCTGTTCGGGAAAGTTCCACGCCCTGGAAACACCCATGCCTATGTCCTGGTAGGACATGCCAAGCACGGCAATGGAGGCATTTTCCTCGTTCATCTTTTTCTGCAAGGCGATCCTGTCGACTTCTTCCACCTCTTCCATCAGGTAGAACATGCACAGCATCTTCCCCAGATTGTGGAACAGCGCGCAGATGAAGCCTTCTTCGCCATTGCGCACGCCGACCTTGTTGGCCAGTCCCCTGGCGATGATGCCGCTGTACAGCGAGCGCACGAACTCGTCCTTGAGCAGGGCGGCGTGCTCCTTGTTTTGCAGGTGGTCGAACAGCATCAGGGTGAGCGCCAGGTTGCGCACCGCGTCGAAACCCAGGATCACTACCGCGCGCGACACCGTGCTGATGGCGCCGCCGCCGCACTGCGAATAATAGGCGGCGTTGACCACTTTCAGCAGTTTGCTGGTGAGCGCCACATCCTTGAGGATGGCATTGGAAAGCTCCGTGACGCTTTCCATCTCGGAGGAGGCGATGCGGTTGATGGCGCTGATGGACTCCGCAAGGGCCGGAAAGTCGCTCTTGTGGCGCATGCGGCGCAGTAAAAAATCCAGCGTCCCCTGGCTGGCGCCGCTGGCAATCGGGTCGGCCGCTGGGTCGAGGTAAGCCTGCAGCGCCGTTTTCATTTCCTGGGCCGAGCCATAACGCCCCATGGGATCTTTTGCCAGCGCCTTGAGCACGATATCGTCGAGTTTTTCGTCCACCTGGCCATTGCGCGCCGAGGGCGGGGGGATAGTCTCGTCGACAATGAGGCGCAGCGTATCGCGCGCATCGCGGCCATGCACCGCAGGCTTGCCGGTCAGCATCTGGTGCAGAATCATGCCGCAGGCGAAAATGTCCAGCCCGGGACCGATTTCCTTGCCGGTAATATATTCCGGCGCCATGTAGCCGGGGGTGCCGAACAGCATCAGTTCCTGCTCCACGCCGGTTTTTTCGGAAATGCGCGTGGCAATGCCGAAATCCATCACGCGCGGCACCCCCGCGGCGTTAAGCAGAATGTTGGAGGGCTTGAGGTCGCGGTGGATGATGTTGTGATGATGGGCGCAGGCCACGGCATCGAGAATCTGGATCGCCAGCTCCACCGCGCGCGGCGAGGGCAGCGCACCCTCGCGCCTGATGAGCTGGGAGAGGTCGCTGCCCTGAACATACTCGAATACCAGGTAGGCGTTGCCCTCGTGTTCGCCGGCCTCGAAAATCGGCACGATATTGGGGTGTTGCAGCTTGCTGACGGTACGTGCTTCATCGATCAGCGTTCGCATGCGCTTGAAGTGATCCTCCCCGCCGGCGAGGTGCACCGTCTTGATGGCCACTTCACGCTGCAGGCTCGGGTCTTCCGCGAGATAAACCACGCTCTGGGCGCCTTCGCCGAGTACCCGTAAAATCTTGAAGCGCCCGATGGCTATCGGGATTGCGGCCTTGCTCATGCGCTTGGTCAGAAAATGATAATGATCGGCGGAGTGTAACCCAACACGGGGCGTTTTTTCATCAAAATCCGGCGGCTGGAAGGGTATAATCCACCAACCTTATCTGGCGCTTATATTCATGGAACTCGCAATCTCCCTTCTCGAAAAATACAGCAAGGCCGGGCCGCGCTATACCTCCTACCCCACCGCGCCTTATTTCACCGAGGCTTTCGGCGAAAAGGAATGGCTGGGAGAGATCAACGCCACCCAGGCGCTTGGCCGCGACCTGTCGCTTTATGTCCACGTCCCGTTTTGCGATACCTTGTGCTATTACTGCGGCTGCAACATGGTGGCAACGCATGACTACAGCAAGGCCGATAGCTACCTCGGCTACCTGTTTCAGGAAATCGACCGGGTCGCGGCGCTGACTGCGCCCGGCCGTCAGGCAAAACAGGTGCACTGGGGCGGCGGCACCCCGACCTTTCTCAAGCCTGCCGACATCCGGCGTCTTTTCCAGCATCTCGCATCGCGCTTCAATATCGCGCCGGATGCCGAAATCAGTTGCGAGCTCGACCCGCGCGAGTTGAGCCGGGAACATATCGCAGCGCTGGCCGAATCGGGCTTCAACCGGGTCAGCATGGGGGTGCAGGATCTCGATGAGGCAGTGCAAAAGGCCGTCAACCGCGTACAGCCCGAAGCGCTGATTCGCCAGGTGTTCGGCTGGCTGCGCGAAGCCGGATTCAAAAGTATCAATATCGACCTGATGGTCGGTCTGCCATATCAGAGCGTGGCAAGCTTCACGCCGACCCTGGACAAGATCATCGCGCTCGGACCCGACCGCTTGGCCGTATTCAACTACGCGCACGTGCCGTGGATGAAGAAGCACCAGAAATTGATCCCGGAAAGCGCGCTGCCCGACCTGCCCACCAAGCTCGCGCTGCAGAAACTCATCATGGAGCGCCTGGCGGCTGAAGGCTATGTCTATATCGGCATGGACCATTTCGCCAAGGCCGACGACGAGATCGTCAGGGCCCAGAAAGCGAAGACACTCTACCGTAATTTCCAGGGCTATACCACCAACCGCAATTGCGACATCTACGCCTTCGGCGTCTCGGGCATCAGCCAGACAGAAGACGTCTACGTGCAGAATGCCAAGAATCTGGCCGAATACCAGCGCCGCATCGGTGCCGGCGGCCTCGCCACGGAACGCGGCCTGCGCATTTCCCGCGACGACAAAATCCGGCGTGAAGCCATCAGCCAGATCATGTGCGACCTGGAACTCGACAAAGCCAGATTCGGCGCCCAGTGGGGCATCGATTTCGACACCTTCTTCGCCGACGCGCTGCCGGAACTTCAGGACCTGGCGGCAGACGGCCTGGTGCAACTGGAACCCGGCATAATCAAGGTGACGGAAACCGGACGCATTTTCCTGCGCAACATCGCCATGCCCTTCGATGCCTATTTGCACCAGCAGTCGGTCGAAATCAAGCCGCGTTACTCGAAGACCCTGTAAAGGGCTTCGCCTGCGGACAGGCAAGTTAAACGCGCCGGAGCGGTCTAACCTGCCAGGAATGAAAGGCAAGGATGTTATGGCGTCCAGCCGCCGTCAGCCACGCAACTGGCGCTGAAACTGCTTTTTCGTGCCGGCTTCATGCTTGCTGCCGGGCGCGCATGAGGTGGAGATGGAAAAGAACAACAGGCAAGAGCAGCAGCCTTTTGCGCATGTCAGACAGGATGTTCAATGGCATGAACATGCTTTGGGCGAGCATCTGAACGGGGTAGCCCATCGGGCGGAAGATGCTGCCGAATGCTTTGGTGCGGCCGATTGGGCGCGGCTTGCCGGGTTGTGGCACGACTTGGGTAAATATAGCGCAGAATTCCAGCACTACATCAAAAAGGTCAGCGGCTACGACGCCGAGGCGCATATCGAAGGGGCGCCTGGGAGGGTGGATCACTCCACCGCGGGTGCGATACACGCAACCAACACCTTTGGTGCACATGGACGTATTTTGGCTTATCTGATCGCAGGCCATCATGCAGGCCTTCCTGACTGGTCTTCAGCGGATAGTGGCGGTAAGGCATTATCGGTGCGACTCGATCAACCGGAATTGCTGGACCGTGTTTTGAAGCAGCCGTTGCCCCTTGGCCTTCTGGCGCAGCCTAGGCCAGTTTCCCGCATACCGGGTGGGTCTTCCGGGATGGCATTGTGGTTGCGGATGCTATTTTCCTGCCTGGTGGATGCAGATTTTCTCGATACCGAAGCCTTTATGGATGGCGAAAAGACCGCTATTCGTGCGGGGCATCGGGATGTGGGCAGCTTGCTGGCGGATTTTGACAAATACATGGCAATGATTTCCCAGGATGCCGCCAACACTCCTGTCAATGCCATTCGTGCAGATATCCTGCGGCAGTGCCGGGATAAGGCCGGCCTGACGCCGGGGATGTTTTCGCTCACCGTGCCAACCGGCGGCGGCAAGACCTTGTCGGGCATGGCCTTCGCCCTGCGGCATGCCGTCCGGCACCAAAAGCAGCGCATCATCTATGTCATTCCTTATACCAGCATCATCGAGCAAACGGCAGGCATATTCCGTGAGATATTTGGCGACAACGTGGTTGAACACCACGCCAATCTTGATCCTGAAAAGGAAGATGCACGCTCGCGTCTGGCAACGGAAAACTGGGATGCCCCCATTGTCGTCACCACCAACGTGCAGTTTTTTGAGTCGCTGTTTGCTGCGCGCACCAGTCGCTGCCGCAAGCTGCACAACATCGTCAACAGTGTCGTGGTGCTGGACGAGGCGCAGTTGTTGCCGCCGGAATTCCTGCAACCGATTGCGGATGTGATGAACCAGTTGGCCGATCATTACGGTGTGACGTTCGTACTTTCCACCGCTACCCAGCCGGTGCTGGGCTCGTTCCAGTCTTTTGGCATGCAAGCATTTCGCGGGTTGGACAAGGTGCGCGAAATCATGGACGACCCGGATGCCTTGTATCGGGCACTGAAGCGGGTGGAAGTCAGCGTGCCGGAAGATCTGACCACGCCGCGAGACTGGGTGAGCCTGGCCGATGAACTGGTCAAGCATCCCAGCGTGCTGTGTATCGTCAGCCGCCGCGACGATGCGCGCGAGCTGCATAGGCTGATGCCGGAAGGCACGCTTCATCTTTCCGCGCTGATGTGCGGCGAGCATCGCAGCAAGGTCATTGCGGACATCAAGCAGCGCTTGAAGCGCAACGAGCCGGTATGCGTCATCAGCACCCAGCTTGTCGAAGCTGGCGTGGACGTGGATTTCCCCGTGGTGTATCGCGCCCTGGCCGGGCTGGATTCCATCGCGCAGGCGGCGGGGCGCTGCAACCGCGAAGGCAGGCAAAATGGCTTGGGGAGGGTGGTGGTGTTTGTTCCGCCCAAGCCCGCGCCGCCCGGGCTGTTGCGGCAAGCAGCGCAAATTTCCGTCAGTCTGCTGTCGGGCAATGAGCGCGATGTATTGGGGCGTGACCTCACCCGGCAATTTTTCGAGCATCTATATGTGCGCGCACCCTCGCTCGACAAGCACGGCATTCATGACCTGCTGACGCGCGATGCCGGAAGCGGCGAAATCCAGTTCCGCAGCGCGGCCGAAAAATTCCGCCTGATCGACGACAGCATCTATCAGACCATCCTGGTGCGTTACGGCGACAACGAGACATTGCTCGGCAGATTGGAAAAGGAAGGCCCGCAACGTTGGCTGATGCGCAAGCTGCAACGCTATACGGTGAACCTGCCCAAGCGACTGTTCGCGCAACTCGAAAGCCAGGGCGATGTACGCCAGATATGGCCGGGCATTTATGCCCAGGTTGGCGGCAAGCTTTATGACAAGATACTGGGTGTGGTGATTGATGGCAACATGGCTCCAGATGAGCTGGTGGTATGAACAAAAATCAGGGAAGGAAAACATGAAGACATTTTGCTTGGAGGTTACCGGTGATTTTGCCTGCTTTACCCGACCAGAAATGAAGGTGGAGCGCGTCAGCTATGACGTGATGACGCCCTCTGCCGCTCGCGCAATATTCGAGGCCATCTTGTGGAAACCAGCCATCCGCTGGCAAGTGACCAAGATTGAAGTGCTGCAGCCGATCAAGTGGATTACCTTGCGGCGCAACGAAGTGGGCGCAGTAGTGTCGTCGCGCAATGTGCAGACCGCCATGAACAACGGCAGCGGCGACCTCGGCCTTTACATCGAAGACGAACGCCAGCAACGCGCCGGACTGTTCCTGCGCGATGTCGCCTACCGCGTTCACGCTGGGTTTGAGCTGTGCGGTGCCGCAAAACACAAACCCAACTTCCCGCATCTGGCCAAACACCGCATCAATGATGCCGATGAGCAGCGCGCCGCCGACGAGGGGAATACCCCGGCGAAATTCCTGAACATGTTCGAGCGCCGCGCCAGCCGCGGCCAGTGCGTGAACCAGCCTTTTCTGGGATGCCGCGAATTTGCCGCGAGCTTTCGCCTGGTCAAGGATGCGGCTGCCGAACCCGCGCCGATAGCGGAAAGCCGCGACCTGGGCTGGATGCTGCACGATATGGACTACAGCAACCTGGCTAGCCCCAGCCCACGCTTCTTTCGCGCCGAGATGAAAAATGGCGTGCTGGATTTGAGCAATGTGGAGGTGAGGGGATGATTCTTCAGGCATTGTGCGATTACTACGATCGCAAGCCGGATTTGCCTCGTATTGGCTTCGAAACCAAGGCGATCCCGTTTGTGATCGAAATTGATTCGTCTGGGCGGTTCGTGCAGATTGAAGATACGCGGCACATCGAAGGAAAAAAGAAAATTGCTCGTAATTTTCTGATGCCACAAGGTGTGAAGAAAACATCGGGGGTTGCCGCAAATTTACTGTGGGATAACGCTGAATATGTGCTGGGAGCAACCAACGCCGACAAACCAGATCGCGTGCGGGAGAAACATGCCGCATTCCAGGCAAAACTGAACGAGGTGGCCAACAAAACAGACGATGCCGGGTTGTTGGCAGTGCGCACATTTTTGCAGGAGCCAGTGAACGCTCGATTGGAAGCCGATCCGCTCTGGCCCGAAATATTGGAAACCAATCCGGTAATGACCTTCCGTCTCAGCGGCGATCTCGAACTGGTTTGCCAGCGGCCGGCTGTCAGGGCGATCCTGGAAAATTCCGGTACAGATGCGGAAGAAATCACTTGCCTGGTCAGCGGGGAGACTGACGGCTTCGAGCGACTGCACACGGCTATCAAAGGTGTATGGGGTGCGCAAACCAGCGGAGCAAATATTGTCTCTTTCAACAAGGATGCCTTTAATTCCTTTGGTAAGGAACAAGGCGCCAATTCTCCCGTTGGCAAGCGCGCTGCCTTCGCCTATACAACGGCGCTCAACTATCTGTTGAGCAAGGAGAGTACGCAGCGCATCCAGGTCGGTGATGCCTCTACCGTTTTCTGGTCGGAAAGGCACACTGGCCTGGAGGAAGCATTTGCCGACCTGTTCGACGAGCCACCTAAGGACGATCCGGCAAAGCAGACGCGCGCTATCGAGGCATTGTTCAACGCGCCGCAGTCGGGTGCGCTCAGTGACGAGGGAGGCAAAACCCGTTTCTATGTGCTCGGCCTTGCACCCAATGCTGCACGCATCAGCGTGCGTTTCTGGCAGGTCGGCACGGTGGCGGAAATGTCGGCGCGGATATGCCAGCACTTTCAGAATTTGGAGATTGTTCACGCCAGTTATGAGAAGCCTTATCTCTCGCTTTTTCGCCTGCTGGTCTCAACTGCAACGCAAGGCAAATCCGAAAATATCCCCCCCAACCTGGCCGGCGAGTTGATGCGCGCCATTCTGGCGGGATCAGCGTATCCGCACACTCTGTTGCAGGCCGCTGTGCGCCGCATCCGCGCCGAGCGGGAAGTGACTTATCCCCGCGCCGCGCTGATAAAAGCCTGCCTGAATCGCTCAAATTCCCAAGAAAAGGAGATTGCCGTGTCACTCAATGAATCGAACGTGAATCCCGGTTACCGCATCGGACGCCTGTTCGCAGTGCTGGAAAAGGTACAGGAGGAAGCGGTCAACCCCACTGCCACCATCCGCGACCGCTTTTATGGCGCGGCGTCCAGCACGCCCGTTACCGTATTTGCCAACCTGATGAAGCTGAAAAACCATCATCTCGCCAAGCTGGAAGAAGGGCGCAAGCGCTACTTCGAAAAGCTCATTGGCCAGATCATGGCCGATATCAACGACTTTCCGCCGCACCTCTGCCTGGCTGACCAGGGGCGTTTCGCCATCGGCTATTACCACCAGCGGCAAGCGTTTTTTACCAAACCTGAATCCACCCCCAAGGGAGAATGAACATCATGGCTCTGAATAATCGTTACGACTTCGTTTTGCTGTTCGACGTGAAAGACGGAAATCCAAACGGCGACCCGGATGCAGGCAACCTGCCGCGCGTGGATGCAGAATCCGGGCGTGGGTTGGTGACGGATGTCAGCCTCAAACGCAAGGTGCGCAACTTTGTCGGTTTGGTGAAGGGTGAGCAGCCACCCTTCGAGATTTACGTCAAGGAAAAGGCCGTGCTCAATAACCAGAACAAGCGCGCCTATGTCGGTATCGGCAAGGAGGAATTGCTTGCAGGAGATGACAAAAAACGCAAGGGGGGCGATGCTGTTGAAGAAGCGCGCCAATGGATGTGCAAGAATTTCTTTGATGTTCGAACCTTCGGCGCGGTGATGTCAACGGGCATTAACTGTGGCCAGGTACGTGGCCCTGTGCAATTGACCTTCGCCCGCTCCATTGACCCCATTGTTGCACTGGAGCATTCCATTACCCGCATGGCGGTGGCAACGGAAGCGGAAGCCGAGAAACAGTCAGGTGACAACCGTACCATGGGCCGCAAATTCACTGTTCCCTACGGTCTCTACGTCGCCCACGGCTTCGTCTCTTCCTTCCTCGCCAAACAAACCGGTTTCGATGAGAACGATCTGGAATTGCTGTGGCAATCGCTGGAACAGATGTTCGAGCATGACCGCTCCGCCGCGCGTGGCGAAATGGCTACCCGTGGTCTGTATGTGTTCAAGCACGATTCCGAGCTGGGCAATGCCCATGCCCACAGCCTGTTTTCCCGCATCCAGCCGCGGCTCAAGGACGGCATTGCCGTTCCGCGAGAATTTAGCGACTATGATGTCCATGTGGAAGGCGGTCCCCTGAATCCCGGTGAGAGCAGGGGAGTGGTTTCAGGTGTGAGCATGACGAGGAGGTGCTGAAATGAGCGAAATTCTGTTTCTTGTCGAGCAGGCGCCCGAGGGCGGCTATATTGCGCGGGCATTGGGCGAGTCTATTTTTACCGAGGCAGACACCTTGCCGGATTTGCGCCTGATGATTCAGGAGGCGGTGCATTGCCATTTCGATGAGCAGGACATGCCCAGGGTTATCCGCCTGCATATCGTGCAGGAAGAAGTGCTGGCTGCATGAGATTGCCGCGTGACTTGACCGGGGCTGAACTGGTCAGGCGTTTGTCGAAACTTGGATACCGGCAAACGCGCCAGTCCGGAAGCCATGTCCGGCTGACCTGCGATGTGCCGCGGCAACATCATGTGACTGTTCCCTTACATGATCCGCTGCGCATAGGCACGCTTGCCGCCATTCTGGCAGATATCTCCGAGGTGCACGGCCTGGAACGCGATGCCTTGCTGGAAAGGCTGTTCGGCTAGCTGGATGGAACCTTCCGACCCCATTTCCCTTTCCGCCCTCCAGCACTGGAGCTATTGCCCGCGCCAGTGCGCGCTGATCCACGTCGAGCAGGCTTTCGAGGAAAACGTTCACACCATGCGCGGCCAGGCGGTGCACCAGCGGGTGGATGAGCCGGGATTCGAGGAGCGCATCGGTGCGCGGGTGGAACGTGCCTTGCCCTTGTGGTGCGAGCGGCTCGGGTTGATTGGCAAGGCGGATGCGGTGGAGTTCCTGCCGGACGGCACGCCCTACCCAGTGGAATATAAGCACGGACGCAAGAGGGAAAAACTCCATGACGATCTCCAGCTCGCCGCCCAGGCCATGTGTCTGGAGGAGATGACAGGCAAGCCCGTGCCAAAGGGGGCGATTTACCACCACTCATCCCGCCGCCGACGTGAAGTGGCGATCACGGATGCCTTGCGCCGCCAGGTTGAAGAAACCGCTGCGGCGGTGCGCGCGCTTCTGGAATCCGGCTCTCTTCCCCCGCCGTTGAACGATGCCCGCTGCCGGGAATGCTCTCTCAAGGATATCTGCCAGCCGGAGGCCATGGCTGGCAGGGCGAGAGTACACGCCCTGCGCGAAACCCTGTTCGAACCGGGGGACGAATGCGCCAGATCCTGAACACCCTCTACGTGATGACGCCCAATGCCTACCTGCATCTGGACAACGACACCCTGCGCATCGATGTCGAGCACGAGAAGAAAATGCAGGTGCCGCTGCATCATCTGGGTTCGGTCGTGACCTTTGGAAACGTGATGGTATCCCCGGCCGCCATGCACCGCTGCGCCGACAGCGGCATCGCTTTGGTGCTGCTGGATCACAACGGGCGTTTCAAGGCGCGGCTGGAGGGGGCGGTGAGTGGCAATATCCTGTTACGACAGGCGCAACATCGCGCTGCCGGGGATGGCGAATTTGCCCTGAATGTTGCGCGCGCCGTCATTGCCGGAAAATTGCGCAACGCACGCCAGGTCTTGCAGCGCGGCGCGCGGGAAGCGGATGACGCCGATGACGGAAAATGCCTGAACGAGGCCGCTGAAGCCCTGGCTCATTCCATTCGCAACCTGCCCCACGCGCCAGATCTGGACAAGGTGCGCGGTATCGAGGGCGATGCCGCGAAAGCCTATTTTTCTGTATTACCCAGGCTGGTGCGCAAGAGCGCCCGGGAGAGATTCACCATGGATGGTCGCAGCCGCCGCCCGCCGCGCGACCGCTTCAATGCCCTGATCTCCTTCCTCTACTCGATGGTCATGAACGACTGCCGCTCGGCACTGGAAAGTGTCGGCCTGGACCCGCAACTGGGCTTCCTCCACGCGGTGCGCCCTGGCCGGGCGGCACTCGCTCTGGACCTGATGGAAGAATTCCGCGCCATGCTCGCCGACCGCTTGGCCCTGACCCTCATCAACCGGGGTCAAATCGGCGAGGCAGATTTCCAGGATCGGGAAGGCGGCGCGGTGCTCCTTGACGGCGACGCGCGGAAAACTGTCGTCGTCGCTTACCAAGAGCGCAAACAAGAGGAAATAACCCACCCCCTGCTGGAAGCCAAGGTCCCCATCGGCTTGTTGCCCCAACTCCAGGCACGTTTCATGGCACGCACCATTCGCGGCGAGATGGAAGGCTATCTTCCCTTCCTGGCAAAATAGGCATGCTGATTATCGTTACCTACGATGTCTCTACAGAAACCGCAGCCGGGCGCAAACGTTTGCGTCGGGTGGCGAAACTCTGCGAACGGACCGGCCAGCGGGTACAAAAATCCGTGTTCGAATGCAGCGTTAACCAAATGCAGTATGAGGAACTGGAACGCCAGTTGCTGGCTGAAATCAACGAGAAGGAAGATAATCTGCGTTTGTACCGGCTCATCGAACCAGTTGAACTATACGTAAAGGAATATGGAAATTTTCGGGCGGTTGATTTTGATGGCCCTTTGGTTGTTTGATCTTGCGCGAACCCCAAGCAAATAAAAAAATCCAGCAGGTTCGCGCTTTATGTAACCTATTGTAGTGAAATAATATTCTGTGTAATCTATCATTCATCCCGAGACCGGATTTATTTAT
>JAQTLK010000061.1:0-10801 GCA_028714955.1 Sulfuricella sp.
GGGAATGAAATCACACATTCCCCATCACCCATTACCATTTAACGCTCGGTTTTCTCCAAGCTTTCGCGCTTGATGTCGATTTTGGCTTTCGACCTCAGGCTTGCCAGGTAAGCCGCGGCATATTCCTGTTCCAGCATGTCCGAAAAACGCTGCGCGTAGGCCTGCTTCCTGCTTTCATCCAGCGTAGCGGGTTCGATCACGCGGATCAGCCTGAGCAGGGTAAAGCCACCCTGGGCATTTTCCACGCCGGTGTAAGCCGGCAACTTGTCGGGGTCAAGTCTGAATAATGCTTTTAGCGCAGCCGGCTCCAGCCCTGCCGGTTTAATTCTGCTGACCACCTGGGGGGGACTCCAATTCAGCGCGGCGGGCGTTTTGCCCTGCTGCAGTTGCGACAGTGCGTCCTTGCCCGATTTCATTGCCAGCACTGCGGCCTGCTGGCGCTGCAGGCGTTGCGACAGCACTGTGGCGACATCTTCCAGCGGCTTCACGCTTGTCGGCTTGTATTCCACTAAACGCGCGGAAACCAAAACATTTGGCGCGACTTCGATTGCCTCGGTGTTGCGCCTGTTTTTCAGCACGTCTTCGGAAAAGACCGCCTGCAGCAGCTTGGGGTTATTGAGCAACGGGGTGTCGCCACCCTTGCGGCTCACCCAGCCGCTTTGCTCGACCTGCAGTCCCAATTGCTGCGCGACGGGTTTGAGGCTATCGCCTTGTTCATATACTACATTGCTGAAATTTTCCGCGCTTTCCGCGAACTTCTTGCCGGCCTTTTGTCTTTTCAGTGCCTGTACAATCTCGCCGCGCACTTCCTGCAAGGAACGAGTTTTGGCTGGTTTGACCGCCACCAGCTTGATGATGTGATAACCGAAATCTGACCGCACAGGCTGGCTAATTTCGTCCGGCGCCATCTTGAAGACCGCATCTTCAAAAGGTTTGGCCATCGCTCCACGAGCGAAGAAACCGAGGTCGCCACCGCGGCTCGCAGAACCCGCATCCTGCGAATACTGCTTGGCCAGTTGTGCAAAATTAGCCGGGTTTTGCTTGGCCTCCTGCCAAATATTGCGCGCCTTTTCCTCCGCCGCGGACTTTTCCGCGGCACTGGCATTCGCCGCAACGCCAATCAGGATGTGGCTGGCCTGCCGTTCCTCGGGCTGCGTGAACTGCGTTAAATGCCCTTTGTAATATGCAGCGACCTCATCATCGCTCACGCTCATCTGAGGCATCAGGCTCTCCGCGGAGAGAACGACATATTCCAGCCGTACCTGCTCGGGAACCTTGAATTCGTCGGGATGCTTGTCGTAATAATCCTTGACCGCGGATGGATCCACCTTGACCTGCGACATGAACTGCTCGACTGGCATCACCGCCTGACTCACCTCGCGCTCCTGCTCGTTGATGCGCATCAGCCTTTCGGCCACGCTCCTGGGCAGCGAGGCCGGACGAACCACGCCATCCTGAGCTATCTGCATCAGCAAATCCTGGCGCACGCGATGCTCGAACATGGCGGGAGACATGTTTTGCTGGCGCAACAGGGCTTCATAGCGAAGCTGGGAAAACCTGCCGTTTTCCTGAAAGGCATCTATTCCGGCAATGATTCGAACCAGTTGTGCGTCAGAAATGGCCAGGCCCTCCTGCGCCGCATCCGCCAGGATAAGGCGCTGGTTGATCAGCCCGTCCAGCACAGATTTGCGCATTTCAGGACGGTCCATCATGGATGCGTCGTAGTTCTTGCCCAATGCCGCGCGCATGCGTTCCTGCTGGTCTTTCAGCGCTTGGGCGAACTCTGTCTGGGAAATTTTTTGCCCCCCCACCTTGGCGACTATTGGGCCATCCCCGGCGTTCTTCAGGTAGGAGTCGACGCCCCATAGCGCAAAAGGGATGGTAATAAGGGCGAGAATTATTTTGGCAATCTTGCCTTGAGCGTGTTCACGTATGACTTCTAGCATAATTCAAACCTGAATAGTTTTGGCTGCAAGAAATAAAAAGGGTGAACCGAAGTTCACCCTTGATTTGGCGGAGTGGACGGGACTCGAACCCGCGACCCCCGGCGTGACAGGCCGGTATTCTAACCAACTGAACTACCACTCCAGAAACTTGTGCCCTACTGGTGGGTGCTGACGGGTTCGAACCGCCGACATTCGCCTTGTAAGGGCGACGCTCTACCAGCTGAGCTAAGCACCCATCGATCAGCAATCCGTGCTTGATTTCATCAATTGCCAAACTCGAAAGAGCGCTAGTTTACAGCATCCTTGAGCGCTTTGCCAGCCCTAAATTTCGGGGTTTGCGCGGCATTGATCTTGATAACGGCTCCGGTTCGCGGATTGCGTCCGTTACGCGCAGCACGCTTGCCTACGTAGAAAGTGCCAAAACCTACCAAAGTCACCATGTCGCCTTTTTTCAGGGCGCCCTTGACAGCAGCGACAGCCGCATCCAGTGCACGACCCGCAGCAGCCTTGGACATGTCGGAATCTTTGGCGATCGCATCAATCAGCTCGGATTTGTTCACGTGTAGTCCCCTTTCGTTCGGTTGAAATAACATACGCTCCAGCATCAGCTTTATAGCAAGCCGCAAAACCTTGTGTCAAGCGGTTCTGCGTCATACCATGCCAAACAGTTTAACCTAGAAACCTCAGTTGGACGGGCTGGAGTGTGCGGTTTTTTGCGAGGCGGGCAAAAGCCGCCCATCCCTGCCCACCCCGTTTTGGGTGGAGGGCAAGGCGCGACGACGCGGAATGCTTATTCCATGCCAAGGCGTTGCAACGCCGCCATGCGCCCGAAAAACCGTGCAATCCGGCCCGTAGCGCCCTCACCAGACGGGTGAGCGTAAAGTTGCGACAACAGTTGTTTAGAACCAGAATGCTATGCCTCATGGCAAGCGGTCAACTGAGGTTTCTAGGTTTAATGCTTGACCGCAGAGACTTCCGTTTTTTCATCTGCCACCGCTGGCAGGGGAGGGAGTTCATCCGCTTTCTCGGGCAATGCTTGCGGCTTGCGCTCCAGTGCATAATCGAGCACCTGATCGATCCATTTAACGGGATGGATTTCCAGTTTGCCCTTGATATTGTCCGGGATTTCCGCCAGGTCCTTGACGTTCTCCTGCGGTATCAGGACCGTCTTGATTCCGCCACGGTGTGCGGCCAGCAGTTTCTCTTTCAGGCCACCGATCGGCAAGACCTCGCCGCGCAAGGTGATTTCACCAGTCATGGCTACATCTGCGCGTACCGGTATTCCGGTCAGGATGGAAACCATTGCCGTAGTCAGGGCGATGCCCGCACTCGGTCCATCCTTGGGCGTCGCGCCTTCCGGCAAGTGGATGTGAATGTCATTCTTCTGGTAGAAGTCCTCGGCAATGCCAAGCGCGCGCGCGCGGCTGCGAACCACCGACAGGGCTGCCTGGATGGACTCTTGCATCACATCCCCCAGTTTCCCGGTCGTTATCATCTTCCCCTTGCCGGGCAGCACCACGCCCTCGATGGTCAGTAATTCTCCGCCCACTTCGGTCCACGCAAGTCCCGTCACCTGTCCCACCTGGTTATGCTGCTCGGCCACGCCGAAGGTAAAGCGCTGCACGCCGAGATATTTATCCAGATTGCGCGTGGTAATAGAAATTTTCTTGCTGCTCGGCTTGACCAGCAACTCTTTCACCACCTTGCGGCAGATCTTGGCAATCTCGCGCTCCAGGCTACGCACGCCGGCCTCGCGGGTGTAGTAGCGCACAATATCGCGCACCACGCTTTCTGGCACGCTGATTTCGCTATCCTTGAGGCCGTGCGTTTTCAACTGCTTGGGCAGCAGATAGCGCATGGCGATATTGACCTTCTCGTCCTCGGTGTAGCCGGAGAGACGGATCACTTCCATGCGGTCCAGCAACGGCGCCGGAATATTCATGGTGTTGGACGTCGCGACGAACATCACGTCGGAGAGGTCGTATTCCACCTCGACGTAATGGTCCACAAAGGTATGGTTCTGCTCCGGGTCGAGCACTTCCAGCAATGCCGACGAGGGGTCACCGCGGAAATCCATGCCCATCTTGTCCACTTCATCCAGCAGGAACAGGGGATTACGCACCCCCACCTTGCTCATGCTTTGCAATATCTTGCCGGGCATGGAGCCGATGTAAGTGCGGCGGTGGCCGCGGATCTCGGATTCGTCGCGCACGCCGCCCAGCGCCATGCGCACGAACTTGCGGTTGGTGGCGCGCGCAATGGACTGTCCGAGGGAGGTCTTGCCCACCCCGGGCGGCCCCACCAGGCACAGGATGGGCGCCTTGAGCTTGTCCACGCGCTGCTGCACCGCGAGATACTCGACGATGCGTTCCTTGACTTTTTCCAGGCCGTAGTGGTCTTCTTCAAGAACCGCTTCGGCAACGGCCAGATTCTTGCTGATCTTTGTTTTCTTCTTCCACGGCAGTCCCACCAGCACGTCGATATAATTACGCACCACCGTGGCTTCCGCCGACATCGGCGACATCAGCTTGAGCTTTTTCAATTCCGCTTCGGCCTTGGCCTTGGCCTCCTTGGGCATCTGGGCAGCAATGATCTTTTTTTCCAGCTCGTCCAGGTCGGCGCCTTCTTCCATGTCGCCCAGTTCTTTCTGGATCGCTTTCACCTGTTCGTTGAGGTAATACTCGCGCTGGCTCTTTTCCATCTGGCGCTTGACGCGCCCGCGGATGCGCTTCTCGACCTGGAGAATGTCGATTTCCGCATCGAGCAGGCCGAGCAGATGCTCCAGACGGGCGCGTACCGGGAACATTTCCAGCACCTGCTGTTTTTGCTCCAGCTTGAGCGGCAGGTGCGCGGCAATGGTATCGGCGAGACGCCCCGCCTCGTCGATGCTGGCGAGGGACGTGAGAATCTCGGGCGGGATCTTCTTGTTCAGCTTGACATACTGGTCGAATTGCGCGAACACGCTGCGCATCATGGCTTCGGTTTCGTTGTCATTTTCGGCTTCAGGCGGAACCACGTTGGCCTGCGCAGAAAAATATTCCTCACCGTCGAAAAATTTGCTCACTTCGGCGCGCTGATTGCCTTCCACCAGCACCTTGACGGTGCCATCGGGCAGTTTCAGCATCTGCAGGATACTGGCAACACTGCCGATGTGATACAGGTCATCCAGCGTCGGTTCGTCCTTGGCCGCGGATTTCTGAGCCACCAGCAGGATATGCTTGCCGGACTCCATCGCGGCTTCCAGCGCCTTGATGGATTTGGGACGCCCGACGAACAGGGGAATCACCATGTGCGGAAAAACCACCACGTCGCGCAATGGCAACAGCGGAAGGCTGACGGTATCGGAAAGTGGTTCGTGCGTGTGTAACGACATGGGGTGTTCACCTTAATAAATACTACAGTGATTCAAAATTAAGGAGCAGCCAGGCAATTTCAAGCCGGTTAGGAAAATAAACTACAGCAAGCGGGGGTGTTGCAAAGGGGAAACGACCGGAAGCACGTGGCTTCCGGTGAAACATGCGTCAAGCCACCTGAGGTTGATCGGCGTAAATCATCAGCGGCTTGCCCTCGCCGTTGATGACGCCATCATCCACCACCACCTTGCTTACATTGGAGAGGGACGGCAAATCGAACATGGTATTCAGCAGCGAATGCTCCAGGATGGAGCGCAATCCGCGCGCGCCGGTCTTGCGCGCCAGCGCTTTCTTGGCGATGGCATCCAGCGCATTGTCGCGGAATTCCAGTTCCACGCCCTCCATTTCGAACAGCTTCTGGTACTGCTTGGTCAAGGCGTTCTTGGGCTCGGTCAGAATCTGGATCATGGCGGATTCGTCCAACTCTTCCAGGGTGGCCACGACAGGCAAGCGTCCGACGAACTCCGGAATCAGGCCGTACTTGATCAGGTCTTCCGGTTCCACTTCGCGCAATACTTCGCCGATGTCCTTGCGGTTGTCCTTGCTCTTCACTTCGGCGCCAAAGCCAATGCCGCCCTTTTCCGAGCGGCTGCGGATCACTTTTTCAAGACCGCTGAAAGCGCCGCCACAAATAAACAGGATATTGGTGGTATCCACCTGCACGAACTCCTGGTTGGGATGCTTGCGCCCACCTTGCGGCGGCACCGAGGCAGTCGTGCCCTCGATCAGCTTGAGCAGCGCCTGCTGCACGCCCTCGCCGGAGACGTCGCGGGTGATGGACGGATTGTCGGATTTACGTGAAATCTTGTCGATCTCGTCAATGTAGACAATGCCGCGCTGCGCCTTTTCAATGTCATAATCGCACTTCTGCAGCAGCTTCTGGATAATGTTTTCCACGTCCTCGCCGACATAGCCGGCTTCGGTCAGCGTGGTGGCATCCGCCATCACGAACGGCACGTTCAGGAGGCGTGCCAGCGTCTGCGCCAGCAGCGTCTTGCCCGAACCTGTCGGCCCGATCAGCAGAATATTGCTCTTGGCGAGCTCGACCTCGTCGTCCTTGTTATAGTTTTTCAGTCGCTTGTAGTGGTTATATACCGCGACCGACAATGTGCGTTTCGCCTGAGACTGGCCGATGACATACTCGTCCAGGATGCGACAGATTTCCTGCGGCGACGGCAGATCGGAAATGGTGCCCTTGACGGACTGGTCGTTGCGCACTTCCTCGCGGATGATGTCATTGCACAGATCCACGCATTCGTCGCAAATAAACACGGAAGGCCCGGCAATCAGCTTGCGCACCTCGTGCTGGCTCTTGCCGCAAAATGAGCAATAGAGCAACTTTTCACTGCCTGAATCTTTTGCCATCGTTTTTGTCCTGAAATGGAGTCAATCAAGCCGCTGTTTCGGCGCGGCTGACAAGTACCTTGTCGATCAAGCCGTACTTTACCGACTCTTCCGCACTCATAAAGTTATCACGATCGGTATCTTTTTCAATAGCCTTGACCGTCTGACCGGTATGTTTGGCCAAAATTCCATTGAGGCGCTCGCGCAGGAAAAGAATCTCCCTGGCGTGAATTTCGATGTCCGATGCCTGGCCCTGAAAGCCGCCCAGCGGCTGGTGGATCATCATGCGCGAACTGGGCAGGCTGTAGCGCTTGCCAGCGGCGCCCGCCGTCAGCAGCAAGGCCCCCATGCTGGCCGCCTGGCCGATGCACAGGGTGGAGACATCGGGCTTGATGAACTGCATGGTGTCGTAAATCGCCATGCCCGCGGTCACGGAACCGCCAGGGGAATTGATATAGAGCGAAATATCCTTGTCAGGATTTTCCGATTCCAGAAACAGCAACTGGGCCACGACCACGTTGGCGGTCATTTCATTGACGGGCCCCACCAGAAACACCACACGCTCCTTCAGCAGGCGCGAATAAATATCATAGGCGCGCTCGCCCCGCCCGCTCTGCTCGATCACCATCGGGATATAGCCGAGGTTCTCTGGCTCCCAGCTGCTCATTGCCATCATTTATGCTTTCCCCATAAATTCGTCAAAAACGGTCGGCTTGTCGACAACCTTTGCGCGCGTCAGCGCCCATTCGACCACGTTTCCTTCCAGCACCAGAGATTCGATTTCAGCCATTTGCTGCGGATTGGAATAGAAGTACTTCACCACCGAATCCGCATCCTCATAGCTCTGCGCCACCTCTTCGACTTGCGCCCTCACCTGTTCCGGCTTGGCATGAAGCTGATTAGATTTGACCACTTCCGCCAAAATCAAGCCCAGGGCAACACGGCGTTTTGCCTGATCGCGATGCAGGTCCGGCGACCCCATGCCTTCCGGAATCTGCACGCCTTGCCGGCTCATGGACTGGCGCATTTGTTCCATCAGGCGCCCGATTTCCAATTCGATGAGCGCGCCGGGCAAGTCCAACTTGGTCGCTTCGAGCAGGGATTCCATGACCTGGGTTTTAAGCCTGTCCTGCACGCGCTTTCTGACTTCACGCTCGAGACTGGCGCGAATTTCTTCGCGCATCTTTGTCAGGTCGCCATCCGCAACACCCAGGTTTTTGGCAAATTCAGCGTCCAGTTCCGGCAACCGGGGTTCCTGCACCGCATTCATGGTCACTTCGAAGTTCACGGTCTTACCTGCCAGTTCGCTGGCGTGATAATCCGCCGGGAAAGTCATTTCAAAACTTTTGCTCTCACCCGCCTTCATGCCGACAAACTGGTTCTCGAAATCCGCCAGGGTACGGCCCTCGCCGAGCACCAGGTCGAAACCCTTGGCCTGCCCTCCGGCAAATTCGGCGCCATCCAGCGTGCCGCGATAATCCACGTTGACGCGATCGCCCTCCGCCGCTGCACGCTCAACCGTCTGATAATCCACGCGCTGCTTGCGCAGGATTTCGAGGGTCTTGTTCACTTCATCATCGCCCACGGCAACGACCGGGCGCTCGATAGAAACATCGCTGATATCGCCCAGCACCACCTCGGGATAGACTTCAAACGTGGCAGAAAACGCCATCACCCCGTCTTCGTCCTGACCGCTCCTGGGCTCGATGCGGGGATAGCCCGCGACCCTGAACTGTTGCTGTTGTACGGCATCGGCGAAGCTTTTTTGCACCAATTCACCCAGTACTTCCTGGCGCACCTGGCCGCCATACTGCTGCGCCACCATTTTCATCGGCACCTTGCCGGGACGGAAGCCCTGCATTTTCACGGTGCGCGCCACTTTCTTCAGCCGGCTTTCCACGTCCGCCTCGAACTGCGCCAGAGAGATGGCCAGGTTCAGCGTTCTTTCGAGCGGGTTCACATTTTCCGTTTGCATCATCAGTTCCTTAATAATCTCTTAATATTCAGTACATTGCAGGACAACATCCCGCCTGATCGCCATTGCGCGGCACAACCCAAACAATTTTGAATTGTAACATAATCGGCGTCTGCGCCATGTTCGCCGCCAGCGGTCCGGCGCTGTAATTTTGCCATCATGACAAGCCGTTGAATTTCAGAGATTCCCGCGTGAGGAGGGGCTGCTACTTCCCGATATCCAGGAAAGGCCTGGTGGAAAAATACAGGATGGCAACGATGGCCGCCACATAAGCGATGAAACGCAGCGGATTTTCCCTGACCATATCGACGATAGTCCGTTTATGGCCATCTCTTTGCCGCTGCGCGTATTCCTCCCGCGCCCTGAGCATGCGCTCCAGCTCATACGCATCGATAAGCGCCCGCGCTTGCGCCAACCCGCGCTCGTCATTCAGCCATAAGGCCGGTGCTGAAATACCCCAGTTTCCCGCCGCGGTTTCATAAAAATCGATTTCACCGGCTCTCAACAAGGCACGCACGTCTTCCGCCTCGTCGTCGGGCACATTGCTCAGGGAAAAAAGTTTGACCGGCAAGGGAAACACCTCACGAGTCGGCGTTGCCATCTTCAGAAGCGCCGACCACGTTGATTTGCACGTCGCCGAGCGCAACCACCTGACCTGCCCGGATCTTGCAGGTCTTGCGCAACTCCAGCCTGCCATCCACCGATACTTCACCGGCGGCCACCAGTGTTTTCCCCATACCGCCACTCTCGCAAACACCAGTCAATTTAAGCAGATTGTCCAGTTCGACAAATTCGCGGGTCAGTATGAATTCAAGTTGTTGCATATATGCCTTGTGGATTGATGATGCGCAGACGCGCCAGTGAAACGTATCTTACCATCCCAAAGACAAGCCGCAGCGCCTGACCACACGGCTCGTGCACCCCGCCGCATTTTTTCGCTGGCGGTCCCTCTTTCAGAGCGATTTTCTCCCCTTCCGTTGAGGAACCGCATCCCATAGAATGCGGGGTTCCACAATACTCGCAAGATTTTTCAATGAACGAAACCAAACATAGCAGCCGTTTCTGGACCGGCAACATCATTCTGGCGCTGGCCTTGATTTCACTGTTCTACATGGGCCCGCTCTCGGAACGGCTCGGCATATGGGCCATGGTCCTATGGATGATGCTCGCTGCGGCGGGAATGTTTTTCATCATGACGGACAAGGGCTAGGAGACTGGCGCCAATGCTGTTCAGCCGAGCGAAATGCATGAACCTGAATTTTTCAGGTTCGAACAGCCAGCCCGGCCGCAATTTCCAGGATAAACCCGGAAACTCCAGTTGTATCGGCGTCAGTCCTGCTGTTGTGGAAAAACATCGCGATAGGCCTGTCTGCTGGCATACGCCAGCACCGGGAACACCACCGGAAACAATGGTAGCAAAAGCAACATCGTCGCAAACATCGCCACCGACAGAGTCACGGCCCAGGCCAGCATCGCCGGAAAACTGAAAAATACGGCCCTTACGCTCGCGCTCACCGCGCCCGCCAGGTTTGTGCGCCGGTAAAACAGCAACGGCACGGCAAAGGCGGAAGTGGTATAGATAATGGATGCCAGCAGCGTTCCCATCAGGCCGCTGAAGAAGAGATAAGGCCAGGTATCGCCCTCCCCGGCCAACCCGGCGAGAAACTCCGGCAGGCCGATGTTTTTCGCCGTGCCGAAATAGAGACCATAGACCACGCCCGCGTCCGTCACCCAGATGAGGCACAGGAACATCTCGACCAGCGCCACCACCCATAGTGCTGGCGGGGCCAGAAGGAAACCCGCAAAAAAGTCCTGCAAGCGCGCCTGCCCTCCCCGCTCCAGGCGGTCGGACACATTGAAAAACCCGCACAGCAGAGCCGGGCCGAGCAGCATGAACCCGCCCGCCATCGCCACCGCCAAGGGCAACAGCCCGGCCCGCTCCAGCGCAAAGAACTGAGCCAAACCGAGCAACGCGAAGATGCCCGCATAAGCCGCGCTCAATCCCCTCGTCTGCAAAAACACTCGCCACCCCGCCTGTAGCCAGACAGGCAGACGGGCCAGCCTTATTTTGTCTGGCACAAGCGTATTCATGAGATGCTTCCCCAAACAGCCCTAACGGTCAT
>JAQTLK010000061.1:10901-15224 GCA_028714955.1 Sulfuricella sp.
CCCTCCCGGCGAGACGGGGGACGAGGTCTCGCTGCGCGAGGTCCACGTTAATCCCAACTGAGGGCTCCACCCGTTTGATATTCTGTCACGCGCGTTTCGAAAAAGTTTTTCTCTTTCTTCAGGTCGATCATCTCGCTCATCCACGGAAACGGGTTGGTCGAATTGGGGAACAATTCATCCAGACCGATCTGCTGGCAGCGGCGGTTGGCGATGAAGCGCAGGTATTCCTTGAACTGCGCTGCATTCAGCCCCAGCACGCCGCGCGGCATGGTGTCCTCGGCATAGCGGTATTCCAGTTCCACGCCTTTCCTGATCAGCCCGCTGATTTCGTTGCGGAACTCGGCGGTCCACAGGCCGGGGTTTTCCAGCTTGATGGTGTTGATCAGGTCGACGCCGAAATTGAGGTGCATGGATTCGTCGCGCAGGATGTACTGGTACTGCTCGGCAGCGCCGGTCATCTTATTCTGGCGACCCAGCGCGAGAATCTGCACGAAGCCGACATAAAAGAAGATGCCTTCCATGATGCAGGCGAACACGATCAGGGACTTGAGCAGCTTCTGGTCGGCCTCCGGCGTGCCGGTCCTGAATTCCGGGTTGGTCAGGGTGTCGATGAAGGGAATCAGGAACTCGTCCTTGTCGCGGATGGACGGGATCTCGTGGTACATGTTGAATACTTCGCCCTCATCCAGTCCCAGGCTTTCCACGATGTACTGGTAAGCGTGGGTGTGGATGGCCTCCTCGAAAGCCTGGCGCAGCAGGTACTGGCGGCATTCCGGCGCGGTGATGTGGCGGTAGGTGCCGAGCACGATGTTATTGGCGGCCAGGGAATCGGCAGTGGTAAAGAAACCCAGGTTGCGCATGACGATGCGGCGCTCGTCATCGGTCAGGCCGTTGGGGTCTTTCCAGGTGGCGATGTCGCGGCTCATGTTCACCTCCTGCGGCATCCAGTGGTTGGCGCAGCCGGCGAGGTACTTTTCCCACGCCCACTTGTACTTGAACGGCACCAGCTGGTTGACGTCGGCGGTGCCATTGATGACGCGCTTGTCCTCGGCACGCACGCGGCGGCTATCGCCGATACCTGTCAGGGCGGAGGAAGGGTTTTCCTGTGGCGTTGTGGGCGGCATGCTGCCGAAACCGGCCATGGGCCGCGTGACGAGGTCTTCTTCAAAATTCAACATCTTGTTTAGTCTCCTTTATATCTGTTTGGCAATCAGGTCCGGATTCCGGCTGATGGCTGAATGCTCACAGCCGATTGCTATTGACAGGCTTCGCACTCTTCAAAACCTTCATCGCCCGGACGCATGGTGCATGCCTTGCCGGCCACTTCCGGCTCGGGCAGCTTCACCGCGTTGAGCTCGCCGCCCTTGCCGGTCGATTTTTCCGCGCTGGTCGCGCCAAGGGTGCGCAGGTAGTAGGTAGTCTTGAGGCCGCGCAGCCAGGCCAGCTTGTAGATTTCGTCGAGCTTCTTGCCGGAGGCGCCGGCCATGTAGATGTTGAGGCTCTGCGCCTGGTCGATCCACTTCTGGCGGCGCGAGGCGGCTTCCACCAGCCATTTCGGCTCGATTTCGAAGGCGGTGGCGTAAAGCTGGCGCAATTCCGCCGGCACCCGGTCGATTCTGGACAGCGAACCGTCGAAATATTTCAGGTCGCCGATCATCACTTCGTCCCACATGCCCAACTGCTTGAGGTCGCGCACCAGGTACTGGTTGGCCACGGTGAACTCGCCCGACAGGTTGGATTTGACGTAGATGTTCTGGTAGGTCGGCTCGATCGAGGCCGACACGCCGACGATGTTGGCGATGGTGGCCGTCGGCGCGATTGCCAGGCAGTTGGAATTGCGCATGCCGTATTGCTTGATGCGGGCGCGCAGCGCGTCCCAGTCCAGGGTGGCAGACTCATCCACTTCCAGGTAGCCGCCGCGCTGCTCCGCCAGCAGCTTGTTGCTGTCATGCGGCAGGATGCCCTGGTCCCACAAACTGCCGGTGAAGCTGCTGTAGCGGCCGCGCTCCTGGGCCAGTTCGCTGGAAGCCCAGTAAGCGTAATAGGCCACGGCTTCCATGGAGCGGTCGGCGAACTCCACCGCCGTCTCGGATGCATAAGGAATGCGCAGGTTCAGCAGGCAATCCTGGAAGCCCATGATGCCCATTCCCACCGGGCGGTGCTTGAGATTGGAATTGCGCGCCTTGCCCACGGCGTAGAAATTCACGTCCACCACGTTGTCCAGCATGCGCATGGCAGTGGCGATGGTGCGCTTGAGCTTGTCGTGGTCGAGCGCGATGCCCCCTTCGACTCCGCTCAGGGCAGGCTTCAGATGGTTCACCAGGTTCACCGAACCGAGGTTGCACACCGCGATCTCGTGCTCGCTGGTGTTGAGCGTGATCTCGGTGCACAGGTTGGAGCTATGCACCACGCCCACGTGCTGCTGCGGGCTGCGGATGTTGCACGGGTCCTTGAAAGTGATCCAGGGATGGCCGGTTTCAAACAGCATGGAGAGCATCTTGCGCCACAGGTGCACGGCGGGCATCTTCTTGAACAGCTTGAGTTCGCCGCGCGCGGCCTTGTCTTCATAGGCGGTGTAGGCGGCCTCGAAGTCCTTGCCGAAACGGTCGTGCAGGTCGGGCACATCATTGGGAGAGAACAGGGTCCATTCCTGGTTTTCCATCACGCGCTTCATGAACAGGTCGGGAATCCAGTTGGAAGTATTCATGTCGTGCGTGCGACGGCGGTCATCGCCAGTGTTCTTG
The DNA here is from genome assembly GCA_028714955.1 of Sulfuricella sp. Lineage (GTDB taxonomy): Bacteria > Pseudomonadota > Gammaproteobacteria > Burkholderiales > Sulfuricellaceae > Sulfurimicrobium. The sequence continues at coordinate 13,646 of JAQTLK010000061.1, forward strand.
CGCAGTTCGAGAAATTCCTCGATGTCCAGGTGCCAGGTTTCCAGGTAGGCGCACACGGCACCCTTGCGCTTGCCGCCCTGGTTCACCGCCACGGCGGTGTCGTTGACCACCTTGAGGAAGGGGATCACCCCCTGGCTCTTGCCATTGGTGCCCTTGATGCGGGCGCCCAGGGCGCGCACGTTGGTCCAGTCGTTGCCCAGGCCGCCGGCGAACTTCTGCAGCATGGCGTTTTCCTTGATCGCCTGGTAGATGCCGTCGAGGTCGTCGGACACCGTGGTCAGGTAGCAGGAGGACAACTGGCTGTGGCGCGTGCCGGCGTTGAACAGCGTGGGCGTCGAGCTCATGAAGTCGAAGCTGGAGAGCACGTCGTAGAATTCGATGGCGCGCGCTTCGCGGTCGATCTCGTTCAAGGCCAGGCCCATCGCCACGCGCATGAAGAAGGCCTGCGGCAGCTCGATGCGGCGCTCCTCGATGTGCAGGAAATAGCGGTCGTACAGGGTTTGCAGGCCAAGATAGCCGAACTGGTCGTCGCGCTCGGCCTTGAGCGCCGCGCCCAGGCGGGCGAGGTCGAACTGCTGCAGCTTCTCGTCCAGCAGTTCCGCCGCCACGCCTTTCTTGATGTATTCCGGGAAATACTCGGCATAGCGCAGGCCCATGTCGCCCTGCGGCACCTCTTCGCCCAGCACTTCATGGCGGATGGTGTTGAGCAGCAGGCGCGCGGTGACGAATGAGTAAGCCGGGTCATTCTCGATCAGGGAGCGGGCGGAGAGGATCACCGACTTGCGCACCTCGCTCATCGGCACGCCGTCATACAGGTCGCGCAGGGTGGACTCGATGATGTCTCCGGCATTCACCTGCTCGCCCAGGCCGGCGCAAGCCGCGTCCACCAGCGTTCCCAGTTTTGCCTCATCGAGGGGGATGCGCTGACCGTTTTCGATGGCATACAAGGCATGCCCGGCAACAGCCGGCGTTTTTGCCGCCGCCTGGGCCCGCTCCTGTGCGCGTCTTTCGCGGTACAGCACGTAGGAACGCGCCACGTCATGCTCGCCGGAACGCATCAGTGACAGTTCGACCTGGTCCTGGATGTCTTCGATATGGAACGTGCCGCCGTGCGGCTGGCGACGCACCAGCGCATTCACCACCGCCTGGGTCAGGGCTTCCACCTGCTCGCGAATCCGCGCCGAAGCCGCCGCCTGCCCACCGTTGACGGCAATGAAAGCCTTGGTCATGGCAATAGCGATTTTGGCCGGCTCGAAGGGAACCACGCTGCCATTGCGACGGATAATCCGGTAATCGGCACAGGAAACGCCCGCCGAGGACGAGTCGCCTTGGCCGCCAAAATTCGAAGCCGGGAAGGAAGCGCTGGAAATAGTATCGGTTGCCAGTTGCATGGGATTGAATCCTCCTTGTTTTTTGTCGCTTTGCGAACAGGTTGTCAGTCTCTTATCCACAACATATCCAACGTTGTATCCACAACATGTTGTGATTTGCCGTACATGATTGCACTAATTCTAGTTATCGAGTTGACAAAATGCAACCTAAATTCATATTCATGCAATCCATCCGTTGCATACCCAAT
>JAQTLK010000062.1 GCA_028714955.1 Sulfuricella sp.
CCGCTCCATCATGGGCCAGTCCGGTGTTGGCACCACATTTGATGGCCGTCAATCCAACGTCATCGCATACATCTCCCCGAGCCTGAGCGGCTTCACCGGCGCGGTCGCCTACGTGGCCGGCGCGGAAAACGCCCTGACCAGCGGTCAAACCAAGGGTTCAGCCTGGTCTGCCATGGGTACCTATGCCAACGGCCCGATCTTCGGCAGCCTGGCTTATGAAAAGCACAATGTGGGTAGCGCCAACACAGGCACCCTCGGCCTTGGCCTCCTGTCCGGCCTGAACGAAAAAGCCTGGAAATTGGGTGGTGGTTACAACTTTGGCGATTTCAAGCTGGGTCTGGCTTATGAAAAAACCAGCGACAACTTCAACAATGGCAGCGACCTGGCAGGGCACCACTCTGTTTATGTGAGCGGCGCCTACACCATGGGTGCCAACGTCATCAAGGCATCCTACACCAAGGCTGGCGACATGAACTCTGTTAGCGACTCCGGCGCCAAGCAGTGGGCCCTCGGCTTTGACCACAACATGAGCAAGCGCACCACGGTTTATGCCTTGTACTCCAAGCTCAACAACGACACCCATGGCGCCTACGGCTTGGTTGGCGGCTCCAACGGTGGCGTTGCAGCTGGTGCTGCCAACTCCGACCCGTCCGTGTTCTCCCTGGGCATGAAGCACTCCTTCTAATTTAGCCTAGCTAAACTGGAACTTAAAACGGGCGCTCCGGCGCCCGTTTTTTATTGCCTGCTTTTTTCTACCAACACCGCTGGATATTCAATTAAGCGCCGTGATGGCTAATTGATAAATGTTTTATTTGATGCTAGATTAGGCATCTAATATATCTTTGCCATTTTTATGACGGGGGGTTCCATGGATACCATCTTTACCAATATGACCGTAAGTGTTACCGAATTAAAACGTAACTTTGCCGGGATCATCAAGCAGGCTGACGACTGCGCAGTAGCAATTCTCAATCACAACCGACCAGAGGCGTACCTCCTGCCAGCAGCGCATTACGAACGACTGATGGCTCACCTGGAAGACCTGGAAGATGCAAAGCTGGTACAGGAACGTGCCAATGGTCCGTTCATTGAGGTTAGCCTGGATGAGCTATAAGCTTCGTTTTCATGAACTGGCGTTGGCAGAATGGAAGAACCTCGACAACTGCATACGTGAACCCCTCAAGAAAAAGCTGGGGGCGCGCCTTGAAACTCCACGCGTTCCTGCTGCCGCCCTTGCAGGAATGCCAGACTGTTACAAGATCAAGTTGCTGAGAGTGGGGTATAGACTGGTCTACCGGGTTGATGAGGATATAGTTTTTGTTACCGTCATCTCGATTGGCAAACGAGACAAGCTGAAGGTTTGCGATGCGGCGAAATCGCGACTTTAGATTGCGCCCATGCGGTGAAGTAAAAAAACGGGTGTTCGGCGCCCGTTTTTTATTGGGAGTTGCTTTGGCCATTTGATGCGCATATATTATGCGCATCAAATGGCCAAAAGGGGATTGTCATGCATAGGGACTTTTACGATTCCACAGCGAAAAAGAAATCTGCCAATCTGAGCATTAACGAAAGCCTGTTGCGGCAGGCAAAGGCACTTAACATCAATTTGTCCCAACTGCTGGAACAACGCCTGGCGGAATACCTGCGAGAATCCTTGCGGGAAAACTGGCTGGCGGAAAATCGCGGGGCGATCGACGCGTATAATCAGCGCATTGAACGCAATGGGGTGTTCAGTGATGGGTTGCGGACTTTCTGATGATGCAGTTCGATGTTTACCGAAATTCCAATCCGGCTTCCCGTGAAGCGATCCCTTATCTGCTGGATATCCAGTCGGACATGCTCGAACCGCTTTCCAGTCGGGCCGTTATCCCATTGGTACTGGCAAGCGAGATGGGCAAGGCGGCAAAATACCTGAATCCGACTGTTGAAATCGAAGGCGTCGCACTTGTGATGTCAACGGCCGAATTGGCCGGCGTGCCATCTCGCCTGCTTGGCGATAAAGTGCAGTCCCTGGCGCATAGGCGAGACGAGATTATTGCGGCGCTGGATTTCCTGTTTAGCGGGTTTTGATTGCCCGGAAGATGTGGGGTGGGCAAAGGTCTGCCAGACCGTGCCCACGCTGCTAAACCGTGCTGCGCTTTGCCCATCTACAACTTGACATCTCTGCCCTATCCAGCCCATAGTATGGACTAACTAATTAGCTAGGTGCTGCAGGATGGAAACCCGAATCGTCAACATTCACGATGCCAAGACCCACCTCTCCGAACTGCTGGCTCAAGCGCTTGCGGGAGACGAGGTGATCATCGCCAAGGCCAACAAGCCGCTGATCAAGTTGGTACCCCTCGAACCGCCAAAGAAAAAGCGGGTCGCCGGGCTGCATAAAGGAGAGGGGTTTTGTCTCAGCGACGATTTCGACGAACCATTTCCGGATGAGTTCTGGCTGGGTGAGGGGCCGGTATGAATTTGTTGCTGGATACTCATGCCTTCATCTGGTGGGACAGGGATCCGGAACGATTGCCACCACGAGTGTATTCGGCATGTGAGAATCAGGATAACCGGCTGTATCTGAGCATCGCCAGCGTGTGGGAAATGCAGATCAAGGTGGCGCTGGGCAAACTTTCATTTCAGCAGCCACTCCAGGAAATAATCGAGCGCCAGAAGAACGAAAACGGCGTATCGATTCTGCCCGTCAGCCTTGCTCACGTCTGGCAACTCGGCACGCTGCCCGCACACCACAACGATCCGTTCGACCGCATGCTCGTCGCGCAGGCTGCGGCGGACAAACTGGCGCTGGTGACGGCAGACCGGCATATCGCGCGATATTCCGTAGAGCTGTTCTGGTAGTTGCATGGCGGGCGCGCTGCGCTTTGTCCACCCTGCCCATTACAGGTCTTTGTAATATCCCCGGTGCCACGCCACAAATTTCTCCACCCCTTCCCTTAGCTGCGTCGCCGGCGAAAATCCCACCGCCTGGCGCAGGTCCTCGATATCGGCGTAGGTTGCGACCACGTCGCCGTCCTGCATCGGCAGCATGTTCATGAGTGCTTTCCTGCCCAGCGCATCTTCGATCGCGCCGATGAAAGCCATCAGTTCCACTGGTTCGTGATTGCCGATGTTGTAGACGCGAAAAGGCGCATAGCTGGTCGCGGCGTCAGGCTGTGCGGGGTTGAACGCGGCATCGGGCGTGGCGGTCTTGTCCAGCACGCGCACCACGCCCTCGACGATGTCGTCGATGTAGGTGAAGTCGCGCCGCATCCTGCCCTGGTTGAACACGTCGATGGCGCGTCCGGCACGAATCGCCGAGGCGAACAGCGAAGGCGACATGTCGGGCCGCCCCCAGGGACCGTAAACGGTGAAAAAGCGCAGGCCGGTGGTGGGCAGACCGAAGAGGTGGCTGTAGGTATGCGCCATCAGTTCGTTGGACTTTTTGGTGGCGGCGTAAAGGCTGACCGGATGGTCCACGTTGTCATGCACGGAGAAGGGCATCCTGGTATTCGCGCCATACACGCTGGAACTGCTGGCGTAGACCAGGTGCTCTACCCGGTTGTGGCGGCAGCCTTCCAGCACGTTGAGGAAGCCGACGATGTTGGATTCGACGTAGGCGTGCGGGTTTTGCAGGGAATAGCGCACGCCGGGCTGGGCGGCCAGATTTACCACGCGCTGGAATTTTTCGGCAGCAAACAGTTGTTGTGCGGCTTGCTGGTCCGCCAGATTCATTTGGATGAATTTGAAGCCGGGAATGGGCATGAGTTGCTGCAAACGATCGCGCTTCAGCCGCACGTCGTAATAATCGTTCATGCTGTCCACGCCGACCACTTCGCGGCCCAGGGCCAGCAGGCGTTGCGCGGTGTGCATGCCGATAAAGCCGGCCACGCCGGTTACCAATACTTTCATGTTATTTTTCCCTTTGTAAGGCCATCAGCTTGGCGTATTTGGTGAAGCTGTTGTTGCAGCCGATCAGTATATGCACCAGGCCCGGCACCCCGTCGAGGCAGCCCAGGCGAAAAAAATAGAAGCGCACGAAGCGCGTGAGCGGGCTGAGCAACAATTGCCCGAGCCCTGCGCGGCGCCCCGCGCGGTGCATCGTCTGCGCTTGCAGCGTGGTATAGCGATTCTGCTTGTCCAGATAGGCGGCGAGGCTTTGCGCCGACTCGTGCAGCAGGTCGCCGCGCAGCGTGCCGCAAGGCCCGTCATGCAGGACTTTCTCATGCACCGCATCATCGCTCCAGCGCGCGTGATGCCGCTCGAACAGGCGCAGGCTCCAGTCCGGGTAGCCCTCCCCATGGCGCAGGTAGCGGCCCATGAAGCGATTGCTGCGCGCCATTCTATAGGCAGTGAAGGCCGGCTGCTGCAAGGTTTCGACAATGCTCGCACGCAAACCGTCACTCACGCGCTCGTCGGCGTCCAGGCATAATACCCAGTCGTTGCGCGCCTGGCGGACGGCAAACTGTTTTTGCGGCCCAAAACCCAGCCAGGGCTGGACAATCACCCTGGCGCCGTATTTTAACGCGATTTCCGCCGTGGCATCGCTGCTTCCGCTGTCCGCGATGACAATTTCATCGGCGAAAGACACGCTTTGCAGACAGGCTTCGAGCTGTTGCGCGGCATTCAGGGTAATGATGACGACGGAAAATGGCTGGGCTGGCATGGATGGTCATTATCCTAGAAACCTCAGTTGACCGCTTACCATGAGGTACAGAGTTCTGGTTCTAAACAACTTTTGTCGCAATTTTACGCTCACCTGTTTTTTCTAGGAGCCTGTCGGACTTGAAGAATCGAAGCGAAGCGGGTCAAGCAGGCAAGCCGCAAAGCGGCTGCTCGCAAAATTCGGCTGGGCGAGGACAGATTTTGCCGGTTTTGCAGGTCAATAGTTATTCTATTGACCAAAAAAGCGGTGAAATATGGACCGCCCAGGCGAATTTGCAGCCGATTTCCTTCAAGTCCGACAGGCTCCTAGGATTATGCCTGTCGGCAGGGTAGGCTAGAATAGCGCATGTTGAAAATTTTGCTGGTCAAGACTTCCTCATTGGGCGATGTCATCCATCAACTTCCTGCCGTCACGGACATTCGCGCACATTTCCCGGACGCCATGATCGATTGGGTGGTGGAAGAAAATTTCGCCGAGCTGCCTGCCTTGCACCCCGGCGTCAGCCGGGTCATTCCGGTGGCGGTGCGGCGCTGGCGGCGTGCCTTGCTCGACCCCGCCACCTGGAGGGAAATGGCGCTCTTCAGGAAAACATTGCAAGCCCTGCGCTACGACCTGGTGCTGGACAGCCAGGGGCTGATCAAAAGCGCTGCCATCGCCCTTCTTGCGGTCGGCCCGCGCTGCGGCTACGACCGCGCCAGCGTGCGCGAAGCAATCGCGGCGCTGGCCTACGACAAGACCATCGCCATGTCGAAAAACCTTCACGCGGTGGAACGCAATCGGCGTCTGGCAGGACGGCTGCTCGGCTACGAACCCGAGTCGCCGGTGGATTACGGCGTGGCAATACCTCGCGCCGACCTGCCGTGGCTCGGGATGAAGCCCTATGTCGTGCTGCTCCACGCCACCAGTCGCGCCGACAAGGAATGGCCGGAGGCCGACTGGCTGGCGCTCGCGGCCCGCCTTCACGCTTCCGGCCTGCGCTGCGTTCTGCCCTGGGGCAGCCCCCTGGAACGGGCGCGCAGCGAACGGCTGGCAGCGCAGATGGCGGAGGCCATCGTCCCGCCGCGCCTGAATCTGACCGAAGCCGCTGCGCTGCTGGGCAAGGCCCGTGCCGTGGTCGGCGTGGACACCGGGCTGACCCACCTGGCCGCAGCCTTGAACGTGCCGGTGGTCGCGCTCTATTGCGCTTCGGAACCCGGATTGACCGGGATTTATTCCGCCGCGCCCGCCCTGAACCTGGGAAGATGGGGCCAGGCGCCGCGGCCGGATGAGGTCGGTGCGGCGCTTGCCGGCGTGATGGCGACATGAACTGGCGGCGCCGGCTTTACACGGCAATATTGTATCTGCTATCGCCCTACGTGATTTTTCACCTGCTGTGGCGGGCGCGGCGACAGCCTGAATACCTGCGTCACTGGGGCGAGCGCTTCGGCCGCTACGCGACCCGCTCCCGGCGCCCGGTTATCTGGCTGCATAGCGTTTCAGTGGGCGAAACCCGCGCCGCCGCGCCGCTGATCAAAGCGTTGCAGGCAAGTTATCCGGAGCACCAGATTCTCCTCACCCACATGACGCCAACCGGGCGCGAAACCAGCCAACAGCTGTTTGGCGACAGCGTGCTGCGCTGCTACCTGCCATACGACTATCCCTTTGCGGTGCGGCGTTTCCTTGCCCATTTCAGGCCGCAACTCGGCCTGCTGCTGGAAACCGAGATCTGGCCCAATCTGGTCGAGGCCTGCCACGATGCCAAGGTGCCGCTGTGCCTGGTGAATGCGCGCCTGTCGCAAAAATCGTTGCGGCGCTACGCCCGCCTCGGCAAGCTCATCGAAACCAGCCTGCGGCAATTTTCCCGTGTCGCCGCGCAGACCGGGGAAGATGCCCAGCGCCTGGCGATGCTGGGTGCACAGGGGATTGCCGTAACGGGCAACCTTAAATTCGACATTGCGCCGCCGCAATCGGCCCTGGCGCTTGGCCGCGCCCTGCGCCAGGGCTTCGGCCCGGAGCGGAGGGTGTTTCTCGCCGCCAGCACCCGGGACGGCGAGGAGGAGCGCATTCTCGACGCATTGCAGAACATGGCTGTTCCGGGCCTTCTGGCCATCATCGTTCCGCGTCATCCACAGCGTTTCGACGCGGTCGCGCAACTGCTGGCGCGGCGTGGCGTGCGTTACCAGCGGCGCAGCGCGCAACAGCTCATCGACGCGGAGACACAAGTGCTGCTGGGCGACAGCATGGGGGAAATGTTCACCTACTACGCCGCCTGCGATGTGGCGTTCATCGGCGGCAGCCTGCTGCCATTTGGCGGCCAGAACCTGATCGAAGCCTGCAGCGTGGGCAAGCCGGTGCTCCTCGGCCTGCACACCTTCAATTTTGCCGATGCTGCAGAACACGCGGTGGAAGCAGGCGCTGCGCTGCGGGTCGCGGATGAATTCGAATTGGCGCGCGAAGCGCAGAAATTATTGCTGGATCCGGCCTTGTGCCAGCGCATGGGCGAGGCCGGGCTGGCTTTCAGCCGCCAGCATCAGGGGGCAACCGGACGGGTGATGGCCTTGCTGCAGGACCGGTTATCACCCTACAACACATAGCGCGCCAGATCCTCGCTCTGAGCCAGCTCCTTGAGCCGGCTGTCCACATAGCCGGCGTCGATGGAGAGCGTTTCGCCACCGTGCCGGGCGGCATCGAACGAGATTTCTTCGAGCAGCTTTTCCATCACCGTGTGCAGGCGCCGCGCGCCGATGTTTTCGGTGCGCTCGTTCACCTCGAAGGCGATTTCTGCCAGGCGATGCACGGCATCGGCGCCGAATTCGAGCCTGACGCCCTCGGTCTCCAGCAGTGCCTGGTACTGGCGCGTCAGACAGGCATCGGTACTGGTGAGGATTTGCTCGAAGTCGCGCACGCCCAGGCTGGACAGCTCGACGCGGATGGGCAGGCGGCCCTGCAGTTCGGGCACGAGGTCAGAGGGCTTGGCGAGGTGGAACGCGCCACTGCAGATGAACAGGATGTGATCGGTCTTGACCATGCCGTACTTGGTGGTGACCGTGGTGCCTTCCACCAGCGGCAGCAGGTCGCGCTGCACGCCCTGGCGCGACACCTCGGCGCCCGAACTTTCCGAGCGGCTGGTGATCTTGTCGATCTCGTCAAGGAACACGATGCCATTCTGCTCCACGTTATGCACCGCCGCGATCTTGAGCTCCTCGTCGTTGACCAGCTTGAGCGCCTCTTCCTCGCTCAGCAGTTTCATCGCTTCGCGTATCCTGAGCTTGCGCGTTTTGCTGCGCGCGCTGCCCATGTTCTGGAACATGCCCTGGATCTGCGAAGTGAGGTCCTCCATGCCAGGCGGCGCGAAGATTTCCATATGCGCCTGGGGGGCGGCAACGTCGATTTCGATTTCCTTGTCGTCGAGCTGGCCCTCGCGCAGCAGTTTGCGGAATTTCTGCCGTGTGGCGCTTTCCCTGTCGGCGTCGCCGCCATCGCGTGCTGGCGGCAGCAAGGCATCGAGAATGCGCTCTTCAGCATGTTCCTCGGCGCGAAACTGGACCTTGCGCGTTTCCTGTTCGCGCGTCTGCTTGATGGCGATTTCCACCAGGTCGCGGATGATCGAATCCACGTCGCGCCCGACGTAGCCCACTTCGGTGAACTTGGTCGCCTCTACCTTGATGAACGGCGCATTGGCAAGCCTGGCCAGGCGGCGCGCGATTTCGGTCTTGCCGACACCGGTCGGGCCGATCATGAGAATGTTCTTGGGCGTGATTTCCTGGCGCAGCGGATCAGCGACCTGGGCGCGCCGCCAGCGGTTGCGCAGCGCGATGGCCACGGCACGCTTGGCCGCATCCTGGCCGATGATGTGCTTGTCGAGTTCGTGGACGATTTCCTGGGGAGACATTTCGGACATGGTTCGCTGTGCTCGGTAATGGGGAATGGGAGATGAGTAATGGGTATCATGGGGGGCCATCACCCATTACTCATTACCCATCACTCCAGTATTTCAATAATATGATTCTGATTGGTATAGATACACAGATCAGCGGCGATGGTGAGCGATTTCTTCACGATGTCGGCCGGCGCCAGGTCGGTGTGATCGAGCAGGGCGCGCGCCGCGGACTGGGCGTAGGCGCCGCCGCTGCCGATGGCGAGCAGGCCTTCTTCCGGTTCCAGCACGTCGCCGTTGCCGGTGATGATGAGGGAGCTTTCCTGGTCGGCAACGGTGAGCATGGCTTCCAGGCGGCGCAGCATGCGGTCGGTGCGCCAGTCCTTGGCGAGTTCCACGGCGGAACGCAGCAGGTGGCCCTGGTGCTTTTCCAGCTTGGCTTCGAAACGTTCGAACAGGGTGAAGGCATCCGCCGTGCCGCCGGCGAATCCGGCGAGAATCCTGTCATGGTAGAGGCGTCGCACCTTGCGTGCCGTGGCCTTGACCACGATGTTGCCCAGCGTGACCTGGCCGTCCCCGCCCATGGCAACGCTAGTGCCGCGGCGAACGGAGAGAATGGTGGTGCCGTGATATTGTTCCATTTGGGCGTAATTAGAAGAATAAAAGTTGATTATAGTCCCGGCAGGCCATGACTCAGCGCGGCTTTTTGCGGATCAGCGTGGCGAAATCCGACATGCCCATCATGTGAAACAGCGCTTGCACCATTTCGTTCGCGTCCAGGATCAGAACCTTCTTGCCTGCCTGGGTGAGATTGATCACCGCGCTCATGAAGTTGCCCACGGCAACGAAATCCACCCGCGTCACCTCGGCCATGTCGATGCGGACTTCCTGCCTGTCCGCCGCATAGTTGGATAGGTCCTGCAGTTGCGGCTGGCTGGCTTCCGATATCACGCCGCTCATGGCAAAGCACTCGCCCGTTTCGCCTCCCGCCGCAACGGCTTTCCGGGGCGCTGACTGCGCGGCCACCTGGGCCGGCTTGACGGCTTCCCAGGCGGGCGGGGAAATCTCGAAATTCACCGCGTACTCGATGGCGAGGTCCTCGTATTCCGCCTCCCTGCCCAGCCACTGGTAAAGCTCGAAGAGCAGCAGCCATGCCTGGCGATCCTCATCGCCATGACCACCTGCCGCGACCTGCTTTTTCACCACCTCGACCAGGTGTTCCACGCCTTCGAGCTGGAGCAGCTTGCCTTTCTTGCGGCAACTGGATAACCCCTCCTGCATCAACCTGCAGCCGCTGGGATCCAGGCTGGCGATAGCGCGCAAATTCACCCTTGCATTGTTGGCGCCCTGCGCCAGTTGGCGCAGCTTTTCCAACTGCGGCCCAATGGCAAGGCTGCTGTCCAGGGTCAGCAGGTCTTTCTGCGCCGGGTCGGTTTTGCTGGCGACTGCCGATGCCGCGGACATTTTCCAGATCGGCGCGGAGCGCTCGAATCTGACGACGAACTGCATCGACAATTCGTCAAATGCCGACCTGTTGTTCTGTGCCTGGTACAGGTCGAACAGCATGAGCCACGGCTGCATTTCCTTCTTTTCCGGGTGATCGCGCAGATACTGGCTCAAGCTTGCCTGCGCCTGGTCCGCCATGTTGTTGGCATAATAAACGGCCGCTTCTTCGATTGCCGATCCGGCTTCCGCGCTGATGTTTTCGAACACGATGATTTCTTCGCCCGGACGGGAAGCCGCCGCGGGGCTTGCGGCAAACTGGGGCTGGGGTGGCGGCGCGACGGGTGCCGCGGCAGGCTGCGGTTTTTTCGGCGCGGGAGCCGGCTCGGCTTGCTTCGACTTGCGTAAAAAAGAAAACACGGAATTGCCCTACAAGAGGCTGCAAATAATCCTACAGCAAGATTGTCATTTTAGGCGGCTTCACCCCGATTGCTCAATAGGGAATTCCCTTATTTCGGCCCCGCCCAGCTTCCGAGCACGCCAAAAACAGCCAGCGCCCACACGATGACCGCCCCGGAAGGCAGGTCGCTCCAGGCGGAAAGCAGCAATCCCAGCGCGTAGCTTGAGCCGCCCAGCGAGTAAGCCAGGAGCACGCGCCAGCGGGACGGATAACGGCGGGTGGCCAGCGCGGGCACGATCAGGCTGGCGAATACCAGATAGACGCCCACCAGTTGCACTGAAGCGGTCACCGCGCAGGCGAACACGGCGTAAAAGCCGAAGCGTCCCAGGCGATCGCGCCAGCCCAGCCATACGCCGAGCAAAATGGCGGTGAGCCAGGCTGTCGGCCACAACTGGGCCGGACTGGCCCACAGGATCTGCCCGACCAGAAGATCCTGAAGCTGTTCACCGCCGTGAGGGTTACCGGCCAGCAGCAAGGCGCCGCCGCTTGCTGCCAGCACGAAGACCACGCCGATCAGCGCTTCCTGTATCTCCGGCCAGCGCTTTTCGGTATAAGTGAACACGGCCGCGCCCAGCAGCGCCGCGCTTACCGCCGACAGCTGCACCGCCCAGCCCTGCGGTTCGAAGCCCAGGCGGTCCGCGGCGATGACGCCCAGCCCGGCGATCTGGGCGATGGCAAGGTCGATGAAGACGATGCCGCGCGCCAGTACCTGCATCCCCAGCGGGACGTGGGTGGCGAGCACCAGCAGGCCGGCGAGGAAAGCAGGCAACAGCAGGCCCCACTCCAGCGAGGCGCTCATTTCGCCGCCGCCAGCAAGCGTTGCACGGTGTCGTCGAACAGGCCGAACAAGTCCCTGGCCTGTTCCGAGCCGCCGACCGTGAACGGCACCACCACGACAGGAATCTTCGCGCGCCCGGCCAGCCATTCGGACGGGCGCCCTTCGTTGTAGGCCGCGCGCAGGATCAGCCTGGCCGGCTGGCGCTGCAACTGCTCCAGCACCTGGGCCAGATGAGTGCTGGTGGGCTCCACGCCGGGCTTGGGCTCCAGCGTGGCGACCTCCTTCAGGCCCAGCCAGTCTTCCAGATAGGGGAAGCCCTTGTGCTGCACCACGATAGCCACACCCCGGAGCGGCGCGGCCTCTTTCTCCCAGCGCGCCAGGGCAAGCTGCCAGCGCCCGCTAAAATCCTGGTAGCGGGTTTGGTACCAGGCGGCATTGGCCGGGTCGGCCTGCGCCAGCTGCTTTGCCATCCCCGCCGCCACCAGGGCGATATTGCGCGGGTCGGTCTGGATATGCGGATTGCCGCCGGGATGCACGTCGCCATCGGCGCGGTCGAGACGGGTCGGCACTTCCAGCATGCGCACGAAACGCGCGGCCTCGAAGTAGCCTGGCTTGCCCGGCTGGATTTTCGGGTTGCCGGATTGCTGCAGCAAGATCGGCAACCAGCCGATCTCCAGTTGCGCGCCGGTGCAGACCACCATGTCGGCATTGCGTGCCCGTGCCAGCAAGCTGGGTTTGGCCTGGATGTGGTGAGGGTCCTGGTAAGCATTGGTGGCGTCATACACGCTCACCTTGTCGCCGCCCAGTTCCTGCGCCAGCGCCCCCCATTCGGGTTCGCAGGCAAGGATGTTGAGGGCGGCGGAAGCGGGTGCGGCAGCAGCCAGCAAAACGGCGGCGGCAAGAAGTTTCGATAAACGGTTAAACATAATGGCTCCCTAGTATTTGTGAGCGCCGTGGGCGCCCAGGCTCATCTGGTACTGGAGGAAAATCTGGTTGTCGGTCACGCCCTCGGTGGCTTTGTCCTGGGCGAACTGCAAGCGGATGCGGCTGAATTCGCTGGGGTTGTAATCCACCATCAGCGACTGTCGCGCCGGGTGATAGCCGGGGCGGGACAAAACCGCGTTGTTGATGCCGTAATCCACGCTGCCCGGGTCCAGCCGCTCCGTGCGCAAACCGGCGCGCCAGTAGGGCGCGAACTGGTAAATACCTTGCAGGTACCAGCCCGACTGGGTAGCGGAATAACTGCCCGGCACCGGACTGTTGATGTCGTAGACCAGGCTGCCATCCTCCACGCGGCGCAGGTACTCGCCCTGCAGCTTGAAGTTTGTGTCATAGGCATTGCCGTTGGGCGCCCATTTCCATACCGCATCCGCGATCCACAGCTTGCTGTTGCCGCTGAAGCTGTTGGTGACGCCGGCATCGTCCCAGTGACGGTCCTGCGGTGATGTCGTCAGCAGTGAAAGGCCCGCGCGCCAACTGTGGCTGGCTCCCACGTCGCCGCCCAGGTGGGCGAACAGCGCGCTGGCGCCGGCGCCGTTCTTGTCGCGCCCGGTGCCGGGATAACTGGCGCCCCGCCCGGCTTCCGCGCCGATTTCCAGATAGGTGTCGGTGGGCGCCAGCCAGCGCAATTGCAGGCCATCGTTGTTCATCTGGCCGCCCAGGAAAGCCTGGTAAGCCAGCGGCGCATCGACGAAATCCCAGGTGTGGGCGTGCTGTTCGTTGAGATAGCCGATGCCGGAGAAGAACCGTCCCGCCTTCACCGTCAGCCCATGACTCAGTCCCGTGGTCTGGATGAACGCTTCTTCCGTGGACACGGTATTGTCGGGATGAATGGCAAAATTCAGTCCGCCGAAAAAGAGCTGGTCCACGCTGGCGTAGATGCCGAGTTCGGATTCGGCCAGGCTGAAGCCGCGCTGCGGCTGCAAATCGCTCATCACGTCAGCGGGCAGGTGAAAGCCGGTGATGCCATAGCCGGACGGATCATGCGAATGATTGCTGTACAGGCCGGACAGAATGAGCGACAACCCCGGATTGAACGCATTGATGTTGTCAGGGGGAGCCGCGGGCACGGCCGCCGCGGCCTGGCTGGCCGTGGTTTCGGCCTGGGCAGCACGTTTTCCGGCGGCGCTGGCGGCAAGCTCGGTTTTCTGCAGGCGCTGCTCCAGCGCCTGGATGCGCGCTTCGTAACTCTGCCTGAGCGCCTTGATTTCGTCGCGGATTTGCTGCAGGTCCGCGCTTTCTCCGGCAAAAGCGGATAGCGGGGCGCCCAGCATCATGATGATGCCGGACGCAATGATCTTGCGTGTATACATAAACAAACACCTCGTCAGGACGAACGATCAGGAATGGCCGTCAAGGCCATGCGATGGGAAGTCTCAGGCGAGGGAAGGCGGTGCGCGGGAATGGTAGTGGCAAACGGCCTGCGCCAGGCGTCCGCCCGGCTCGCGTTGAAAATGCGCCCCGGCCAGGGCGGGGGTGGGAAGACTCAGGCCGGTGGCGGCAACGGCGCTGCCGATGCCAGCATAAGCCACGCACTTTTCGCAGGCGGGAGAATGGGGCAGGTGTTTGTCCTGCTGCGAGTGGCTGGGCTGGGGCCCCGCCAGATGCGACAGGGCGTGAACCACCGCGCCCTGCTGCGCGAACAGCAAGGCGAAGGCAAGCAGCAGAAACAGCAGCGGTCGCGAGCGGGCTTTCATGGAGTCGCTACCCTACACTTCTTTTTCTACCGGAACAACACCGGGAGCAAATCCTTCGCACGCTATTGTTCCATCTCCCGCGGGCGCTGCCGCGCGGCCTCCGCGGCGAGCGCGGCATTGATCTCGCGCATCACGCCGCCCAGATCGGCCGGCTTCTCGGCACGCTCGAAGCGGCCGGTCAGCCTGACATTGCCATGCAGCTCGCCGGCCTCGTAAAGCGCCCAGATTTCCTTGCCGTAGTCGGTCTTGCGCAGATCCGGAGCGAAGCGCCCAAAGTAGTTCGCCAGGTTGTCAACGTCGCGCTCCAGCATGCTGCTGGCGTGTTTGTTGCCCGCGGCGTCGACGGCTTGCGGCAGGTCGATGATGACCGGCCCTTCGCTGCCGACGAGGATGTTGAACTCGGACAAATCGCCGTGCACCACCCCGGCGCACAGCATGCGCACCACCTGCTGCAGCAGGGCCGCGTGATATTCTCGCGCCAGTTCTTCGGTCAGCGCCACATCGTTGAGGCGCGGGGCGGCATTGCCGTTGTCGTCGGTCACCAGTTCCATGAGCAGCACGCCCTCGTGGAAATTATGGGGTTTCGGCACGCGCACGCCGGCGGCGGCGAGACGGTACAGGGCGTCCACCTCGGCGCTCTGCCACGCCTCCTCCTGGGCCTTGCGGCCGTAGCGCGAGCCCTTCTCCATGGCGCGTGCCTGACGGCTGTTCCTGACCTTGCGGCCCTCGGTGTAATCCACGCTCTGGCGGAAGCTGCGTTTATTGGCTTCCTTGTACACCTTGGCGCAACGCACCTCGTCTCCGCAGCGCACCACGAAGACCATCGCCTCCTTGCCGCTCATGAGCTGACGGATAACCTCGTCGACCAGGCCATCTTCGACCAGCGGCTGGAGCCTTTTTGGAATTTTCATTACTGCTTGTCGCCTCTCAACCGGATCACCAGGCCCTTGAGGAAATTCCTCAGCAACTGATCGCCGCATGCCCGGTAATTTTTGTGGCCCTTTTGCCTGAACAACGCGCTCAGCTCGGGTTTGGACACGCCGAACCCGGCGAGTTCCAGAACCTTGTGCATATCCTCTTCTTTCAGCTCGAAAGCCACGCGCAGCTTTTTCAG
>JAQTLK010000063.1 GCA_028714955.1 Sulfuricella sp.
TTTTTGCGGTGCAATCCGCCTCGTAGCCGTGTCACCCGGCGGGTGAAACGATCATTCAGGAAGAAACTTGTTGGAGTCATTGCCCGATGCACGCCATGTAGCGGTCAACCGAGGTTTCCAGGATAATTAACGGGTCGCCAATCAACGCTTCCCTTTTCAAACATGAAAAACACCGCCATCCTGCTGATATCCTGTCCCGACCGTAAAGGTCTGGTTGCGACCATCGCCGAATTTCTCTACCGTCATAATGCCAACATCCTGCACGCCGACCAGCACCAGGACAGCGCGAACGGCCTGTTCCTGATGCGCGTGGAATGGGACCTCGATGGCTTCGAGCTCGCGCCTGCGGATTTCAATCAGCACTTTGCACACATCGCGCACCAATTCGAAATGCAGTGGCACCTGGCGCTGTCCAGCCAGCGGCCCAGAGTGGCGGTCTTCGTCTCGCGCTACGACCACTGCCTGGCCGACCTGCTCTATCGTCATCAGTCAGGGGAGCTGCACTGTGAAATTCCGCTGATCATCGGCAACCACGTCGATACCAGATGGCTGGCGGAAACTTACGGCATCCCGTTCCAGCACATCGAGGTGCTCAAGGATGCCAAGGCGGAAGCGGAAAGGGACCAGCTTGCCCTGCTGCGCCACCACCATATCGACCTGATAGTGCTGGCGCGCTACATGCAGGTGCTCTCGCCCGAGTTCATCCGCCATTACCCCAACCGCATCATCAACATCCATCACTCTTTCCTGCCCGCTTTCAATGGCGCCAAGCCCTATCACCGCGCTTTCGACCGAGGTGTGAAACTGATCGGCGCGACCAGCCATTATGTGACGGAAATACTCGACGACGGCCCGATCATCGAGCAGGATGTGGCGCGCATTTCACACCGCGACGCGCTGGACGACCTGATTCAGAAAGGGCGCGACCTGGAAAAGATCGTGCTGTCGCGCGCCGTGCGCTGGCACGTCGAGAACCGCGTGCTGTTATATGCGAACAAGACGGTGGTGTTTGACTGACCGATCTGGAGAGAATGCGGGGTTTGTTGTTTGGGGTTGCTGGCTTACGCCTGCAATACCTCTTCGGCCTGGCTGATCCAGGCCAGCAATGCCGCGGCGGCAGGGTCGGGCGCGTCTCCCAGCGCGGGCCAGCGCCGCCGGATTTCGTTGATGGTGTACCCCAGTTGCCAGCCGATTTCATGCAGCAGGTTTTCGAGCTCTGACCGGCTGGCAGGATCCTCCTCGATACCATTGGTGATGGCATGTTCCCCCGCCGAATGATAGCCGATATCGAACAGCGCCTTTTCCAGATTGGCCATCCTCTCATCCGCATAAGACAGATACTCTTCCATCCTGGCACGCCTGTAGGGGGCGAGGGCCTGTTTCCCCTCCGCCAGGGTCTTGGCGAGACGATCCAGCCGGGCGCAAATCGTTGCCAGGTCCGCGTGTTTCTCCGCCACGGCCGAAGCCTGCCCCAGCTTTGCAATAGCGGCCAGATACCCCACCAGATCCGCGCGGAACTGGCCCGTGTTGAGCTTGAGAATGACCTCGACCTGCGCGCAGGCATTGGCCGCAGCCCCAGGGCGGCACAGGCTGCCGGCGACTTCGGCTACCGCCAGGATCTGGCTGAGCGGATTGATCCTGTCTCCCTTGAGGTTGCGCGGATAGCCGCTGCCATCGAGCCGTTCATGATGATTCAGCACGGCCGTGCTGACATGGGGATGGTACTCAGGGAATTCCTTGAGAATCAGGTAAGCGATCATCGGGTGCGCATAGATGTGGTGGCGCTCCTGCTCGGTGAGCGTATGCGCGCGATCAAGCAGGGCGGGGTCGATATGGAGTTCGCCAAGATCGTGAAACAGGGCCGCCGTGGCCAGGTCCTTCATTTGTGCCGGCTTGAGGCGCAGGGAGGCGCCCAGGTAAAGGCTGATCAGCGCGACGCGGATGGAGTGCTGGTAGAGCTCGGGGCGGGTTTCCCGGGCAATGGTGAGCTTGAACGCAAGCGGCGGGTTGAGAACGATCTGTCTCAAGGCATTGCGCAACAGCAAGGTATCGGGCAGGGCATTGGCCATGCGCCCCAGCACCGCGTCATCATCTATCATCCGTGCCGCATCGTGAGCCAGGCTGAGCAGCGTAACGCCATCCTTGGCCGCCAGGCTGCGGTCGATTGGCGAAGAAGCCAGCTTGTGATGGACCAGGCGCTCGTAAAAGCTCCTGTCGAGGCGGACGTCCTTGTTGACCAGCTTGATGCCGCCCTGGGAATAGATATCCTCGCTGCTGACGACCTCCATGCTTTCGCTCAAGTCGGTGACGCTCTTGAGATAATAAGGGTCCGGATTGCTGATGGCGACGTCGGGTTGATCCATGCTCGTACTGTCTGGTTGGCGTGTTTCCGCGTTACGCTTATGCGCAGCTCCGCGAGAGACTGAACTTTACCGCAAACCGGCGCCAGGCGGGCTGAAAATACAGCGGCCCGATTTTCACGTCAACTGCCGCAAAGTCAACAGCGGCGGCTGGCGCAACACGCCGCGCGTGCCCAGCCACCCGGCCAGGGTCACGCCCAGGCCGCCCGCCGCCAGCGCCACGACCCATAGCCACGGGTTGAAGTGATAAGGCAGGTGAAACACCCGCGTGGCGAGAACGTAGCCCATGCCCATCGCGGACAGGGCCGCCACGCCGCCCGCCAGGAGGCCGATCAAGGCAAACTCGGTCAACTGGCTCAGCGCCAGTTGCCGGCGGCTCGCGCCCAGCGTGCGCATCACGGCCGCCTCATACATCCGTTCCTCGCGCGTGGCCGCGATGGCCGCGTAGAGCGCCATCAGCCCCGCCGCGAGCGTGAACAGAAAAACGAACTCCACCGCCGCCGCGACGCGGTCCATCATCGCCCTTACGTGGCCCATCAGCGCCGCCACGTCGATCACGGTGAGGTTGGGAAATTCCCTGACCATGTCATTGAGCAGCGCTTCCCGCCCGGGCGGCAGGTAAAACGCGGTGATGTAGCTGGCGGGGTAGCGCGCCAGCAAAGCCGGCGGCGCGATAACGAAAAAATTGACGCGAAAGGAATCCCACTCCACCTTGCGCAGGCTGGTGATGCGCGCGGCAAAACCCTGCCCCGCCACCTGGTAGCTCAACTCGTCGCCCAGCTTGAGGCCCAGCGTCCTGGCGAGGCCCTCCTCCACCGAAAGCTGCGCGGCATCGCCCTCGCCGGCGCGCCACCAGTGGCCGGCGACCAGCCGGTTGTCGTCGCGCATGCGCGCCGCCCAGGAAAGATTGAATTCCCGTTCCATCAGGCGCTTCGCGCGCTCGTCCGGGTAGTCGGCGGCCGTCGTCGGACGGCCGTTGATGGCCACCAGGCGCCCGCGCACCATGGGAAATATTTCAGGACCAGCCATGCCGCGCCCGGAAAAGAAAGCACGCAACGCCGGCAACTGTTGCGACTGGATATTGATGACGAAACGGTTGGGCGCGTCCTGGGGCAAGGTGCTCTGCCAGCCATGCAGCAGGTCGCCGCGCACCAGGGTCAGCAGCAGCAGGGCCGTCAAACCGAAGCCCAGCGCAACGACTTGCCCGGCACTGGCATGACGCCGTCGCACCACGTTGGCCAGGCCATAGCGCCAAGCGCTTGCCATGCCGCTGCGCCAGGGCGCGAGCAGCCAGATCAGGCCATAAGCCAGCAGCAGCGCCAGCAGCGCCACCCCGAGCAGTCCCGCCAGCACGGTCAGCCCCAGCCTGATCTCGCCGGCCTGCCACAGCAGCAGGCCGGCCAGCAGCGCCACGCCGAGCCCGAAGCCGAGCAGGTTGAAGCGCTGCGGCAGGCCCATCTCGCGCCGCAGCACCCATATCGCCGGCACCCGCTGCAGGCGCTGCAAAAACGGCAAAGCGAAGCCGAGCAGGGTTGCCATCCCGGCCAGCACGCCCTGCACCACGGGCAGCAGGCTTGGCGCGGGCAGGCCGCCCACTGCCAGATGCTCCAGCTGTCGCGCCAGCACCCATTGCGCGCCAAACCCCAGCAGGCACCCGGCCAGGCTAGCCGCCAGGCCAAGCCACAGGAACTGGTAAAGGTAGAGCCGGAACACCTGGGCCTGCGTGGCCCCGACACAGCGCATCACGGCACAGCCATCGAGGTGGCGCTCGAGAAAGCGCCGCGCCGAGAGCACGATCGCCACCGCCGCCAGAATCAGGCTGGTGAGCGCCGCCAGGCCGAGAAACTTGCCGCCCCGTTCCAGCGCGGCACGGATCTCCGGACGCGCATCGCTCACGCCTTCCAGCCTTTCGCCCCGATTCAGGCGGGAAGCGGCCCAGGCGCGATAGGCCGCGATCGCGTTCGCTTCTCCCGCCAGCATCAGGCGATACGTGATGCGGCTGCCGGGCTGGACCAGCCGGGTGGCGGGCAGGTCGGCCAGATTCATCATCAGGCGGGGAGCGATGCTGAACATGCTGCCGCCGCTGTCCGGCTCGAAGCTCAACGTGCCCACCACGGCCAGTTGCGCCGCCCCCAACTCGACCCGGCCGCCCGGCGCCAGGCGCAACTGCTCGCGCAGGCGTTCGTCCAGCCACACCGTGCCGGGCGCCGGAATGCCGGGCGCGGGAGATTCGCCTTGCGCCGACTCGAGGCGCAGCGTGCCGCGCAGCGGATAAGTGCTTTCCACCGCCTTGACCTCGGCCAGCCGGTTGTCGTTGGCGCTGATGATCATGCTCGGGAAAGTGAGGGTGCGCGCCAGCTTCAAGCCTCGCCGCCGGGCCTCCTGACGGAAAATCGGCGCGATTTCATGATCCGACACCAGCACCAGGTCTGCCCCCAGCAACTGGCTCGCTTCGCCGCCCAGCGCCTGGCTCACCCGGTCGGTGAAGAAACTCACCGCCGTGACGCCGCCCACCGCGACCACCAGCGCCAGCGTCAGGGCAAACAGCTCCCCGGCGCGCCATTCGCGCAGCAACATGCGCCAGGACAGGCGGACCAGGTTCATGGCTTCATTCCGCTTCCAGGCGACCATCCGCCAGCCGCAACCTGCGCCCGCAGCGCGCGGCCAGTTCGGCATCGTGAGTCACCAGCACCAGCGTCGTGCCCTGCTCGCGGTTCAGCTCGAACAGCAGGTCGATGATGCGCGCGCCGGTCGCGCTGTCGAGGTTGCCGGTCGGCTCGTCGGCCAGCAGCAGTTTCGGCTGCGGCGCGAAAGCGCGGGCGATGGCGACGCGCTGCTGTTCGCCGCCGGAAAGATGCTTCGGGTAGGTGTGCAGGCGGTCGCCCAGGCCCACCCGCTCCAGCACGGCAAGGGACTGCTGCCGCGCGGCACGGGAACCCGCCAGCTCCAGCGGCAGCATGACATTTTCCAGCGCGGTCAGGGCCGGCAGCAACTGGAACGACTGGAACACGAAGCCGATCAGGCGGCCGCGCAAGGCGGCGCGCCCGTCCTCGTCGAGCGCGAAAATATCCTCGCCAGCGATGCGTACCGCGCCGCCGCTGGGCAAATCCAGCCCTGCCAGCAAGCCCAGCAGGGTGGATTTGCCCGAACCCGATGCGCCCAGGATCGCCACCGATTCGCCGGCGGCAATTTCCAGATCGAGCTCGCGCAGAATGGTAAGATAGCCGCTGCCGACCGGCACTTGCTTGGACAGGCGCGCTGCCTGCACGATTAAGGAAGAAGGAGAATTCATGCTGATCCGCTGGTTGCTGTTATTTGCCTTGCTGTTCGCGCCCGCGGCGTGGGCCGCGCCGGTCATTCTGGTATTCGGCGACAGCCTGTCCGCCAATTATGGCCTGGCGGTCGAATCCGGCTGGGTGAGTTTACTGCAACAGCGCCTGACGCAAAATCATTATGAATACCAGGTCGTCAACGCCAGCATCAGCGGCGAAACCACGGCAGGCGGACTGTCGCGCATCGACAGCGCGCTGGCGGCGCACCAGCCGGCCATCGTCATCCTCGAACTGGGCGCCAACGACGGGCTGCGCGGCCTGCCCCTGCAAGCCACGCGCGACAACCTCGACGCCATGATTCGCGCCTGCATCGCCGGCAAGGCGCGGGTGCTGCTGGTCGGCATGCGCCTGCCGCCGAACTATGGCGCCGCTTACAGCGAACGCTTCAGCATGATTTACCCGGACCTGGCGAAAAAACATCATACCGCCCTGCTCCCCTTCCTGCTCGAAGGCATGGGCGACAAACGCGCGCTGTTCCAGGCGGACAACCTGCACCCGACCGCGGCCGCGCAACCGGCCGTTCTGGAGAACGTCTGGAAACAGCTCAAGCCATTGCTGGCCGCCCAATGATGCCGATGCGCCCCATTCAGGTCGTCGCCGCCGCCTCAGGCATAGGCGCCCGCGATCCGGGCTGCGCCAGAGGGCCCGATACCGTGCACTATTCCGGCCTGCTGGCGCGGCTGAAGCAGCGGGGCCTCGACATTTCTTGGCGCGATACGCTGCGTCCAGCCCTGGCGGGCACGCCGCTTTCCATCATCCACGATCTGGACGAGCGCCTCGCGCGGCAGGTGTGCGACAGCGCCGCAACGGGCAACCTGCCTCTCGTCCTCGGCGGCGACCACTCCTGCGCCATCGGCACGTGGAGCGGCGCGGCGCTCTCCCTGAAAGCGCACGGACCGCTCGGGCTGGTGTGGGTCGATGCCCACATGGACAGCCATACGCCGGAAACCACTCCCAGCGGCGCAATCCATGGCATGCCGCTGGCGGCCCTGCTCGGCTACGGCGCCAGGGAACTGGTCGACCTGGCCGGCTTCAGCCCCAAGCTGCTGCCCCGACATGTTTGCCTGGTAGGGGTGCGCAGCTACGAAGCCGGCGAAGCGGCATTGCTGCAGCGCCTCGGCGTGCGCGTGTTTTTCATGGCGGAGGTGAAGCGGCGCGGCATCGACACGGTCATGGCGGACGCGCTCGCCATTGCCCGCAACGGTACCGCCGGCTTCGGCATCAGCATCGACCTGGACGCCTTCAGCCCGCGGGAAAGCCCGGGCGTGGGCACGCCGGTGCGCGACGGGCTGCTGCACCTGGAACTGGGCCGGGTACTGCGCGGCATCGGCAACATCCCCGAGCTGGCCGCGCTGGAACTGGCCGAATTCAACCCGCTGCGCGACCATAGCGGGCGCACGCTTGGCTTGATCGAAGACCTGCTGTTGGCCATCGGCCAGAAGGACGGGCCATGACGGCCCTTTCAGCCTCATGATCTTGTCAACGCAGCGCCCCTTCTCCATACTAGGAACAGCCAATCCCCCCAAAGAACAGACAACCATGCTCTATCCCCTGCTGCGCGCCATCTTCTTCGCAATGGATGCCGAATCCGCCCACCATCTCGGCATGGAGGGCATGAAAGCCGCGCAGCGCCTGGGCTTGATCGGCCTCCTCGCAGAGCGAGTTCCGCCCAAACCACGCCGGGTGATGGGCCTGGATTTCCCCAACCCGGTTGGCCTGGCGGCGGGGCTGGACAAGAATGGCGCATACATCGACGCCCTGGCCGCGCTGGGTTTCGGCTTCCTCGAAATCGGCACCGTCACGCCGCGCCCGCAGCCCGGCAACCCCAAACCGCGCCTGTTTCGCATCCCGCCGGCCAACGCCCTCGTCAACCGCATGGGGTTCAACAACGACGGCGTGGACAGGCTGGTCGAAAACGTCGGGAAGGCCCGCTATCGCGGCATTCTCGGCATCAACATCGGCAAGAATTTCGACACGCCGATCGAAAAAGCCGCCGACGACTACCTCGCCTGCCTGCGCAAGGTGTATGCCCACGCCAGCTACGTCGCGGTCAACATCTCTTCGCCCAACACCAGGAATTTGCGCCAGCTCCAGCAATCGAGCGAACTCGAAGCCCTGCTCGATGCGCTGAAAAACGAACAGGCAAAACTCGCGCAGACGCACGGCAAGCATGTACCCCTGGCACTGAAAATCGCGCCCGACCTGAGCACGGAAGAAATCATCCAGATCGCCGACCTGCTGCTGAAATATCAAGTTGAGGCGGTAATCGCCACCAACACCACGCTGTCGCGCGAGGGTGTGAGCGGCCTGCCGAACGGCGAGGAGGCCGGCGGCCTTTCCGGCGCACCGCTGCGCGCGAAATCCACCAGCGTGGTGAAACAACTGAGCCTGGCGCTCGGCAAGAAGATTCCCATCATCGGCGTGGGCGGCATCATGAACGGGCTGGATGCCAGGGAGAAAATCCTTGCCGGCGCCAGCCTGGTGCAGTTCTACAGCGGCTTCATCTATCGCGGCCCGGCCTTGATCCGGGAAGCATGCGAGGAAATTTGACCATGCTGATCGGCGTTCCCAGGGAAATCAAGGATCACGAATTTCGCGTCGGCCTCACCCCCGCCGGGGTACGCGCCCTGGTCGGCGCCGGCCATGAAGTGCTCGTGCAGACCCAGGCGGGCGCGGCGATCGGCTTCGGCGATGCGCTTTATGCCGCGGCCGGCGCGCGCATCGTCGCCAGCGCGGCGGAAGCCTTCGCCTGCGCCATGATCGTCAAGGTCAAGGAACCCCAGGCGGCGGAAATTCCGCTCCTGCATGAAGGCCAGATCCTCTTCACCTACCTGCATCTCGCCGCCGATGCGGCGCTGACCGGACAATTGCTGCAACGCAGGATCATCGGCATCGCCTACGAAACCGTCAGCGATGCCCAGGGCCGTCTCCCCCTGCTCACGCCCATGTCCGAAGTCGCGGGCAGGATCGCGCTTCAGGCCGGCGCGACCACCCTGCAAATGAACCATGGCGGCAGCGGCGTGCTGTTGGGGGGCGTGCCCGGCGTCGCGCCGGGCAAGGTGACGATACTCGGCGCCGGCACGGTTGGCACCGAAGCCGCCAGGATGGCCATGGGCTTGGGCGCGGACATCACGATCGTGGACCTGAACCTGAACCGGCTGCGCCAGCTCGATGATCTTTTCGGCGGCCGCCTCAAAACGCAGTATTCGCAAGCCAGCGCCATCGAGGCGCTGGTCTGCGACGCCGACCTGGTGGTCGGATCGGTGCTGATTCCCGGCAAGCGCACGCCCAAGCTCATCAGCCGCGAACTGGTAAGCGCCATGCGCCCCGGCTCGGTGCTGGTGGACGTGGCCATCGACCAGGGCGGTTGCGCCGAAACCTCGCGCCCCACCACGCATTCCCGGCCCACCTACGTCGAAGCGGGCGTAGTGCACTATTGCGTCACCAACATGCCCGCCGCCTGCGCCCGCACCTCGACCCAGGCGCTCACCCACGCCACCCTGCCCTACGCGCTGAAACTGGCCAGTCTCGGCTACCGGGAAGCCATGCGCCAGGACGCCGGATTGCTGGCGGGGCTCAATCTGCATCTGGGTCAGGTGACCCACCCGAACGTGGCGGCCGACCTGGGCTACGAATACCGCCCCTTCAACCTTTAAGCATCCTCTCCTTCGCCTTCCAGCACCTCCAGCGCGTCCGTCTGGGGATGTTCCAGCTCAACCGCCTCGATCTTGCGGAAGCGGTCGCTGATCTTCTTGCTGGTGGTATGCACCTCCAGCGCGTCATCGTGCGCCAGGCGGATGTGGTCGGCGAGCTTCTTCATGCGCGCGTCGAAGCGCTCGAACTCCTTGCCCAGCTTGTTCAGGGCGTCCTTGATGATGTGCACCTGCTTGCGCGTTTCCACGTCCTTCATCACCGCGCGCGCGGTATTCAGCACCGCCATCATGGTGGTGGGCGAGACGATCCACACCCGCTTGCTCATGGCGTAATCCACCACTTCCGGGTGGTAGGCGTGGATTTCGGCGAACACCGCCTCGGCCGGGATGAACATCACCGCGCCGTCGGAAGTCTCGTTGGCGATGATGTATTTGCTTGCGATGTCGTCCACATGCTTCCGCACGTCCGCCTTGAACTGTTTCTGCGCCATGGCGCGTTCCAGCTCGCCGGTGCCCGGCGTGAACATCTTGTGGTAATTCTCCAGCGGGAACTTGGAATCCACCCCCACCGTGCCCGTCGGCTCGGGCAGGAACAGGGCGCAATCCACGCGGCTGCCATTGGACAGCGTGTATTGCATGGCGTACATGGTGGGCGGCAGGATGTTGCGGATCAGGTTTTCCAGCTGCACCTCGCCGAAGGCGCCGCGCGAGCGCTTGTCGCCCAGCAGCTCCTGCAGGCTGACGACGTTGGTGGTGAGCCCGTCGATCTTCTTCTGCGCCTCGTCGATGGTCGCCAGGCGCGCCATGACGTTGATGAAAGTATCGTTGGTTTTCTTGAAGCCCTCGTCCAGGCGCTCCGTCACCTTGCCGCTGATCTGTTCCAGCCGGGCGTCCACGGTCCTGCTCAGGCTCTCGATGGTGGCGACGAGCTGCCCGGTGCTGTTCTTCATGGTGGTCTGGATCAGCTCCTGGTCCGCCCGGCCCTGCTCCGCCAGGGTCTGCATGGTGCGGGCGATCACCTCGGCGCGCATGGCGTCCTGCTTGCTCTGCAAAGCCACGTTCAGCTCCGCCAACTGCTTCAGCAAGGCCTCGCGCGTCTGCGCCAGGCTGTCGTTCTGGGCCAGTTGCAGGGACTGCATGGCATCGCGCGTATGCTTCAGTTCCAGCGCCACGATTTC
The DNA here is from genome assembly GCA_028714955.1 of Sulfuricella sp. Lineage (GTDB taxonomy): Bacteria > Pseudomonadota > Gammaproteobacteria > Burkholderiales > Sulfuricellaceae > Sulfurimicrobium. The sequence goes on from JAQTLK010000063.1 coordinate 10,524, forward strand.
GCGCAGGCGCTCGGCGCTTTCCAGCAAGGCATGGTTCATGCGGTCGCCCTGCTTCGCCAGGCCGTCGTGCAGGTCGGTCAGCATGGCGCGGTGTTTCTCTTCCATCACCTGGGCGAGGTGATCCGGCAGCTCGTGCTGCGAGCGGGTCAGCCCGCCGAGCTTGATCCCGACCCACAGCGAGGCCAGCAGAATGAAGATGATGAGTATGGCGATCAGAATTTCTAGCATGTTTTTCTCCCTGGCGGGAGTATAGCGCAGCGGCTGGCGGAATCATCCTGCTCAGGCGTAGTCGTCGATCCGGTGGCTCGGGTCGTGGGGCTTTTCTGGCGGGGCTTGGGGCTTGCGCTTGCCGGGTTTGCGCTTGTGCAGTTGCTCGTCCCAGTACTCCAGCGGCCTGGCGCTCCCCTGGTCGGGGCGAATGGGCAAGGCATGGTCCAGTCCGTCCACCGGGTCATCGGTGGCCGCAAAAACGGGGGCCGAAGCCTTGTCATGTCTGGCTTGCGCAGGAAAAGGCATGGCATCGCTCCTTCATGTTTGAGAACGAAAGGTCAAAACCGGGGACGAGGTCTCGCTGCGCGAGTTTCGCTAAAGTTTTCCTCATCCGGTTCGATAAGATAATTGCAAGACGCGGAAATGGGCAAGCCAAATCAGAATTTCAGGCTTCACCCTAAAGTTTCCGGACAAAAGGCCGTTACCTGTTTTAACAACGGTTTCAACGCATCGCAAAGCAAGGCAGAACCGAAGTTGATGGCATGGATGCCATCTTTAACGCAACCCAAAATCAAGGAGAATCATCATGGCACAAGTCATCAACACCAACGTTGCAGCCCTCTTCGCCGGCTCGGCCCTGAACAAGTCGGCGCTCGCCCTGCAAACCGCCCAGCAGCGCCTGTCCTCCGGCCTGCGCATCAACAGCGCCAAGGACGACCCCACCGGCATGGTCACCGCCACCGGTTACGACAGCCAGATCCGCGGCGCGAACCAGGCCGCTCGCAACGCCAACGATGGCATTTCGACCGCGCAGATCAACGACGGCTATCACCAGCAGATTCTGGAAAACCTGCAGCGCCTGCGCGAGATAGCGGTTCAAGATGGGGGCACCATTAAGGCGAACAACAAGGAAGCAACGGCGCTGGTTGACGAAAACACCCGCATCCTGGCCCTGGCCGACAACACGGGCAACGTGGTAGTCAACTCCGACGGCGGCACCGTGACCGGCGTCGGCACCAAAGCGACTCTGACTTCTACGGCAACTGACACGGTTACAAATTACGATAAAGACATCAAAGCGGTAACGGACGCGCGCGCAAGCTACGGCGCTGACATGGCGACCTTTCAGTCCGCCATCAACACCCTGCAGCTACAGTCCGTGAACGAATCAGCCGCTTACAGCCGCGTGATGGATACCGACTATGCCGCGGAAACCACCGCCATGACCCGCAACAACATTCTGCAGCAAGCGGGAACGGCCGTGCTGGCGCAGGCGAACCAGACGCCCAACACGGTGCTGACTTTGCTGCGTTAAGCGGTTAATATCCTGAAATGCCTGACCGGATGCCCGGCCGGGCAATTCAGGCTGGGAGGCTATCCATCATGATCGTCCAGAATACAGGCAATGTAAGCCAGGCGCCGCAGCCGGATGTTTACGCCAGCAACAACACCGCGCCCAGGGTCGCCGCCGGGACGCCGGCCCAGGCAACGCCGCAGTTTTCGCCGCAGCAATTGCACAAGGCGGTGGAAAGCATCAACAAGGCCTTGCAGCAGGCAAACACCAATCTGGAACTCAGCGTGGACCCCGACACCAAAATCCCGGTGGTCAAAATGGTGGACACGGCGACCGGCGAGCTGATTCGCCAATACCCGTCGAAAGAGACCCTGGCCATCGCCCGATCGATCGACGAATACCAGCATGGCCTCTTGCTAAGGCAAAAGGCTTGAGCTCAGGAGGTGTGTCATGGCAGTAGCATCGAGTTCGACCGTCCTTGACGTTCCCACCCTCGTCTCGCAGTTGATGGCGGTCGAGCGCCAGCCCATCGACAAGCTCAACACCCAGATAAGCAGCTACCAGACCAAGATTTCAACTTTCGGCACCCTCAGCGGCCTGGTTTCGAGTTTCCAGACCGCGGTGCAGGGCTTGAACGCCAGTCTCCAGAACTACAGCGCCACCGCGTCCGATTCCAGCGTTTTTTCCGCCTCTGCCGCCAGCACCGCGTCAGCGGGGACTTATTCCTTGAGCGTCAGCAAACTGGCGCAGGCGCAAAACCTGGTTGCCGCGGGGCAGGCATCCGACAGCAGCGCGATCTCCAGCACGGCTTCAACCGTCACTTTCACGGTCGGCGGCACTTCCACGGACGTCCAGATCGCCGCGGGCGCGACGCTGCAAGACATACGCACCGCGATCAATGCCGCCAACCTGGGCGTGACGGCCACCATCGTCAACGATGGCAGCGGCACGCCCTACCGTCTCGCCCTGACCGCGAACGCCACTGGCGCAAGCAATGCCATCAGCAGCATCACCGTCCAGGCCGGCGGCGATACCAGCATAAACAGCCTGCTGGCCTACAATCCAACCGCCAACCCCCCGGCCAGCTTCACGATGACGCAGAGCGTTGCCGCCCAGGATGCCGCGTTCACGCTGAATGGCATCGCGATCACGAGCGCCTCGAACACGGTCGGCAACGCCATTCAGGGCGTCACGATCACGCTCAAGAACACCACAGCCACGCCGGCCACCTTGACGGTGGCGCGCGACACCGGCGCCATCAACACGGCGGCGTCCGGCTTCGTCGATGCCTATAATGCGCTGACCAGCCAGCTCCGCTCACGTTCCGCCTATGGCAGCGCCACCTCGGCGGCGCCGGCGCTGGCGGGCGACGGGACGGTCCGCCTCATGCTGGACCAGCTGCGCGGCATTTTCACGACGCCGGCGAGCGGCGGCACACTGACCTACCTCTCCCAGGTCGGCATTACTTCCCGGACGGATGGCTCGCTGACGTTGGATAGCAGCAAACTCAACAGCGCCATGGCGAGCAATTTCAGCGACGTGAGCAACCTGTTTTCTTCCGCAAGCGGTTTCGCCACCCGGCTGGACGCATGGGCCACCTCGGTTGTTCAGGCCGGCGGCTTGATCGACACGCGCACCAAGAGCCTCAATACTTCCATTCAGGGCTATAACGACCAGATCAGCAGGCTGGAAGTCCGGATGACGGCACTGCAAAAACAATACACCACCACCTACAGCAATCTGAACATGTTGCTGAGCAACATGAATGCCACCAGCGCCTATCTTACCTCTCAGTTCTCCAAGGGAACTTCAGCATGAATGCAACCGCCGCAATCAACGCCTACAACAAGGTCGGCATCGAATCCAGCATAAATGGCGCGGACCCGCACCAGCTCATTTCCATGCTGTTTCAGGGCGCGCTGCTGGCAATTGCCAGCGCCAGGAACGAGATGCTGCGCAAGCAGACCGCCGCCAAGGGGAAATCCATTTCCAGAGCCATTGCCATCATTGGCGAGGGACTGCATGCCAGCCTGGACAAGCAGGTCGGGGGCGAGCTGGCACAGAATTTATCGGCGTTGTACGACTACATGGTCGCTCGCCTGGTCGCCGCCAACCTGAAAAACGATGTCGCGGCACTCGACGAGGTGGCGCGCCTGCTGACAGAATTGAAAGGCGCCTGGGACAGCATCCGTCCCCAGGCCCTCCATTCCAATGCCGCGACCAACGCGCCACGCGCCTACGCCAAGGCATGAGCGCGTCTCAAGTCATCGCGAATTATGAGTCGCTGCTCACGCTGACAAGGCAGATGCGCGAAGCGGCCGTGCAGGGGGATTGGGACGCGCTGATCGGCATCGAACAGCGACGCGGTGAGCTGGTCGCCGCCATCAAGCCGCTTGACGCCCAAGTCCAGCTTGATGAGGCGACGCGCCAGGCCAAAAATCAGTTGATCCACAAGATCCTGGCTGACGAAGCCGAGATACGCCATCACACCCAGACGTGGATGACCGAGCTGCAGAATCTCCTGCAAAGCAATCGCCAGAAACAGCGCCTGCACCAAGCATACGGGGTTTAACCTGTAAAAAGCAGCCGGGTCGGCTGAATCTGCTGCAACGCCAGTATCCACGTATAGTGGTGCATTTGTTCCGCCGTGATAGACCAGCCAGTTCCAGTTTTGCGTTGCTAGGAGCCTGTCGGACTTGAAGGAAATCGGCTGCAAATCCGCCTGGGCGGTCCATATTTCACCGCTTTTTTGGTCAATAGAATGACTATTGACCTGCAAAACCGGCAAA
>JAQTLK010000064.1 GCA_028714955.1 Sulfuricella sp.
CCTAGGACCGTATTAAAACTTTTTGCCATAAGCGATGCCGAGGGAATCCTGATACATCTTGATTTTTTCCGTTCCGGACATTCCGCCAGTAAAAGTATTGAAAAAGCTGGGGGCAGTCACGCTGTTTTCCTGGGCATGCATGTAGGCCATGGTGATTTCTGAGCTCTTGTCCAGCCCGTAAGTGAAGCCCAAGGTATAGTGATCCTCAATGACGGCCGGCGCAATGATGTTGATTGTCACGTCGCGCGTCGTGATCGGATTATTGGCATGGCTATAGCCCGCGCGTAGCGTCAGCCTGTCGTTATAGGCGTATTCCACGCCCAGCTTGACAACATCGACGTCACCATAGCCGAAGCCACGACCATTTGAGCCACCCATGGTGTTAAAAACACCCCCCATACATTCCGGCGTCATTACGCCGTCACAGGCTGTCGTGCTCGGCGTGCCGACAGAAGCCACACCGCTGTAGTTGATGCGCTGATAGTCGAGCGCCACCGTAACTTGCGGATTGGCCTTGACCGCGATGCCGACGTTCCAGTTTTCCGGCATGTCAAAACCGCCCTGCTCGGCAAACAGGCCTTTGTACTTATCAAAACTGCCCATGGAAATTTTGGAGGCATAAGCCGCGCCCACCGTCACCATGTCGTTAATTTTTCCCATGTAGCCGACGCGCACGCCAAAGCCTGTCGCGCTGTCATAGCCATTGTTGGTCACATGGCTGGGGTCGCTGGAGAACCCCTGGAAAGCCTGCAGACCGTCTGCCTTGAAGCGTTGATAGCCGATGAGGGGAGAAACGCCAATGGAATTATTTGCGTTCACTTTATAGGCAACCGTCGGTGCGATGATGAGCTGTGTCAGGTCGATACCCAGTTTGCCGCTACCGCAAAGCATGTTATAGGGGGCGCCCGCCGGACCAGCCGGGTTGAATCCTGTACAGGTTCCACCAACAGGAAGTTGACCGCCTTGATAATCGGTATTCATGCCGCCATTGCCATAAACCGTAACGCCTAGGGACGTGCTGGCATTAAGCATCTTGTTGTAGCCAAATTCCGGTATGGCGAAGTCATTGCTGTCGCTTTGCACAGAGCCATTCATGGTTGGATCCATGGCACCCGTGCGCTCAACGCTGCGGATGGGGCGGAACCAGTCGATGCCGACATCCAGCCGGTCGCCGACAAACGCCATGCTGGCCGGATTGTTCGCGCCACCGAAGGTGTCCTTGGCCATCGCGGTGGACGCGCCAGCCATACCTTTGCTCGTCATGCCGTAGCCATCAGAAAAATAGCCATTGGTAGCCATTGCCGCACCCGGTGCCACAATGCCAATCGCCGCCAGAACACCCGCGATTTTTTTCAATTTCATGCTCATATCCCCTCTTCTTTGTAAAGTTTGTTATTGATGCTTGATTGATGCGACGTGATGCTTCTTCATGTTTCATTCATAAATACACATGAATCTTTTTGTTGCTGCAATGATACACAAAAACCTATCGCCAGCAAGCGCGTTCAGGCCAATTTCAATCACTGTGTTGCACGCGAACAACACTCACGAATCATTCGGGTGCACTCAGCCGCGCCTAGGAGCCTGTCGGACTTATGGGGATCGAAGCGAGAATTCGGCTGGGCGAGGACAGATTTTGCCGGTTTTGCAGGTCAATAGTCATTCTATTGACCAAAAAAGCGGTGAAATATGGACCGCCCAGGCGGATTCGCAGCCGATTCATCATAAGTCCGACAGGCTCCTAGACATCTCGTATCCGGATTTTTGGAAACCCGCGCACAAATCAGCGGCACTTCCTGAATATGGCCCGAACTATCCTCGCGTGCTAATATTGCAGGTTCAAAATTCTGTCGCCAAAATAAAGCAGCCACATAAAATTTATGGATCAATTCGCCAAAGAAACAATCCCGGTCAGCCTGGAAGATGAAATGCGCCACTCCTACCTCGATTACGCCATGAGCGTAATCGTGGGGCGCGCGCTGCCGGATGTGCGCGATGGCCTGAAGCCGGTGCATCGCCGCGTGCTGTTCGCCATGCACGAATTGTCCAACGACTGGAACAAGGCGTACAAGAAGTCGGCGCGCATCGTCGGCGACGTGATCGGTAAATACCACCCCCACGGCGACACCGCGGTATATGACACCATCGTGCGCATGGCGCAGGATTTTTCGCTGCGCTATCCGCTGGTGGACGGCCAGGGCAACTTCGGCTCGGTGGACGGCGACAACGCCGCCGCGATGCGCTACACCGAAATCCGCATGGCCAGGATCGCCCATGAACTGCTGGCGGATCTCGACAAGGAGACGGTGGATTTCGGCCCCAACTACGATGGTTCGGAATTCGAGCCGCTGGTGCTGCCAGCCAAGATTCCCAACCTGCTGATCAACGGCTCGTCCGGCATCGCGGTCGGCATGGCGACCAACATCCCGCCGCACAACATGAACGAGGTGCTGGACGCCTGCCTCAGGTTACTGGAAGACCCCGACACTGGCATCGAGGAACTCATCGACATCGTGCCGGCGCCCGACTTCCCCACCGCCGGAATCATTTACGGCACCATGGGCGTCAAGGAAGGCTACCGCACCGGGCGCGGCCGCGTGGTGATGCGCGCGCGCTGCCATTTCGAGAATATCGGCAAAGGCGAACGCCAGGCCATCATCATCGACGAGCTGCCCTACCAGGTGAACAAGGCCAACCTGTGCATCAAGATCGGCGAACTGGTGCGCGAGAAGAAAATCGAGGGCATTTCCGACCTGCGCGACGAGTCGGACAAGTCCGGCATGCGCGTGGTGATCGAACTCAAACGCGGCGAAGTGCCGGAGGTGATCCTCAATCAGCTGTACAAAGACACGCAGATGCAGGACACCTTCGGCATGAACATGGTAGCCCTGGTGGACGGGCAGCCGCGCCTGCTCAACCTGAAGCAGATGCTCGACGCCTTCCTGCGCCACCGGCGCGAAGTGGTCACGCGCCGCACCGTGTTCGAGCTGCGCAAGGCGCGGGAACGCGGCCACATCCTGGAAGGACTGGCCGTGGCGCTGTCCAACGTGGACGAAATCATCGCCCTGATCAAGGCGGCACCTACGCCGGCTGCCGCCAAAATCAGCCTGATGGAGCGCGCCTGGCGCTCTCCCGTGGTGGAGGAAATGCTGCAGCGCGCCGCCGCCGATACCTCGCGCCCGCAAGACCTGGCACCCGAATTCGGCCTTTCGGCACAAGGCTACCGCCTTTCCGAGGTCCAGGCCCAGGCCATCCTGGAACTGCGCCTGCAGCGCCTCACCGGGCTGGAGCAGGACAAGATCGTCAACGAATACAAGGATGTGATGCTGCGCATCGCCGACTTGCTGGATATCCTGGCGCGCCCGGAACGCGTGACGGAAATCATCACCAACGAGCTGGGCGCGATCAAGACCCAGTTTGGCGACAAGCGCCGCAGCGAGATTATCGCCCACGCCCAGGATTTAAGCATGGAAGACCTGATCGCACCGGTGGACGTGGTGGTCACCCTTTCGCATACCGGCTACGTCAAGTCCCAGCCGCTGGACGAATACAAGGCGCAAAAGCGTGGCGGACGGGGCAAGCAGGCGACGGCGATGAAGGAGGAAGATTTCATCGACAATCTGTTCATCGCCAACACCCACGACTATATCCTGTGTTTCTCCAACCGCGGCCGGGTTTACTGGATCAAGGTCTACGAAGTCCCACAGGGCAGCCGCAACTCGCGCGGCAAGCCGATCGTCAACCTGCTGCAACTGGAGGAGGGCGAGAAAATCAATGCCGTCCTGCCGGTCAAGGAATTTGACGAAAATCATTTTATCTTCATGGCCACCTCCAAAGGCATCGTCAAGAAAACCCCGCTCACCGACTTCTCGCGCCCCATGAAGCGCGGCATCATCGCCATCAACCTCGACGAGGATGACTTCCTCATCGGCGTCGCCATTACCGACGGCCAGCACGACATCATGCTGTTTTCAGACGGCGGCAAGGCGGTGCGCTTCGAGGAAAGCGACGTGCGCGAAACCGGCCGCAATTCGCGCGGCGTGATCGGCATGCGCCTGCAAAAGGGGCAGAAAGTCATTTCCCTGCTGGTGGCGGAAAACGAAAACCAGTCCGTCCTGACCGCGACTGAAAACGGCTATGGCAAACGCACCCCGATCACCGAGTACACCCGCCACGGACGAGGCACCCAGGGGATGATGGCGATCCAGACCAGCGATCGCAACGGCAAGGTGGTCGCCGCCACGCTGGTGGAAGAAAAGGACGAAATCATGCTCATCACCACCGGCGGCGTGCTGATCCGCACGCGCATCAGCGAAATCCGCGAAATGGGCCGCGCCACCCAGGGCGTAACGCTGATCAACCTGGACAAGGGCGAGAAGCTGACTGGTTTGCAAAAAGTGGTCGAGTCGGAAGATTCTGACGAGCTCGGCGAATCAGAGGCAGAATGATTTATTAACCACGGGGCACACGGGGAGCACGGGGGCAAACCCGATTTTTTTTGCTTTCCCCGTGTTCCCCGTGCTCCCCGTGGTTTAATTGATTTTTGATTTTAAAATCCATCATGGAACGAATCTACAATTTCAGTGCCGGCCCCGCCATGCTGCCCCAGGAGGTCCTGGAGCAGGCGCGCGACGAGCTTCTCGATTGGCATGGCTGCGGCATGTCGGTAATGGAAATGACCCATCGCGGCAAGGATTTCTCCGCCATCATCGCCCAGGCAGAGGCCGACCTGCGCGAACTCCTGAACATACCGGCCAACTACAAGGTGCTGTTCCTGCAGGGTGGCGCAACCATGCAGTTCGCCCAGGTACCGCTCAACCTGCTCGCTGGCCGCTCCGCCGACTACCTGGTGACCGGCGCGTGGTCGAAAAAAGCCTTCAAAGAAGCCCGGAAAGTCGGCAGCGCGCGCCTCGTCGCCACTACCGAGGCCAGCAATTTCACCCGCCTGCCCGACAAAACGGAAATCAGCCTCGACCCTGATGCCGCCTATCTGCATGTCTGCACCAACGAAACCGTGCATGGCGTGGAAATGCACGATGTCACCACGCTAGGCGCTTCGGTTCCCCTTGTCGCCGACATGAGCTCGCACATCCTGTCGCGCCCGGTTGACGTCGGCCAATACGGACTGATCTACGGCGGCGCGCAGAAAAACGTTGGCCAGGCCGGCCTGACGCTGGTAATCGTGCGCGAAGACCTGCTCGGCCGCGCGCCGGCGAACTTGCCCACCATGCTCGACTATGCCGTGCAGGCCGAGCACGGCTCCATGCTCAACACGCCGCCCACTTATTCGATTTACATCGCCGGCCTGGTATTCCAGTGGTTGAAAGGGCGGGGCGGCCTCGCGGCCATGGAACGCATCAATATCGCCAAGGCGAAACTGCTCTACCAGGCCATCGACGCCAGCGGCTTGTACCACAACCCGGTCGACCCCGCCTGCCGCTCGCGCATGAACGTACCATTCACCCTGAACAATCCGGAACTGGACGACATTTTCGTCGCCGAGGCAAAAAAACAGAACATCGTCTCCATCAAGGGCCACAAGATGGTGGGCGGCATGCGCGCCTCGATCTACAACGCCATGCCGCTCGAAGGGGTACAGGCGCTGGCCGATTTCATGCAGGATTTTGAGCGCCGGCATGGATAAGGCCTTGCAGCAACATCGCGCGGCCATCGACGCGATCGACGACGAACTGCTCAAGCTCGTCAATGCCCGCGCCCAACACGCCCAGGCCATCGGCGCGCTCAAGGGCGGCGGACTGGTCTACCGCCCCGAACGCGAGGCTCAGGTGCTGCGCCGGATCAGGGAGAACAATCCCGGTCCGCTGTCCGGCGAATCCGTGACACGCCTGTTCCGCGAAATCATGTCCGCCTGCCTGGCGCTGGAAAAACCGTTGAAAGTGGCCTATCTCGGCCCTGAGGGAACCTTCAGCCAAGCCGCCGCCATCAAGCATTTCGGCCATGCCGCGAACACTGAGCCCTGCGCCTCGATCGACGAGGTGTTCCGCAATGTCGAAGCTGGCACCGCCGACTACGGCGTGGTGCCAGTGGAAAACTCCACCGGCGGCGCGGTGGGCACCACGCTTGACCTGCTGCTGGAAGCGCCGCTCAAGGTATGCGGGGAAGTGGACCTGCGTATCCACCAGTTTCTGCTGCGCAAACCCGGCGCCAAAGCACGGGCCGTGAAGGTATACTCCCATGCCCAGTCCCTGACTCAGTGCCATGAATGGCTCAATCAGCATTTGCCGGATGCGGAGCGCATTCCGGTGGTGAGCAACACCAAGGCGGCGAAACTGGCGAGCGAGGACGAGAATGCTGCCGCCATCGCCGGCGAAGCGGCGGCAGAAGTTTACGGTCTGGAGAAGGTAGCCCGGAACATCGAGGACAAACCCAACAACACCACCCGTTTCCTGGTAATCGCCCAGCACGATGCAGCTCCCTCTGGCAGGGACAAGACCTCGCTGGTGCTATCGTCCAAAAACCAGCCCGGCGCTGTCTATGAACTGCTGGCGCCGTTTGCCCGTTTCGGGGTCAGCATGAGCAAGCTGGAATCCCGCCCCTCCCGCACCGGCCTGTGGGAATACATGTTTTTTGTCGATGTGGAAGGCCACCAACAAGACGAAAAAGTGGCGCAAGCTCTGGCTGAACTGCGCGACAGGGCGGCTTTCCTGAAAGTGCTGGGATCGTATCCGGCAGCGGTGTTATAAAAAGAGCGGCAATGAGTAATGAGGGATGGGTGATTAAGCACGCAACCCATTACCCATTACCCATTACCCATTACCCATTACCCATTACCCATTACCCATTACCCATTACCCATTACCCATTACCCATTACAAATATTGAACCATGGACCTATGTAATTTTTCACCTTCCTACGTGCGCGCCATCGCGCCCTACCCGCCGGGCAAACCGATCGCCGAACTGGCGCGGGAAATGGGCCTGGCCGAGGAAGACATTGTCAAGCTTGCGTCCAACGAGAATCCGCTCGGCGCCAGCCCGCGCGCGCTGGCGGCGATGGAAAACGTGCTGATGGAAATCGCGCGCTACCCCGATGGCAACGGCTTCCTGCTCAAGACCGCATTGGCCGAAAAATATGGCGTGGAACTGAACCAGATCGTGCTCGGCAACGGTTCCAACGATGTGCTGGAAATGGCGGCGCGCGCCTTCCTCGCGCCCGGCACGTCGGCCATTTATTCCCAGTACGCTTTCGCCGTTTATCCCCTGGCAACCCAGGCGGTCGGCGCACGCGGCATAGAAACGCCGGCGCGCGATTACGGCCACGACCTCACCGCCATGCTGGAAGCCCTAACCGACGATACGCGGGTAATTTTCATCGCCAATCCCAACAATCCCACTGGCACGCTGCTGGACAGGAAAGAACTGGATTGTTTTCTCGAACAGGTACCGCATACGGTACTGGTGGTGCTGGACGAGGCTTACACCGAATACCTGCCCAAGGAGCACCGCAGCGATTCCATCGCCTGGCTGAAGAAGTTCCCCAACCTGGTGGTCACGCGCACCTTCTCCAAAGCCTACGGTCTGGCGGGCCTGCGCCTCGGCTTTGCCCTGGCGCATCCGCAAGTGGCGGACCTGCTTAACCGGGTACGCCAGCCATTCAACGTCAACAGCATGGCACAGGCCGCAGCCGTGGCCGCCATGCAGGACGACGCGTTTCTCGACGAGTGCATCGATATCAACGAGGCGGGCATGGAACAGATCACGGCTGGCTTCAAGCGGCTGGGGCTTGAATACATCCCTTCCTGCGCCAACTTTGTTGCCGTGAAAGTAGGCAACGCCGCCGCCATCAACCATAGCCTGCTGAAACAGGGCGTCATCGTGCGCCCGGTCGCCAACTACGGCATGCCCGAACACCTCCGCATCAGCATCGGGCTGAAAGCGGAAAACACCAAATTTTTACAGGCGCTGGAAATTGCGCTCGGAGAGTCCAAATGATCATCGTAATGAACAATGGCGCCACGGAAGAACAAATCGAGGGCGTAGCCAGGAGAATCCGCGAATACGGCCTCGATGCCAACATCTCGCGCGGTACCGAGCGTACCGTCATCGGCGCCATCGGCGACGAGCGCAAACTGGACCAGGAACTGTTCGCCGCGCTGCCCGGCGTGGAGCAATCCATGCATATCGTCAAGCCCTACAAGATCGTGGGGCGCGAATGGCACAAGCAGGATTCCATCATCGACATCAAGGGCATCAAGCTGGGTGGCAACCAGATCCAGATCATCGCCGGCCCGTGCTCGGTGGAAACCCAGCCGCAGATGGACGCCGCAGCCCGATACGTCCATGAAGCCGGTTGCCGCCTGATGCGCGGCGGCGCCTTCAAGCCCCGCACCAGCCCCTACGCTTTCCAGGGCCACGGCGAGGAAGGTCTGGTCATGTTCCGCAAGGCGGCCGAGCGCTACAACCTGCCCATGGTCACCGAGCTGATGGATGCGCGCCAGCTGGATACTTTCATGAAGCACGACGTGGACGTGATCCAGATCGGCACGCGCAGCATGCAGAACTTCGACCTGCTGAAGGAAGTGGGCACCATCAACAAGCCGGTGATTCTCAAGCGCGGCATGTCTGCCACCATTTCGGAATGGCTCATGGCGGCCGAATACATCGCTGCCGGCGGCAACCACAATATCATTTTCTGCGAGCGCGGCATCCGCACCTTCGAGACCTACTACCGCAACGTCCTCGACGTCACCGCCATCCCGGTGCTGAAGAAGGAAACCCACCTGCCGGTCATCGTCGACCCCTCCCACGCGGGCGGCAAGGCATGGATGGTGCCGGCGCTCTCCCGCGCCGCCATCGCCGCGGGCGCCGATGGCCTGCTGGTGGAAATGCACCCGACCCCGTGCGAAGCCTGGTGCGATGCAGACCAGGCGCTGACGCCGGATGAGCTAAAGACCCTGATGGGCTCGCTGGGTGCGATTGCCGGGGCGATCGGCCGGAGTATTTAAGTCTTGTTTAACCACGGGGCACACGGGGAAAACCGTCATTGCGAGCGAAGCGAAGCAATCTCTTTCCCCGTGCTCCCCGTGTGCCCCGTGGTTAATCGCCCTTCATGATTAACAAACTCGTCATCATCGGCGTCGGCCTGATCGGCGGTTCGCTCGCGCTGGCGCTGCGCCAAGCGGGTGCAGTAAAGGAAATCATCGGCCTCGGCCGCAGCCGTGAGAATCTGGACGCGGCCAGAACACTGGGCATCATCGACCGCAGCGAAACCGATCTGGCAACAGCAGTGAAAGGTGCCGACGTGGTGGTGCTGGCCGTGCCCGTGGCCGCCATGCAGCCGACCCTGGCGCAACTTTCGGCTTGCCTGTCGCCGCACACCATCGTCACCGATGTCGGCAGCACCAAGCGTGATGTCATTTCCTACGCCCGGCAGCATCTGCCGAACCATCTGGCCCGTTTCATTCCTGGCCACCCCATCGCCGGCGCGGAAAAGAGCGGCGCCGCTGCGGCTTTTGCCGATCTATTCCAGGGCCGCAATGTCATCGTGACGCCGCTGCCCGAAAACGAGGCACAAGCCGTGTCACGCATTACTGCCATGTGGCAAACCTGCGGCGCTATCGTCAATACCATGTCCGCGCAGCAGCACGACGAGATTTTCGCCGCGGTTTCGCACCTGCCCCACCTGCTTTCCTTCGCGCTGGTGGAAGACATCGCCTTTCGCGCCAACGCCAGCGAACTGTTCAGCTACGCCGCCGGCGGTTTCCGCGACTTCACCCGCATTGCCGGCAGCCACCCGGAAATGTGGCGCGACATCTGCTTGGCCAACCGTGACGTGCTGATCCGTGAAATCGACACTTATCAGTCCCAGCTCAACCGCCTGCGCGGCATGCTTGAACAGAACGACGGCAAATCCCTGGAAGAAGTGTTTGGCCATGCCCGCACCGCCCGCGCCGAATGGCTCACCGGCAAACCGGATTCACAATAGGCTCATATTCGATGGAATTTCTTGATCTTTCGCCCATTTCCCGGGTCAGCGGCACAGTCGTCCTGCCCGGATCGAAAAGCATTTCCAACCGCACCCTGCTGCTCGCGGCGCTGGCCGAAGGTGTCACCGAGGTCAAGTCCCTGCTCGCTTCCGACGACACCGGCCACATGCTGGAAGCACTGAAAAAACTTGGCGTGAAATGGGAACAGCATGGCGCCAGCCGCGACTATCGCGTGCAAGGCGTGGGCGGCGCGTTTCCTGTGAAGCAGGCCGACCTGTTCCTGGGCAACGCGGGCACCGCTTTCCGCCCGTTGACCGCCGCGCTGGCGCTATCGCAGGGAACATACCAGTTGAGCGGCGTGGCGCGCATGCATGAGCGCCCCATCGGCGACCTGGTGGATGCCCTGCGCCAGCTCGGCGCCGACATCACCTATCTCGGCAACGAAGGCTTCCCGCCGCTGGCGATCAGGCCGGCTAACCCTCACCCCTGCCCTCTCCCAAGGGGAGAGGGGGACGGAGTGCCGCTTCGCGGATCGGTAAGAGTGCGCGGCAACGTTTCCAGCCAGTTCCTCACGGCACTGCTGATGGCCGCGCCCCTGGCCGGGGAGGACGTGAACATCGAAGTGGTGGGCGAACTGATTTCCAAGCCCTACATCGAGATCACCCTCAACCTCATGCGCCGCTTCGGCGTCGAAGTGGAACGCCAGGAGTGGCAGGTTTTCACCATCCGTGCCGGGCAGAAATACCGCAGCCCCGGCGAAATCCATGTCGAGGGCGACGCTTCCAGCGCTTCGTATTTCCTCGCCGCGGGTGCCATCGGCAAGGGCCCGGTGCGCGTGGAGGGGGTGGGGAAATCCAGCATCCAGGGCGACGTGCGCTTCGCCGAAGCGCTGGCCAGCATGGGCGCGAACATCACCATGGGCGACAACTGGATCGAATCCAGCGGCAGCGGCAAACTCAAGGCCATCGACCTCGACTGCAACCACATCCCCGATGCCGCCATGACCCTCGCCGTGGCAGCCCTGTTCGCCGACGGCACCACCACCCTGCGCAACATCGCCAGCTGGCGCGTCAAGGAAACCGACCGCATCGCGGCCATGGCCACCGAACTGCGCAAAGTGGGCGCGACCGTGGAGGAAGGCCCGGATTACATCCGCGTAACACCTCCTCGCTCTTCACTCCTCACGCCTCACGCAGTTATAGACACTTATGACGACCACCGCATGGCGATGTGTTTTGGCCTGGTAGCTTTGGGCGGCGTGCCGGTACGCATCAACGACCCCAGGTGCGTAGCCAAGACTTTCCCGGATTACTTCGAAAAATTGCAGTCCATTGCCCATAATTTCTAAGCCACAAATGAACCACTCCTCACTCCTCACCCCTCACTCCTCACCAATCCCGGTAATCGCCATCGACGGCCCCTCCGCTTCCGGCAAAGGCACGGTTGCCGCACTGGTGGCCAGGGAACTCGGTTTCCATTACCTCGACAGCGGCGCGATCTACCGCGTCACCGCCCTCGCTGCCCAACACGCCGGCATCGCCCTGGACGACGAGACAGCCTTGGCCGAACTGGCTGGCAAACTGAATGTTCGTTTCGACAACGGCGAAATCTGGCTGAACGGTGAAAAAGTCGGGGAAGCGGTGCGCACCGAGGAATCAGGCAACGCCGCCTCCAAAATCGCCTCTCTGCCGCGCTTGCGCGAAGCGCTGCTGGCGTTCCAGCGCAGCTTCCGCAAGGCTCCCGGCCTGGTCGCCGATGGCCGGGACATGGGCTCGGTGGTATTTCCCGATGCCACGCTCAAGATTTTCCTCACCGCCAGCGCCGGGGTACGCGCCGAGCGACGCTATAAACAGTTGATGGAAAAAGGAATGCGTGCTAATCTTGCGCGGATTTTGCAGGATATCCAGCAACGCGATGCGCGCGACAGCGCGCGCAGCGTCGCCCCCTTGCAGAAATGCGCGGACGCAAGCCTGCTCGACACCGACGCCCTCACCATCGCCGCAGCGGTCAACGAGGTGCTGAGGCGTTATCAGGCAAACCGTCCGCCAGGCGTCTGGAATTAAGGTTTTGCGGAACCCTGAAGCGGCGCGTTTACCGGCAAACCGGCCGGCACAAATGCGCCGTTTAACTTTTTCCGCAACATCGAAGGTTCCGACATTTAACAAATTGCCCCGTGGCTCATTACGGGTTTGTGGATTTTATTTTTTTATGACTACTGCTGCTACCGCCCCCTCCGAAAGTTTTGCCGCCCTGTTTGAAGAAAGCCTGCAACGCCAGGAAATGCGCTCAGGCGAACTGATCACCGCCGAAGTCGTGTCTGTGGACAACGACGTGGTGATCGTCAACGCCGGACTCAAGTCCGAAAGCGTGATCGACGCCAACGAATTCAAGAATGACATGGGCGAAATCGAAGTCAAACCCGGCGACTTCGTCAGCGTTTGCATCGAAGCCATGGAAGATGGCTACGGCTCGACCAAACTGTCGCGCGAAAAAGCCAAGCGCATGGCGGCCTGGAACGATCTGGACAAGGCCATGGAAGAAGGCACGCTGGTTTCAGGCGTGATCAGCGGCTCGGTCAAGGGCGGCCTCACTGTCATGGTGAATGGTATTCGCGCCTTCCTGCCCGGCTCCCTCGTGGACATCCGCCCGGTCAAGGACACCACCCCTTACCAGGGCAAGCAGATGGAATTCAAGGTCATCAAGCTCGACCGCAAGCGCAACAACGTGGTGGTTTCGCGCCGCGCCGTGCTGGAACAGAGCCAGGGCGCCGAGCGCCAGGCATTGATGGAAAGCCTGAAAGAAGGCGCAGTGGTCAAGGGCATCGTCAAGAACATTACCGACTATGGCGCGTTCGTGGATCTGGGCGGCATCGACGGACTGCTGCACATCACCGACCTGGCCTGGCGCCGCGTCAAGCACCCGTCTGAAGTGCTGACCGTGGGCGACGAGGTGGAAGCCAAGATCCTCAAGTTCGACCAGGAAAAGAACCGCGTCTCCCTCGGCATCAAGCAACTGGGCGACGATCCCTGGGTCAACCTGTCCCGCCGCTACCCGCAAGGCACCCGCATGTTCGGCAAAGTCACCAACCTGACCGACTACGGCGCCTTCGTGGAAATCGAGCAGGGCATCGAAGGTCTGGTGCACGTGTCCGAAATGGACTGGACCAACAAGAACGTCCATCCCGCCAAGGTTGTCAGCCTGGGCGACGAAGTCGAAGTCATGATTCTGGAAATCGACGAAGAGCGCCGCCGCATCTCCCTAGGCATGAAGCAGTGCAAGCCCAACCCATGGGATGAATTTGCCGCCGGCCACAAGAAAGGCGACAAAGTGCACGGCCAGATCAAGTCGATCACCGACTTCGGCATCTTCATCGGTCTGCCGGGCGGCATCGACGGCCTGGTGCACCTCTCCGACCTGTCCTGGAACATGCCAGGCGAGGAAGCCGTGCGCAACTACAAGAAGGGCGACGAAGTAGAAGCCGTGGTATTGGCCATCGACGCCGAGAAAGAACGCATCTCCCTGGGCATCAAGCAGATGGATGGCGACCCCTTCTCCAATTTCATCTCCACCCACGACAAGAACGACATCGTCAAGGGCACGGTCAAGGCAATTGACGCCAAGGGCGCCACCATCTCCCTGGACGGCGAAGTGGAAGGCTACCTGCGCGCTTCCGAAGTTTCCCGCGATCGCGTCGAAGACATACGCAGCCACCTCAAGGAAGGCGACGAGGTCGAGGCCAAGATCATCAGCGTGGACCGCAAGAACCGCAACATCAGCCTGTCCATCAAGGCGAAGGACATGGCTGACGAGAGCGACGCGATGCACAAGATGGCCAGCGAGCAAAGCGCTGCCAGTGCCGGCACGACCAACCTGGGCGCCCTGCTGAAAGCCAAGCTGGACAACAAGAACAGCGGCCAGTAAGGTTCGAGCGGAGGCCAGCCGGAGTTCAACCCGGCTGGCCGACTCAAGCAGGGAATATTCATGACCAAGTCAGAACTGATCAACAAGTTGGCGGCTCGCTATCCCCAGCTGGTAGCGAAGGATGCGGAGCTCGCGGTCAAAACTGTTCTGGAAGCCATGGCGGAAAGCCTGGCGCACGGCGAACGCATCGAGATACGCGGTTTCGGCAGCTTCAGCCTGAACCATCGTCCGCCGCGTATCGGCCGGAATCCCAAAACCGGCGGTAAAGTCAGCGTACCGGAAAAATTCGTCCCGCACTTCAAGGCAGGCAAGGAATTGCGTGAGCGCGTGGATTATCCGGAATAAAATTTGACCTGGCGCGGCTTGCCGGCAAGTTGACACGGCGGCATCATCGAAAGATCGTGCCGCTTTTTATTTGAGGACCGGACAGGACCAAACATGATTTTCGGAATTTACAGAAACGATTCCATGCTCCCTCCGGCGCCTTTCTAATCCTGCCGATTGAAAAACATGCGCTATATTTCCTGGGTTTTCGGTATCGCGCTGTTCCTGCTAGCGCTGGGTTTCGCCATCAAGAACAGTGAGATCGTGACCCTTCACTATTACCTCGGCTATCAGTGGCAGGCGCCCCTGGTGGCGATCGTACTGGGCGCATTCTGCGCTGGCGCGGGCGCCGGGATCGCCGCCTCGCTGGGCTTCATTTTCAAGCAACGGCATGAAATATCCAGACTGCGGCGCGAATTGCATAACTTGCATCCTCCACTGGAAGCGCAAGCTTCTGGTTCGGGCACACCCACATTGCGGGCTGATAATCCTAG
>JAQTLK010000065.1 GCA_028714955.1 Sulfuricella sp.
CGGCAGCGCCTGCAGTTTGAAATAGGAGGCAAATGGCCCCATCGGGATGAAGATGCCGATCGCCATGATCAGGCTGGTCGTCACCAGCAGCGCCGTGCCCGGGCGGCTCTGGATGAAAGGAATCTTCTGGGTGCGAATCATGTGCACGACCAGGGTTTGGGTCATCAGCCCCTCGATGAACCAGCCCGACTGGAACAGTGTCTGGTGCGCCGGCGAATTGGCGCCGAACACGAACCACATGATGCAATAGGTGATGATGTCGAAGACCGAGCTGACGGGTCCGAAGAACACCATGAACCGGCCGATATCTCCCGGATTCCAGCGCTGCGGTTTTTTCACGAGTTCATCGTCCACGTTGTCGAAGGGAATCGCGATCTGCGAGATGTCATAGAGCAGGTTCTGGGTGAGCAGGTGCATCGGCAACATCGGCAGGAACGGGATGAAGGCGCTCGCCACCAGCACCGAGAACACGTTGCCGAAGTTCGAACTGGCCGTCATCTTGATGTATTTGAGCATGTTGGCGAAGGTTTTGCGGCCTTCGATCACGCCTTCTTCGAGCACCATCAGGCTCTTTTCTAGCAGGATGATGTCGGCTGCTTCCTTGGCGATATCCACCGCCGTGTCCACCGAGATGCCGATGTCGGCGGTGCGCAGCGCCGCCGCGTCGTTGATGCCGTCACCCATGAAGCCCACCACGTGGCCATTGGCCTTGAGGAGCCGGACGATGCGGTCCTTGTGGGATGGCGTCAGCCTGGCGAAGATATTGTGCGTTTCCACTTCCCGCGACAGTTCCGCGTCGCTCATCCGCTCCACCTCGGAGCCGAGCAATACCGTGTCGGCCTCAAGCCCCACCCCGCGGCAGATTTTCGCCGTCACCAGTTCGTTGTCGCCGGTCAGCACCTTGACGGCGACGCCATGCGCGGCCAGAGCCTTGAGCGCCGGGGCCGTGGATTCCTTTGGGGGGTCGAGGAACGCGACGTAGCCGATCAAGGTCAGGTCGGTCTCGTCTGCAACCGCATAAGTCTCTTTGTCGGGCGGCATTCCCCTGGAGGCCACCGCCACGACGCGCAGGCCATCTTCGTTGAGGTCGGCGGTGACGGTGCGGATGCGCGCCAGCAATTCCGGCGTCAGGGGTTCGTCGGCCTCGCCGTGGCGCACCCGGCTGCAAACGCTGAGAACTTCCTCGACGGCGCCCTTGCAGATGAGCAGGTGATGCGCCTCGTGTTCGGCCACCACCACCGACATGCGCCGGCGCTGGAAATCGAAGGGAATTTCGTCCACCTTGCGGAAGTTGACCGCCGGGTTGAGTTCCTTGTGCACCTCGGCATATTCCAGCACGGCGACATCCAGCAGATTCTTCAGGCCGGTCTGGTAGTAGCTGTTGAGGTAGGCGGATTCCAGCACCTCATCGGATTCCGCGCCCCAGACATCGATATGGTTGGCGAGAAAAATCTTGTCCTGGGTGAGCGTGCCAGTCTTGTCGGTGCATAAAACGTCCATGGCGCCGAAGTTCTGGATCGCGTCCAGATGCTTGACGATCACTTTCTGGCGCGACAGGATCACGGCGCCCTTGGCCAGTGTCGAGGTGACGATCATCGGCAGCATTTCCGGCGTCAGTCCGACGGCGATGGACATGGCGAACAGGAACGCCTCCGTCCAGTCGCCCTTGGTGAAGCCGTTGATGAAGAGCACCAGCGGGGACATCACGAACATGAAGCGGATGAGAACCCAGCTCACCTTGTTCACCCCGGACTGGAACGATGTCGGAGCGCGATCGGTAGAGGTGACACGGCTGGCCAGCGCGCCAAAATAGGTGCGGTTGCCGGTCGAGACCACGACGGCAGTGGCGGTGCCGGATACCACGTTGGTGCCCATGAACACAATGTTGTCCAGTTCGAACGGGCTGAGGGCCCTGGCATCGCGCTGCCGGGCAAACTTTTCCACCGGCAGCGACTCGCCGGTCATCGCGGCCTGGCTGACGAACAAATCCTTGGCCGAGAGCACCCGGCAGTCGCCAGGAATCATGTCGCCAGCGCTCAGCACCACCAGGTCGCCAGGGACGAGTTGCTTGATCGGCACCTCCACCTTGTACGGCTCTTTCGGGTTCAGCTTGACGGCAAAATAGCGGCGGGCGTCCTCCTGCGCGTCTTCGGCCAGATCGTGGCGGATGACGGTGGCGGTATTGCTCACCATCGCCTTCAGCTTGTCGGCGGCCCGGTTGGACTTGCTTTCCTGCCAGAAGCGCATCATGGTCGAGAGCGCCACCATGGAGCCGATGACGGTGGTGGCTTTCATGTCCTCCGTGATATAGGAAATGACGGCCAGCAGTGTCAGCAGGAGGTTGAACGGGTTTTTGTAGCAATGCCAGAGGTGCAGCCACCAGGGCATGGGTTTCTCGTGCTCGATTTCGTTGAGGCCAAACCGTTCTCGCGCAGCGGCGGCCTGGGCTTCACTCAAGCCGTGAGGGTGGGAATCCAGTTGCTTGAGCAGCGCATCGGGTTCGCTCTGGGCGGCCACGATCAGGACCTGCGACAAGGTCGGCGGCACCTCGCGGCTGACGCTGGTTCTCGCCAGGCTGTCCAGAAGGGCCAGGCGACGGAAGTGGCGACCGATGCCGCGGTTGCGCACGAAGCCCGCGAAAAATTCTTTCAGAATGGTGAAATTCATGTTGATTTCCTGCTTTGACAAGACAAACGCAGGCCACCCGAAACCCGGCATCCGGTCACAGGCTTCGTGCCACGGGCGCACGACTACTGCAAGCGAACCGCCATGGCGGCCTACAACAAATCAAATGGGAAGTAGATTGGCGTCCGGGAACCGGACGCTTACATGCCACTACCCGCCATTGCGGCAAGGTAGCAGGGGATTATGACCCTATTGTTACCTTGCCAGTTTGCAACCGATGCAAGATCGGCAACTGGAACTGTCCACAGATGAAACTCCGTAAAAAAGACGGGCGAACTTTAACACGCCAGCAAGAGACTGACAACGTCCTTTTCCATGGAAACAGGACGATCCTGGGAATGGAATCCCGTCTGCCACGTCGATTGTGAGGTTCGACTTTTCAGTGGAAGGCGGCAGCGGAATCCAGGCCGCTGACGCTTGGATTCTCGGCCTGCAAGGCCTTACTGCTGCCGTGCAGGGAAATCCAGTTTTTTATCGCAAGCAAAGCGCCCAGCCCCAGAAAAGCCCCTGGTGGAAGAATGGCATAAAGGATGCCGTGGTAATCCGGCACCACGGTAATCACCCAGCTTTTTGCCGCTTCGCCAAACACCATGTTGATGCCCGAGAATAGCGTGCCCAGACCAAATGCCTCGCGAACCCCTCCTAATATGCCAAGAACGATCGTTGCCCCGACACCCATCATCAGCCCGTCCATGAGTGAAGGCAGCACGGGGTTCTTGGCGGCGAACACTTCGGTCCGCCCGAGCACGCTGCAATTGGCGACGATGAGGGGAATGTAGATTCCCAGAACAAGATACAGGTGATGAACATAGGCGTTCATGGCGAGATCGGTCAGCGTAACCAGTGCCGCAATAATGAGGATGAACACCGGGATGCGAATCTCGTGGGGAACGTGATTGCGCGCCAGCGAGACGATCCCGTTACTCATGGTCATCACGAAGGTCGTGGCCAGGCCGAGACCAACGCCATTAACCACCGAGGTGGTAACGGCCAGCAAGGGACACAAACCCAGTAACTGGACGAGGCCGACATTATTTTTCCATAAGCCGTTCCAGGCGATTTCTTTGTAACTCATGTGCACTCCTACACTTTGACCAGACCGGCAAACCCCATGAAAGACAGGCTCAGCAGGCTGGCTGTCGCCATGGCAATCGGGCCGCCTTTGAATACTTCTGGTACCGAGGCGCCTTCCAGGCGTTCGCGCATGGAAGCAAACAACACCAGTACCAGGCTGAAACCGGTAGCGCCGCCGAAACCGAACAACAAAGACTCGATGAAATTGTGATTTTCCTGGGCGTTGAGCAAGGGAATGCCTAGCACGGCGCAATTGGTCGTGATCAGTGGCAGGTAAATGCCCAATGTCTGATACAGCAACGGACTGGATTTCTTGACGTACATTTCAGTCAGTTGCACCACCGAAGCAATGGCCACGATAAACGAAAAGGTCCGCAGATAGGCCAGATCCGGCCCGAGCAGATAGGTGTCGATGAGGTAACTGGCGCCCGAACCCACCGTGAGCACGAAGGCTGTCGCAAAGCCCATGCCGGTCGCCACTTCCAGCCTTTTGGTCACGCCAAAAAAAGGGCACATGCCGAGAATCTTTGCCAGCGCAATGTTGTTGACGAACACAGTGCCGATCAGGATAAGAAAGTATTTTTCCATGGCAACGCCGCCCTGAATACTGTCGATAAACAATGAAAGTGATGAAGAAGCAACCTGAATTTCTCAGTTCGAATAGCCCGACTCCAGGTCACGCCAATATCGATGCACCATTCCCTCACCCCTGCCCCTCTCCCGGGGGGAGAGGGGTTCTTCTCCCCATTCGATGCGAACTGCTTGAGCGCCGCTCCCCCCGGGAGAAGGGCCGGAGATGAGGGAGCAGCGGTTCCGATAGCCCTCCCAACCGAGGTTTGCAGGATCGAACAATACAGCTTGCACCTTACATAGACCTTTCATGGCACGATGCAATCAGGTTCAGAAGATGCTGAGGCAGCCGCAGGGAAATTTCCGAGCCCTTACATCGTCAGCCACAACTCGTTCAGGCGCCGCACGAAGCTTGCCGGGTCTTCCAGTTGACCGCCCTCGGCCAGCAGCGCCTGGTCGAACAGGATGTGGCTCCAGTCGCTGAATTTGTCGCTGTCGGTCTGCGCTTTCAAGCGCTGCACCAGGGCGTGCTTGGGGTTGATTTCGAGGATCGGCTTGCTGGTCGGCACGTTCTGGCCGGCAGCTTTCAGCAGGCGCTCCAGGTTGCCGCTCATGTCGTGCTCGCCCGCCACCAGGCAGGCCGGGGACGAGGTCAGGCGGTGCGAAATGCGCACTTCCCTGACCTGTTCGCCCAAGGCTTCCCTGATCTTGCCGGTGAGGTCCTTGAAGGCGTCGGCTTCCTGCGCCTGTTCCTTCTTCTCTTCCTCGTCCGCCAGCTTGCCCAGGTCGAGGTCGCCCTTGGCCACGGACTGCAGCTTCCTGCCGTCGAACTCGGTGAGGTGGGAGACCATCCACTCGTCCACGCGGTCGGCGAGCAGCAGCACTTCCACGCCCTTGGCGCGGAAGATTTCCAGGTGCGGGCTGTTCCTGGCGGCGGCGAACGTGTCGGCCGTGACGTAGTAGATCTTGTCCTGCCCTTCCTTCATGCGCCCGATGTAGTCGGCCAGGGAAACGCGCTGTTCCTCGCTGTCGTCGTGGGTGCTGGAAAAGCGGATCAGCCTGGCGATGCGCTCCTTGTTGGCGAAGTCCTCGCCCACGCCTTCCTTGAAGGCGCGGCCGAATTCCTTCCAGAAGGTGGCGTATTTTTCCGGCTGGTTCTCGGCCAGGTCTTCCAGCATGCCCAGCACCTTCTTCACCGCGCCGCCGCGGATGGCTTCGATGTCCTTGCTTTCCTGCAGGATTTCGCGCGACACGTTGAGCGGCAGGTCGTTGGAGTCGATCACGCCGCGGATGAAGCGCAGGTAGTAGGGCATGAGCTGCTTGGCGTCGTCCATGATGAACACGCGGCGCACGTAGAGCTTGATGCCGTGGCGCTGCTCGCGGTCCCACAGGTCGAACGGGGCGTGGGCGGGCACGTACAGCAGCTGGGTGTATTCCTGCTTGCCTTCCACCCTGGCGTGGACATAGGCCAGCGGCGGCTCGAAGTCGTGCGCCACGTGCTTGTAGAACTCCTCGTACTGCTCCGGCGTGATCTCGCTCTTGGGGCGCGCCCACAGGGCGGAAGCCTGGTTGACGGCCTCGTCCTCGTCCCTGACCACGGTTTCCTTCTTCTCGGCGTCCCATTCTTCCTTCTTCATCACGATCGGCAGGGTGATGTGGTCGGAATATTTGCGGATGATGGATTTCAGTCGCCAACTGGAGAGCAGTTCGTCCTCGCCCTCGCGCAGGTGCAGGATCACGTCGGTGCCGCGCCCGGCCTTTTCCACCGTTTCCAGGGTGTAGTCGCCCTCGCCCGCCGATTCCCATTTCACTGCATGCTCGGCGCCCAGACCGGCGCGGCGCGTGACCAGCGTGACCTTGTCGGCGACGATGAAGGCGGAGTAAAAGCCCACGCCGAACTGGCCGATCAGGTGCGCGTCTTTTGCCTGGTCGCCGGAGAGCGCCTCGAAGAACTGGCGCGTGCCGGACTTGGCGATGGTGCCGATGTGCTCGATCACTTCCTGGCGGTTCATGCCGATGCCGTTGTCGGAGATGGTGACGGTGCGCGCGTCCTTGTCGTAGGCGACGCGGATTTTCAGCTCGGGGTCGCTCTCCCACAGCGCGTCGTCGGACAGCGCCTCGAAGCGCAGCTTGTCCGCCGCATCCGAGGCATTGGAAATCAGTTCGCGCAGGAAAATCTCCTTGTTGCTGTACAAGGAGTGGATCATCAGCTTCAGCAGTTGTTTGACTTCGGCCTGAAAGCCCAGCGTTTCCTTGTGTGCTTCTACGGTCATGGTGCTCGTTCTCCGCTCTAGGTTGGGTAAAAACTGGACCTTAGATGGGAGCGGAGCGCCCCTGTTTCAAGAGGGGGCGCGAATCATGCGCAAGCCGCTGCCAACCAGTAAGCCCGGTGTTTGGCCACGCTCGCCATCCGGTCCACTCTCACCTCGATGAGGTGCGCGCCGCCCTGGAGGGCATGGTCCAGCGCCGGGAGAAAATCCGCCGCGCCCGAGACCCGCTGATAGGCGAGGCCATGGAGCGCCGCCGCATGGGAAAAATCCAGTTCCAGCGGCGTCAGCCAGGCGCGCTCGAATTCCTCCAGCCCCGTTTGGGACAGATATTCGAAGATGCCGCCGCCGCCGTTGTTGAGCACCACGAACACCGCATCCAGCCCGCGCGCGGCCGCCAGGCCATTCATGTCATGGTAGAACGCCAGGTCGCCGAGCAGCGCCACCAGCGGCGCGGCGCCGGCGGCGGCCAGGCCGAGGGCGGTGGACACGTTGCCGTCGATGCCGCTGGCGCCGCGGTTGGCGACCATGCGCAGCGCCTTCACGCCGCAACCGGAATAGGCATCGAGGTCGCGAATGGCCATGGAATTGCCGCAGAACAGGGTGGCGCCGGCGGGCAACAGTTCGGTCAGCACCCGCACCACCTCCGCTTCCGGCGGCGGATCGAGCGCGGCCAGTTGCGCTGCCCGGCGCTCCTCGGCGGCGAAGGCCGCCAGCCAGGACGGCGGCGCGGCGCGTGGCGCCAGCGCGGCGATTTGCCGACACAGCGCGGCAGGACCGGCGCGCAGCAGGCGGCTGGCGCGATGCAGCGGATCGGGCCAGCGCCCGCCGCAATCCACGAGCAGTTGCGGCACGCCGGCCAGGCCGTCGAGAAAGCCTTGCAGGGTCTTCGACACCGGCATGGCGCCGAAGCGCAGCACCCACGCCGGATGCAATGTTTCGGCAATCCCGGCGCGACGCAGGAAGGCGTCGTAGCGCGACAACAGCGAATCATTCGAGTGCGCGCCAAAGCGCAGATTGGCCAGCGGATCGGCCAGCACCGGGCAAGCCAGCTTATCCGCCAGATCCGCCAGCGCGGCAGGGAATTCCGGGTCGGAAACGCCCGCGCCGCACACGATCAGCCCGCGCCCCCCGGCCAGTTCGTCCGCCAGGCCTTGCGCCGCGGCAGGCGGCAAAGCCATGACCGGGTAGGAAACGGCGGCGACCGGGGCGGCCGGCGGCACCGGCCACGGCCCCTCCGGCAACAAGGGCTCGCGCAGCGGGACGTTGACATGCACCGGCCCCGCCAGCGGCCAGCGGCTCTGGTCCGCCACTTGCGCGGCCAGGGCGCGCAGCCAGCGCAGCCTGTCCGCCGCGCCATCGGCACAGGGCAGTTCGTGAAAAGCGCGCACATGGCTGCCGAACAGGCGGTTCTGGTCGGTGGCCTGATTGGCGCCGCAGCCGCGCAATTCCGGCGGGCGGTCGGCGCTGAGCAGGATGAGCGGCGTGCCGCCCATGTCCGCCTCGATCACCGCCGGAAACCAGTGCGCCGGCGCCGAGCCCGAAGTGCACACCAGCACGACCGGCTGCTGCCGCGCCTTGGCCAGCCCGAGAGCGAAAAAGGCGGCGCTGCGCTCGTCCACCTGGACCCAGGTCGCGAGTCCCGGATGACGCAGGCAGGCCAGCGCCAGGGGGGTGGAGCGGGAGCCGGGGGAAATCACCGCGGCGGCCACGCCGCTTGCGGCCAGGGCGTCGATGAGCGTCCATGCCCAGGGCAGATTGTCCCGCGCGGGGTCACTCATCGCCGCTCCCGCCGCCCAGCGCATCGAGCATGGGGGCGAGCTTGGCCTCGGTCTCCGCCAGTTCCTGGCGGGGTTCCGAGCCTGCCACGATGCCCGCGCCGGCATACAGTTCCGCTTGCGTGCCGCGGACGTGGGCACAACGCAACGCCACCGCGAATTCGCCCTCCCCGGCCGTATCCATCCAGCCGGTGGCGCCGGTATACCAGCCGCCGCGGCTTTCCTGGTGGCGCGCCAGCCAGTCCAGCGCGGCCTGGCGCGGATAGCCGCCCACTGCGGGGGTGGGATGGAGGCGTTCGAGCAGGTCCAGCAAGCCGATGCCCGGTTTCACCCGGCCGCGCAAGCCGCTCCAGAGATGATGCAGATGGCCCAGGTGCAAGGCCACCGGCGCGGCGGGCACTTCGAGCCGGGCGCACACGGGGCGCAGGGCCTCGGCGATGGACTGCACCACCAGGCGGTGCTCGCGGCCGTTCTTCATGTCGCCGAGCAAGGCGCGCGCGCTCGCCCCGCCCTTGTTCCACGCCGTGCCCGCCAGGGCGTCGCAATAGGCTTCGCCATGTCTCAGCCCGGCCAGCAATTCCGGGCTGGCGCCCATGAACATGCCGCCCGCCGGCGTCGCCACGCCGAACAGCGTGCAGCGCTGATAGCGCTGGGCCAGGCCCGCCATGACGCGGGCGTGAGCGAAGGGCCGCGCCGCGCTCAGCCTGACGCGGCGCGTCAGCACCACCTTGTCCAGGCAGCCGGACTGAATGTCGGCCACGGCCTCGGCGACCCGTCCCTGCCATGCCGCCGCTTCCTCGTCGCCGCCTTCGCGCCGCAAAACCTGCGCCGGCGCCGCGCCGGGAGTCCGCGCCAGCGCGGCGGCCAGCAGGCGCATGCGCTGCATGGCCGGCGCGAGGTCCACGGCGCCGGGGGCAAAAGTGAAAGTCAGGGCGGAAATGTCGCCTTCGTGCCGCAGCAGCAAGGCCGGCACGCCGAGCCGGGCGGCGGGGAAATCCGCGTCGCCGCGCTCGGGCCAGAAGCCAAAACCGCCCAGGGCCAGCGGCCGCAAACCGCTGGCGTCAACGTCCTCGTGCCGCCAATGCGCCTGCCACGCGGCGAAGGCGTCCTTGAGCAGGCGCCAGCGCGCCGCGCCATCGGCCTGGGCCCCGGCCGCGGCGCCGAGGCCGAGCAGGCTCCGGCCGGCGCTCGGGCGCGACCAGTAAAACAGGTCGTCCAGCGCGGCGGGCAAAAATTCCAGGGGGATTTCCGGCACGGTCAGCGTGACGCTCAGGAGCCCCTCCTCCGCTTTGCCGGCATGGCGCAGCGCGGCGGCGAGGCGGGCCTCCAACTGGCCGAGAAAAACCGGATCGTCGGGGCAAAATCTTTTCAGCATGGGCGCGGATTCTCCGCGGCCGGCACCAGTTCTGGCAAACGCTTGCGCTCCAGCTTGCCCATCGCATTGCGCGGCAGGGCGGCTACGGCGACGAACAGGCGCGGACGCAAGCGGCTGGGGAGACGATCGCGGCACCAGTCGCGCAGCCCGGCCGCGTCGCCCACCACCAGGGCCGCGATACGGTCGCCCCACACCGCGTCGCGCACGCCGGTCACCGCCACGTCGGTCACGCCCGGACAGGCCAGCAGCAAGCCTTCCACCTCCGCGGGATGGACGTTGACGCCGCCGCTCACCAGCATGTCGTCGTGGCGGCCCAGCACCACCAGGTTGCCGCGCGCGTCGAAATATCCCCGGTCGCCGCTGACGAACCAGCCGTCATGCAGGCCATGGCCAGGCTCGTGGGCCGCATTGGCATATCCCGCCATGACATTGGGGCCGCGCACGCGGATGCGCCCCTCGCCCTGCACCGGCCGGTTGTCGTCATCGACGATTTCCACGCTCACGCCCGGCAGCGGCGGCCCGACCATGCCCTCGCGCCAATCGGAGGGCAACGCCGCCAGCGTCGCCACCTGCGAGGCGGCCTCGCTCATGCCGTAAGTGGGGCAAATCGGCCAGCCCGCCGCATGCGCCTGGCGCGCCAGCGCTTGCGACAAGGGGCCGCCGCCGACCAGGGCATATTTCAGGCGCGCCGGCGGCGGGCCGTCCTCCAGCAGGCGCGCCAGCATCGCCGGCACCAGCGAGACATGGGTCACGCCGTGGCGTTCCATGTCCGCCCTTGCGCGCGCCGCATCGAAGCCATCATGCAGCAGGACGGCGGCGCCCGCCTCGGCACAACGGTAGAAAATCGCCAATCCACCGATATGCTGCAGCGGCAGGCAGGCCAGCCAGACATCGCCCGGCGCCAGTGGAATGCGGCTGCGGCTGGCCAGCACCGCGGCCTCCACATTGGACGCGCCCAACATCACGGTCTTGGCTTCGCCCGTGCTGCCGCTGGTGGCGATAAGCAACTCGGCATGGCCGGGCAGCTCTGCCTGTTCGAGCAGCCGCGCCACGCGCTGCGGCAGCCAGTCCGGGGCGGCCCGGCGCAGGGCGGCGTAGCTGCATGCCGCGCCATCCGCCAGCAGCGCGGGCGCATCGGGATGACGCGCGGCGGCGCGTTCGTGCCAGCGGGAGAGCAGGGTTTTCATTTTCAGAGGGGCTTGACGCCGCTATGCAGGCAGGCGATGCCGAACGACAGGTTGCGGTAACTCACCTCGGAAAAACCGGCCTGCGCCATGATGCCGCGCATTTCCTCCTGGTCGGGAAAGCGCCGGATGGATTCCACCAGGTAGGTGTAGGCTTCCGGGTCACGGGCGATCCAGGCGCCGAGGCGGGGAATCACGGTGAAGGAAAAAATATCGTAAAAAGGCTTGATGGGCGCCCAGGGACGGGAAAACTCCAGGCACAGGAAACGTCCGCCCGGCTTCAGGATACGCAACACTTCCTTCATGGCGTTTTCCAGGCTGGTGACGTTGCGGATGCCGAAGGCGATGGTCACGGTGTCCACCGTGCCCGCCGCCAGCGGAATGCGCTCGCCGGTGCCCGCCAGCCACATCACGCCCGAAGGCTTGTCCGCGCGTCCGGCGTTCATCATCGCCAGGCTGGGGTCGCACACCATCACCTGACCCCCGGCGCGCGCCATGAGCGCGGCCACATCGCCCGTGCCGCCGGCCAGGTCCACCACGACCTGCCCCGGCAACGCGCCAGCTTCCCGCGCCAGGCGCCGTTTCCACAGGCGGTGGATGCCCATGCTCATGAGGTCGTTCATGAGATCGTAACGCGGCGCCACGCTCTCGAACACGCGCC
Source organism: Sulfuricella sp. (assembly GCA_028714955.1). Classification (GTDB taxonomy): domain Bacteria; phylum Pseudomonadota; class Gammaproteobacteria; order Burkholderiales; family Sulfuricellaceae; genus Sulfurimicrobium. Next base: position 11,595 of record JAQTLK010000065.1, read on the forward strand.
GGATGCGGCGCGTGCGCTCGTCCTCGGCGACGCTCTGGTAGCCGAAAGTGCGGGAAAGGTCAGTCATGGTGTGGTCAGGCTTCCTGTTTTCAGCGGTCGACCGCGGTTTGCGGCCGATCATTAAATCATTCTATTCACGCGCTGCCCTTGACTCAAGTCAATCGGCTTTCCCGCCCGGCGCAGGCGCGGCAAAAGGAGCGAGCCGCGCGCGCATGTCCTGCGGCAGGGCGGAAGGGCGCCCGCTTCGCGGGTCAAGGAAAACGTGCACGGTCTGCAGCCTGGCGCGCACCTCGGCGCCACAGCGAAATTCGTGGGCCACGGTAAAGGAAGTCTGGCCCAGCCGCGCGATCGTCAGCATCACCACGACCGCCTCGCCGTGACGCAAGGGGAGAAGATAATCGGCGCTGGCATGCGCGACCGGCAAACACAGCCCAGCCTCGATCATGGCCCCCAATCCCAATCCGGCGCTGGCCATGAATGCCTCATAGGCATCGTGGGCATGGGTGAAAAGACGGGCGAAAAACACTACCCCCGCGCGGTCGGTGTCGTGCAGGCGCACCTGAAAACGGTATTCGTATTTCATTGTTTCAAAATCATGATTTTAACCCGGATAATCCATTAGCCCTGATTTTTGCAGAACGATACGCCGTAGGGGCGAATTCATTCGCCAATGGGCGGCTCACGATCATGGCGATTCGAGCCAGGCAATCAGGATTGCTCCAGCGCGTCCCAATCCGGCTCGAAACCCAGCCCCGCTTGCGCGCCGAGCCGCATCATCCCGCCGCAGACCGGCGGCGCGCGGCCTACGTCGCGCGTCAGCCAGGCAGAGGTCGCCAGCCCATGATGCAGGCCGTTGCCGAGGGCGGCGGCAAGGTGAGCGGCGGCCAGGGTGCCCACGGCACAGTCCAGCGTCGTGGTCGCCACGCACGCCATGCCTTGCGCCCGCGCCTGGCGCGCCCAGTCCATGCAGGCGCGCGGGCCGCCCAGCAGCGCCGGCTTGAGCACCAGGCGGCGCACCGCCGGGGTGGCGCAAACTTGCGCCAGACCCAGTTCTGGCAAGGACTCGTCCAGCGCCAGCGCGATCGCGGCATGCCGCTGCAAGGCGGCAAGGCGGGAGAGATCGGGCCGCGCCAGCGGTTCTTCGAGCATTTCGACCGGCAGGCCGTCGAGCCCGGCGATGAAGCGGCGCGCCTCCTCCTCGCCCCATGCCCGGTTGGCGTCGAGCCGGAGCAGTACCCCCGGCGGCAGCGCGTCCGCCACCTCCCGCAGCCAGGCCAGTTCCTGCGCCACGCCGGCCAGCCCCACCTTCAGCTTGAGCAGCGTGAAACCTTCCGCCAGCGCCGCCAGCGCGCGTGCGGCGGCCGTCTCGTCGAGCGCGCCCAGCGCGGCATTGCACGGCACGTTCAAGTCCGCCTGCGGATCGAGCCAGCGCGCCAGGGGCAGTCCGGCCTGCTGCGCCGCCAGGTCGGCCAGGGCCGTATCCACAGCGCAGCGCGCGGCAGGAACCAGGTCTGATTGTTCCAGGCGCTGCCACGCCTGCGCCAGGTCGAGTCCCGGCAGGCCGTCGTGCCATTGCAGCAGCGCGTCCGGCGCAGCGCCCGCCGCCAGCGGCGCGCAATCGCCCCAGCCGCGCAGGCCGGCATCCGTTTCCAGGCACAGCAGCGCGCCCGCGCGCGCGGGAAACCCGCCCTGCGCGCTGCGCCATTGCGCCCTGAGCGGCAGGCGATAAGGGAAGACCCGGCTAGCCTGGATACGCATCGGGGCTCACAGGGCCATGCCCAGCACCAGCAAGACCCCAAACGCCAGTTGCAACTGCGCGGTCTGGGCGAGAATGCGGTTGAAGACCGGCCCCGCCGGCTCGCTCACAAAGCGGCGCAGCAGATTCACGGCCCAGGGCAGGGAGAGAAAAGGCAAGGCCACCCCCAGCTTCATCCCTGTCAGGCCGGACAATAGCGGCAGCAGCAGGTATGGCACGAGCAGCAGCAGGCCGTATTCGACCTGGCTGCCGCGGCGCCCCAGGCGCACCGCCAGGGTGTTTTTGCCGATCGCCCGGTCGCCGTCGAGGTCGCGGTAATTGTTGACCACGATCACCCCCGCCGCCTGCAGCCCCACCATCGAGGCGGCGATGAATGCGCTCCAGTCGAGGCGGAAGGTTTGCAGGTAGAAGCTCCCCATCACTGCGGCGAGGCCGAAAAACAGCCACACGAAGAGCTCCCCCAGGCCGGTGTATGCCAGGGGGCGCGGCCCGCCGGTATAGGCCCAGCCGGAAATCAGCGAGGCCAGCCCCAGCGCCACGATGGGCCAGCCGCCCAGCCACGCCAGATATGTCCCGCACAGCATGGCCAGCGCAAAACAGGCAAAAGCCGCGCGCTCCACCTGGCGCGCCGTGAGCCAGCCGGATGCCACCGCCCGCGCCGGGCCAAGGCGATCCCCGCTATCCGCGCCGCGCGCGAAGTCTGCCGCATCGTTGTGCAGGTTGGTGCCGATCTGGATCAGCATCGCGCCCAGCAATGCCGCCAGCGCCGGCAGCCAGGACACCGCGCCGCTTTCGAACCACGCCAGCGCGACGCCCACCATCACCGGGGTGAGCGAAACCGTCAGGGTTTTGGGGCGGGCGGCCAGCAGCCAGGTTTGGAACGGGGACATCTGCCGGGTTGTGCTCATGAACCTGCCTTTGCTCCATGCGTTTTTTGAATATTGCGCTCTTCAGGCGATTCGGCCGCGCAATTGACGGTGGCGCTCATTTCTTTTTCCCCCGCGTTTTTCCGTTGGATGCAGCCGGAAGCAAGGACGTGAGTTGCTGATAGCGCTCAAACAAAAACGCCACGCGCTCGGC
>JAQTLK010000066.1 GCA_028714955.1 Sulfuricella sp.
CCTAGAAACCTCAGTTGGACGGACTGGAGTGCGCGGTTTCTAGGTTTAACCGGCTAACTCCTGAATTCCGCGCTGGGCGCGCGGCTGAGCAAACCCTCCACGGCAGTGCGCGGCGCCAGGCTTTGATACAGCACCTGGTACACGGCCTCGGTGATGGGCATGTCCACTTCATGGTCCCGGGCAAGCTGCAGCACTTCGCGCGCCGTGTTGACGCCCTCCGCCACATGGCCGAGGTCGCGCAGGATGGCTTCCAGCGACTTGCCCTGCGCCAGCTGCAAACCAACCTGACGATTGCGCGACAGGTCGCCGGTGCAGGTAAGAATCAGGTCGCCCATGCCGGCCAGGCCCATGAAGGTTTCCCGTTGCCCGCCGAGCGTGAGGCCGAGTCGGGTGATTTCCGCCAGGCCGCGCGTTATCAGGGCAGCGCGGGCATTGTGGCCGAATCCCATGCCATCGGAGATGCCCGCTGCGATGGCGAGAACATTCTTCACCGCCCCGCCCAGCTCCACGCCCAGGACATCGTTGCTGGCATAGACGCGCAGGCGTTGGCTGTGCAGCGCCAAGGCGCTGTGGCGTGCAAACGATTCGTTCGACGAGGCGAGCGTCAAGGCGGTCGGAAGCCCGAGCGCCACCTCGCGCGCAAAGCTGGGACCGGAAAGGACGCCGCAAGGCGTTGACGGCAACAATTCCTCACTCACGACCTCGTGGGGCAACTTGCGGCTGCCGGCTTCAAAGCCCTTGCATGCCCAAATCACCGGCTCACCCGGCGCCACTTTTGCCACCTCGCGCAACAGCGGACGCAAGGCGCCGCTGGGCACGACGGCCAATGCCAGATCCGCGCCATGCAGTGCCTCTGCAAGGTCGGACGAAAAAATCAGATTGTCGGGCAGGCTGATGTCCGGCAAATAGCGCGAATTGCGGCGCTGCCGCGCCATTTCAGCCGACTGGGAAGCGTTGCGCGCCCACAGGGTGACATCGTGATGCGCGCACAGGCTGACCGCCAGCGCCGTCCCCCAGGCGCCGGCACCGAGCACGGCGAACTTCATGCGCCCCACACCTGGGACACCTGCACATACCCCTGCGTACCGTCCGCATGGCGCACCTTGATCCAGCCATTGCCGGCATTCTCGATCACCTCCAGCACCACGCCGCGTTCCGCCTGGAACACCAGCGGCGCATTGGGATCCGGGCTCTTGCGCACATCGGCAAGCGGCACGTTGACCAGCGCCATATGCTGGCCGGAAAGATTTTTCTTCTCCACCCAGGCCAGGTCGCCGGCGACATCGCGCACCTTGGCGAATGACTCAAGATCCACGATCACCTCGACCGGGTAAAAACGGCTGGCCACATAGAGTTTCTTGCCGCGTAGCGAGGGCGCGTCATACATCACCGTGCGATCGGCCGCGATGGAGCGATACTCGATCGCCCATGAGTATGCGGGAAAAAGCGTGGCCAGCAACAAGATGACGCGCCAACCGTTCATTTCCCGCGTCTCGTTCAGTGCGTGGTCGCAGGTTGTTGTGCGGACTGCATCAGTTTCTGCTGCTGGTAGACGTTTTCGAAGTTCATCGGCTGGAGCACCACCGGCGGGAAGCCGGCGCGCACCACCATGTCAGCGATCACTTCGCGCACATAGGGATAAAGGATGTTGGGACAGGCAATGCCGAGCAGGGGCTCGATGTCTTCCTGCGGCACATTGCTGATGCGGAAAATGCCGGCCTGAGCGGCTTCCACCAGGAATACCGTCTTGTCATTCTCCACTTTGGAAGTCACCGTCACGGTCAGGACAGCCTCGAATACGCCCTCGTCGAGCTGTTGGGCATTGGTGTGCACTTCGACGCTGATGGTCGGCGAACCTTGCTCAAGGAAAATTTGCGGCGCATTGGGAATCTCAAGGGAAATATCCTTGACATATATTTTTTCGATGCCGAAAACGGGCTGCTTTTGTTCTTCGCTCATTTGTAAAAATCTCTGAAAAAGTGAGATTGTATCGCGAAGCCGCGGAAAGCGGCACTCAATGCTGCAGCAACCAGCTCTTGAGATTGCCCGCATCCATGGCACCGGCAACGCGGCCCACTTCGGCGCCGTTGCGGAACAGCGCCAGGGTGGGAATGCTGCGGATAGAGAACTGTTGCGCCAGGGCCTGCTCCGCTTCAGTATTCACCTTGACGAAACGGAAACGGGTTTTGAGTTCGGCCGCGACCTGCGCGAACACCGGCGCCATCATCTTGCAGGGCCCGCACCAGGGCGCCCAGAAGTCCACCACGACGGGCATGTCGTTCTTGGCGACAAAGCGGGAAAAGTTTGCCGCGCCCAGCTCCAGCGGCTTGCCATCCAGAAGGGCCGCGCCGCACTTGCCGCATTTCGGGTTTTGGCCCAAGCGATCTTCCGGCACGCGGTTGATGGCCTGGCAATTGGGACATACGATGTTCATCTGAATACTCCACAAAACCTTGAAAAACAAATAACCACGGGGGGCACGGGGGAAGACCAATGTGTTGCGTGATTGAGTCATATCACCCATTGGTTGAAAGAAACCAGTCTTTTCTTCCCCGTGCGCCCCGTGTTCCCCGTGGTTAATGCCGTTCGTTTTTTACGCTTACTTAGCCAGCAGCGGCTCCAGCTTGCCTTCCATGTCGAGCGCTGACAGGTCGTCGAAACCGCCGACATGAAAATCATCGACATAGATTTGCGGCACGGTACGGCGGCCGGTTCTCTCCATCATTTCCTCCTTGCGGCCCGGCTCGAGGTCAATGCGGATCTTGTCGATCACGGCCACGCCTTTCTTGTTCAGCAGTTTTTCCGCCATGGTGCAATAGGGGCACGTGCCCGTGCAATACATCGTTACATTCGCCATTTGAATTCCTTGAAATCAAAACCCGCCCAGGGGAGGAGCGGCAAATTATTTGTGTTCTACCGGCATGTTCGCCTGTTGCCAGGAGATCATACCGCCGCTCAAATTATAGACCTGCTCGAAACCATTCTTGCGCAACACGCTGCAGCCATGTCCGGAACGGCTGCCGCTGCGGCAGATGGCGATGATCGGCTTGTTCTTGAATTTTTCCAGCTCGTGAAGGCGCCCGGGAAGCTGGCGCAGGGGAATATGCCTGGAATGGGGGACACGGCCGGCGCTATATTCCTGATCCTCGCGCACATCAAGCACCAGCGCGTCATGGTGGTTGATGAGCTGGGTCGCTTCCAGGATGCCGACTTCCTTGATTCCCGAGATGCGACGATTCACCATGGGCCAGAAGATCAGCAATCCGCTGACGATGACCAGGACCACCAGGCCAAGATTGTTTTGAATGAAGTGCACTGTGCTTTTCCTCTTTTCTCGGTATTTCAGCAGGATTCCTTGAAACCCAGCTTTTTCAGCATCGCGTCCATCGGGCAAAAACGGGTGAACCCGCTTTGAAACAGGTTGAAGCCAACGAAGGCAGTAAACCACAACCAGTTTACATTATGAAACAGGGGGCTCGCCTGCACGCCCAGGGAAAGCGAAAGCAGGATGAAAAAGCCGGCAATGATACGAACCATGCGATTGACGGTCATGGAGAGACTCCTTAACTTGAAGGTAAATGGAAATTGGGGATGCCGCATGCGAAATCAAGCGGTTTTCCCGTCTTGCGCGGCAGCCTGGCGCCTTTCCCACAAATAATACATCAACGGGATCACGATCAGCGTGAGCACGGTGGACGCGAAAGTGCCGAATATCAGCGACACCGCCAGCCCGCCGAACACCGGATCGGTAATCATGATGGCCGAACCCAGGATGATGGCCAGCGCGGTCAGCATGATGGGGCGAAAACGCACGGCGCCGGCCTGGATCACGGCTTCATCCAGGGCATAGCCGCGCTTGCGATAATCGACGATGAAGTCGATGAGCAGCAACGAGTTGCGTACCACGATGCCCGCCAGGGCGATGACGCCGATCATGGAGGTGGCGGTAAACGCCTGCTGGGTGATCCAGTGGCCGGGAAACACGCCGACCAGGGTGAGCGGGATCGCGCCCATCACGATCAGCGGCATCATGAAGGACTTGTAATAGCCCACCAGCATCAGGTAGATGAACACCAGCGCGACGATGAAGGCGGACCCCAGGTCGCGGAACACGTCCAGCGTCAGGCGCATCTCGCCGCCCCACAGCAGATGGTAATTCATCACATCGTCGGGCTGGGCCTCGGCGAAGCCCAGGTTGCCAGTCTTGAAGGCGATGCCCGGCGCGAGCATCCTGCCGTCCAGCATCTTGTCCAGGGCCAGCACCGCATAAACCGGGCTGGACTTGAGCAGTTCGCCACCCACCATGACCGTCGGATGCTGGTCGCGATCATAGAAGGGTTTGTCCTGGGTGGCCCGTTCGACGCTGGCGATGGCCGACAGCGGCACCTGCTGGCCGGTTGCGTTGGCAACGCGGATGGAGAGTATCTGTTGCGGCGTCTGGCGCGCGCTTCTGGGCAGACGCACGGTGATATCGATCGGTTCGCGCGCATCGTCGACATGCAGGGTGCCGATGGAAAAACCCGACACGTAATCGTGCAGCAGCTTGCCCACCTGGCCGGGCGCAATACCGGACAGGCTGGCCTTCTCGCGATCCACCTTGACGTGAAAGCTATCGACCGTGGCAGTGACCGAATCGTCAACGTTGATGATGCCATAAACCTGGCTGAACGCCTTGTCCACGTCTGCCGCTGCGGCGCGCAGCTTGCCGTAATCCGGTCCATACAGTTCGGCCAGCACCTGCGATTGCACCGGCGGGCCGGGCGGGGTCTCATAGAGCTTGATCCTGGCTTGCGGGAAAGCTGCGCGCAACGGCGCCAGGGCCGCGTTGAATTCGTTTACGATCTCGTGGGAGGATTTCGAACGGTGGTGCTTGTCGGTGAGGTTGACGCGCAGTTGCGCCAGGTTGTCGCCGCGCTTGAGCATGTCGCCGCGCACCAGGGCCGCGAAATCCACCGGCGCGGTCATGCCGAGAAAGGTCTGGTAATCGGTGACATGGGCGGTTTTCGCCAGCACTTCGCCGACCGCGCGCGCCACCTGATCGGTCCCGGCCAGGGTAGTGCCGGCGGGGGTGTCCACCTGCACCAGGAAGGTGTTGGTATTATCGTTGGGCAACATCTTCAGTTCCACGCCCATGGCCGAGAGCGGACCATTCATGCCGGATGGGCGCACGAATTGCCAGGCCGGCTGGATCATGGCCGCCAGCAGCAGCGCGCCCACCAACAGAAACAGCATGTTGCGGCGGCGGGCATGGCGAATCAGCGGGGTAATCACCGCCACGTAGGTGCGATGCAGCACGTCTTGCGGATCCGCCGCCCTGTCTTCCAGTGCCGGCTGCGCCGCCAGCGACCTGGCCGCCTTGCCGGCCAGCCAGCGGTTGGCCGCCCAGGGCACCACCATGTAGGCGATGAGCAGCGAGGCGATCATCGCCACCGGCACGTTGAACGGGATCGGTCGCATGAAGGGCCCCATCATGCCGGTGACGAATGCCATCGGGATGAATGCCAGGATCACCGCGATGGTGGCGATGTTGGTCGGGTTGCCGATCTCGTTGGTGGCTTCCACCAGGGCCTGCTTGAAATTCCTTGCCCCGCCGTGATGCATGTGGCGATGGATGTTTTCCACCACCACGATAGCCGCGTCCACCAGCAGGCCGAGCGACAGGATCAGCGCGAACAGGGTGATGCGGTTGATGGTCTGGCCGGCGATCAGGCCCACGGTCAACACCACGAAGAGGATCAGCGGCACCGTCAGGGTGACGATGGCCGCCTCGCGCCAGCCGAGGAAAAATACCAGGATTACCACCACCGAGCCGATGGCGATGCCGAGGTGTTCCACCAGGGTGTTCACCGCATCATCGGCCTTGGCGCCATCGTCGCGCGTAACCGCCACGTCGACGCCTTGCGGAATGGCCTGGCGCTTCAGGGCGTCCAGCTTGGCGAGCACGGCCGAAGCCACCACCACGGCGTTGGTGCCGGCTTTTTTCGCGATGGCGATGGTGACCGCCGGGGCCTCGCCACGATGAGCCGATGCGCCCACCTGAGCCGCCGGGCCATAGGCAAAACGCGACAGCTCGTCGCTTTCCGCCGCGCCGTCCTCGATGCTGGCGATATCTTTCAGGAATACCGGGCGGCCTTGCGGCGCTCCCACGATGATCTGCCCCACCTCGCGCGCATCGCCGATGAAGCCGGATAGGCGCAGCGGGTGATTGCGGTTCTGGTCGACCAGTTGGCCGGCAGGAACGGATACGTTGGCGCCGCCGATCATGCGGTCCACCTGGTCGAGGGACAGGCCGGACGAGGCCAGCCTGTCGGGCGAGATCCACACGTTGACGGCGCGCTGCGCACCACCCACGAGCTGCGTGAAGGAAACGCCCGGCACGTTGCGCAGGTGCTCCAGCACCCGCGCCGCAACCTGCCGCAACTGGTAATCATCCATCCGCGCCGAGCTCAGGGTCAGCGTCATGATCGGCACGTCGTCCACGTTGATCGGCTTGACCAGCGGCTGCATGGCGCCAGCGGGCATGCGGTCCATGTTCTGCATCAGCTGGTTGTAGAGCTTGACCAGGCTCTTTTCCTGGTCCTCGCCCACGTCGAACTGTACCGTCACCACGCCGTAGTCGGGCGCCGCATAGCCGAAGGTGTGCTTGACGCCCGACTGGGCGTTCATGATCGCTTCCAGCGGCTTCACCACCATATTGTGAATTTCCTCGGCGCTGGCACCGGGCTTGGCGACAATGATGTTGGCGGCGGGCACCACGATCTGCGGGTTATATTCGCGCGCGGTAACGAACAACGCCATGACGCCCGCCAGCGTCACCGCCAGCATCAGCATGGCGGTCATTTTCGATTCCAGGAACAGGCGGGCGATCTTGCCCGCGCTGTTAAGCGGCGTCTCTTCGTGCGTTTCAGCCATTGCCGTTCCCCTGGCTCACCACCTTGTCCCCGGATTGCATGGCGGTCGTGGCCGAAGTCACCACGCGCTCGCCCGGATTGAGGCCGGCCTGGATTTCCACCCCGCCCCCGCTCGCGGCACCGGCGCGCACCATGCGGTAGCGGGCGATGCCCTGGGCGTCCACCACGAACACGCCGGCGATCCCGGCACGTTCCAGCAGCGCGCTGGCCGGCACGCGCATGCCTTCGCGCGAACCGAGATGAAAGGCAACGCGCACAAAACTGCCGCTGCGCAGGCCATGCCCCTCGGGCAGGTCGATCTTCACCAGATAACTGTGGGTAACGGGATCGGCGGCTGGCACCAGATGCGCCACCTTGCCGACCAGATCGCTGGCTTGCCCATCCACCTGAATGGACACCGCATCGCCAAGCTTGAGCCGGGAGAACACGTCGCGCGCCACATCGGTCTGCACTTGCAGGCTGGCCGGGTTTTCCAGTACCAGCAACGGGTGGCCGGGCGCGGCCAGATCGCCTGCATTGGCCATTTTCCGCGTGATAATGCCGGCGAACGGCGCCTGCACCGTGGCATATTTCATTTGCGCGGCCGCGGTTTCGAGCGCCGCGCGCGCAGATGCCGCCTGCTGCTGGCTCACCTGGTACTGGAGGCGAATCTTGTCCCATTGCATCTTGGGTATGGCCTCTTCCTTGTAGAGATTGCCGAAGCGCTCGTAGTCGGTTCTGGCATCGGCCAGCGCGGCTTCGGCCTGGGCTAACCCGGCGCGGGCCATGCTCACCTGTCCCTGGATATCGGCCGGATCGACCGTGAACAGGCGCTGGCCGGCAGTGACGGTTTGTCCCTCCTGCACGTCCATCTCGCGGATGAAGCCCATCAGGCGCGAGGCAATTTGCGCCTGCTGCCGGGCGACAACGCTGCCGGGCGAGGTGAAGACGATGGGCAGAACGGCTTTTTGCACCGTGACGACATCGGCATTTATGGTTGCCCCCGGAACACCCGCCTGCTTGACCTCGGACTTTTCCCCGCAGCCGGCCAGCAGTGCAAACACGATGGATGCGGCGATAACGGCGGGCAAAACTGGGGATTTAGAATTCATGACTATCAGCTCCGTTTACATCTGATCGGGTTCAAGCTTGCCCAGCGCGAGCCTGAGTCCGGCGCGCTGGATGGCAAGATCGTATTTTGCCGCCACCACGCCGGCACGGGCATCATCGAGCTGGGCGCGCGCGGCCAGCAGTTCGGTGATGGTTGTCACGCCATTGTTGTAGCGCTTTTCGACCAGGCCGAGCGCTTCCTCGGCGTGGGTGACGGCCAGTTCGCGCAGCGCCACGCGCCGCGCGGCTTCGTCTGACTTGCGCCAGGCCTCCGCGACCTGAAAGGCCACGCCGCTTTCGGCCTGCTCGAGCCGTGCGGCCAGTTCGGCCTTGCCCGCCGCCGCGCGATCCACGGCGCCACGCACCGTGCCGCCGTCGAACGCATTCCAGGACACCGTTCCGCCCAGTGTGTAGGAACTGGCATTCAGTCCGGCATTTTTATCGTTCCATTCCTGTCGCGCCATCAGGCCGAGCTGGGGATAGAGTCCGGCTTTCGCCACCTTCACGCCGGCCTGGGCGGCCTGCAGCTGGTTGCGCATGGCGTTGAGGCCAGGATTGTCGGCCAGGGCCTGCGCGCGCAGCTCTTCGATCTTGCCGGTCAGCGCCGCCGGCGCCACTTGCGGGCCGACATCCAGCGGTTGCGAGAGCGGCAAGCCTAGCAGCATGCGCAACTGATCCAGCGCGGCGGCCTCGGTGTTCTGCGCCTGGGCGAGCTTGACCCGCACATCCTCGAGGTGAATGCGCGCGGAAAGCAGGTCACTTTTCACCACCACGCCCTGCTTGAGCAGGTTGGCTATGGTCTTGACGTAGGATGCAGCGGCGATTTCGCCCTGCTGCGCCACATTCACGTAGGCACGCGCAGCATGCACGCCTTCATAAGCCTGCAGCACCTGGAAGATGACCTGCTGGCGCGCAGACTGGTCGCCCTGCTGCGCCGCCCTGATATAGGCCTGCGCCTGCTCGATGTAACCCTCGAGCATGCCGCCGGTGTAAATCGGAAGCTGTGCCTCGATGCGGGTATTGAAGTTGTTGACCGCGGCGGGGTGATTGAGGGCGTCGGGCGCAACCGACAAACTCGCCGGACCGACAAACTGGCCAGCGCCAAAATCGTCGAAGGTGGCGCCGCGCTGGGAGAGTTTGAGCCCGAATGCGTTCAAGGCATCGTTGCTGCGCACCGCGTTCAGGGAAACCGTCACCTTGGGCATGCGTCCGCCCTGCGCCTGCGCCAACCCAGCCTCGGCCTGCTGCAATTGCGCACGGCTGGCGGAAAGACCGGGGTTCTGCCTGAGTGCGGTCTCCACGCACTGGGCAAAACTCAGGGTGTCGGCAGGCGCGGAATGAACAAACGCCAGCGCCAACACCCCCCATAACGCCCTGAACTGTCCGCCGCGCAGGCGTAACGGGAACGATTTCATGCACTCAACCTCTATATTGTTGTGATACCCGGCATCCTGGCAATCCAGCATCGGTGTCTGGATGTATATATTAGCGAATCATAATATACCAAGAGGCAATCTGGCCAGGGGTGAAAATTTATTTGGCAAAACCGCAGAAAACATCGCGCATCATGCTGATCAACAGGAGCGTGCGGGTATCCCCGACGCGATAGTACACGCGGTTGGCATCCTTGCGCGTGCGCAGCACGCCCTTGTCGCGCAGGATGGCCAGGTGTTGCGAGATATTGCTTTGCGAGGTGCCGACGCTTTCGACGATTTCCTGCACGCTGATCTCGCGATCGCCCAGCACGCACAGTATCTTCAGGCGCAGGGGATGAGACATGGCCTTCATCGCCCGCGAAGCCTGCTCGATATGTTCGTCCTTGTCGATCAATTCGACATGCTCCAGATTCAACATGGGAAGACCCCGCCTCGCAAAAAAATTGACATTCAGGAATTTAGAACAAGTTTAATGCGTACATTATTAAAACATAATAAAATAATACATTATTTGCGATAACGAAACGAAAACGAAGCCCATATTGTATGAATGTCACACCGGTTCTACTCCTGATTCTGGACGGGTTCGGCTGCGGCCCCGCCGGCCCCGACAACGCCATCTCCCTGGCTAAAAAACCCTACTGGGACAAGTTGTGGGAGACCTGCCCGCATACTGCCATCCATGCCTCTGAGGCCGCGGTCGGCCTGCCTTCCGGGCAAATGGGCAACTCCGAGGTGGGGCATCTCAACATCGGGGCCGGAAGGGTGGTGTACCAGGAAATCTCGCGCATCAACAATGCCATTGCCAGCGGCAGTTTTTTCTCCAACCATGAATTGTCCGCCGCGCTCGAAGCCATCAAGCAGCACGACGGCGCCCTGCACATCTTTGGCCTGGTATCCGACGGCGGCGTGCATAGCCACGAGAACCACATTCATGCCATGATCGATATGGCGGCCAAATTCGGCCTGAGGAAAGTCTACCTGCACGCCTTTCTGGATGGCCGAGACACGCCGCCCAAGAGCGCGGAAATTTACCTTGAATGCCTGCAGAACAAGATCGACGCCTTGAAGATCGGCAAGATCGCCACGATCGTCGGCCGCTATTACGCCATGGACCGCGACCACCGCTGGCTGCGGGTAAAAACCGCCTACGACCTGCTCACCCAGGGCAAGGCGGAATTCCACGCGGAAACCGCCATCGAAGGCCTGCACAACGCTTATGCCAGGGACGAAACAGACGAATTCGTCAAACCCACCGTCATCGGTGAAGCGGTGAAGATGCAGGATGGGGACGGTGTCATCTTCATGAATTTCCGCTCCGACCGTGCGCGCGAACTCACCCGCACCTTCATCGAGCCCGGTTTCAACGCCTTCGAGCGCGAGTATGTGCCCAAGCTGAGCACCTTCTGCACGCTCACCAGTTACAGCGCCGACTTCAATATCCCGGTCGCCTTTCCGCAGGAACGCATCAAGAACAGTTTTGGCGAATATATTTCCCAGATGGGCCTGACGCAACTGCGCATCGCGGAAACCGAGAAATATGCGCATGTCACTTTCTTCTTCAACGGCGGAGAGGAAACCCGTTACCCCGGCGAAGACCGTATCCTGGTGCCGTCGCCCGACGTGCCCACTTACGACCTCAAACCGGAAATGAGCGCCCGCGAGGTCACCGACAGGCTGGTGGAAGCCATCGGCGCCAGAAAATACGACGCCATTATCTGCAACTACGCCAACCCGGACATGGTCGGCCACACCGGCAACCTCGCCGCCGCCATCCAGGCGATCGAAGTCATCGACGAGTGCCTCGCCCGTGTCGTCCCGGCCATGCGGGCGATCGGCGGCGAAGTGCTGATCATCGCCGACCACGGCAATGCAGAAAAGATGGTCGACGAAATCACCCGGCATTCCCATACCGCCCACACCCTGAACCTGGTGCCCTTCCTCTACATCGGACGCGCCGCCAGGGTTGCTGAAACCGGCGCGCTGGAAGATGTCGCACCGAGCCTGTTGAAGATGATGGGCTTGCCTAAACCGCGTGAAATGTCCGGGCACCCGCTAATCGAGTTCGAGTGATTTCAATGCCGTCCGGGGCCGCACTGACAAAAGCGGCGCTTGCCCTGTCTGCCGGCATGATCCTGCAGGCCAGCCTGCCTTTCCCCGCTTCCGCCGCGCCCAAACCAGAACTGCGGGAACTGCGCGGCCGCATCGACACCCTGCAAAAAGAGCTCGACAGCAAGGAAGGCGCCAAGGCCGACGCCAGCGATGCGCTCCGGACATCGGAACGCGCCATCAGCGACATCAATTTCCGGCTGCGCGAGCTGGCCGCAAAACAGCAGGAAACCCGAGCCACCCTGGCCAGCCTGGAGCAACAGAAAGAAAACCGGCAGCAGCGGATCGGGACCGAACAGGAATTGCTGGGCAAACTGCTGTACCAGCAATATCTTTCCGGCCAGCAGGACCAATTCAGGATACTGCTCAATCAGCAAAACCCCAATCAGGCCGCGCGCCAACTGCGCTACTACGGCTACCTGGCCCGCGCGCGCAATGAAATGCTCGAAAACCTGCGCGACAATCTCGCAAAACTGCAGCAGCTCTCGCAGGCGACAGAATCCAAGCAAGTCGAATTGGCGCGAATCCATGCCGAGCAGGATCGGCAAAAACAGCAACTGGTGGCGCAGCAGCAGGCGAAAAAGAAACTGGTGGCACAACTGGCGCAGCAAATCGGGCGCCAGCGCACCGAACTAAGCCAATTGCAACGCGACGAAAAACAACTGACGCAACTGCTCGAACGCCTGGCCAGGCAACAAGCGCGCAAAAAAACCGCACGCCCGCCGCCGCGCAACGCGCGTGAACCCGCCACGGAACAAGCCGTTGCACCCCAACCCCATGCGCCGGCTCAAATACAGCAAGGCAAGCTGCCTTTGCCGGTACGGGGGGAACTCGCGGGGCGTTTCGGCAGTCCACGTCAGGACAGCGGGGCACCGTGGCATGGCTTGTTCATCCGCACCGCCGCGGGACAGGAAGTCCATACCATCGCCGATGGCCGAGTGGTATTCGCGGACTGGCTGCGCGGCTTTGGCAATCTGATCATTATCGACCATGGCAATGGCTACATGAGCCTCTATGGCAATAACGAAGCCCTCTTCAAGCATGTGGGGGACAGCGTGCATAGCGGCGATGTCATCGCCAGCACGGGAAACAGCGGCGGCAACCCGGAAACCGGTTTATACTTCGAACTTCGTTTTCAGAGCAAGCCATTCGACCCCCTGACGTGGTGCAGGGTTGGCTAATATTCAAGATTGTGGTGGAGAAACAGATGCGCGGCAAAATGCAAAAATTCGGCCTGATCGCCATGGGTGCCCTGCTCGGCGTAATGCTGAGCCTGAATTATTCAGCCGTGGCCGACAAGAAAGTGGAGTCTCCACTCCCGGTAGAGGAGTTGCGCGCCTTTGCGGAAGTCTTTGGCAAAATCAAAAGCGATTACGTCGAGCCGGTGGAGGACAAGAAGCTCATCAACGAAGCCATCAACGGCATGCTCTCCGGCCTCGATCCGCACTCCGCCTATCTCGACACGGATGCCTTCAAGGATTTGCAGGTGGGAACCCAGGGTGAGTTTGGCGGCCTGGGCATCGAAGTGGGCATGGAAGACGGCTTCGTCAAGGTCGTCTCCCCCATCGAGGACACCCCGGCCTTCAACGCCGGGATCAAGAGCGGCGACCTCATCATCAAGCTGGACGATACGCCCGTCAAGGGCATGACGATCAACGACGCCGTCAAGCGCATGCGCGGCAAGCCCAACACCCAGATCACCCTGACCGTGATGCGCAAGGGACAGAACAAACCGCTCATTTTCACCATCACACGCGCCATCATCAAGATCAAGAGCGTGAAATCCAAGCTGCTCGAACCCGGCTACGGCTACGTCCGTGTCACCCAGTTCCAGGAACACACCGGAGAGAATCTCGCCAAGGCGCTGGAGGATCTCATCAAACAGAACAAGGAACCGCTCAAGGGCCTGGTGCTGGACCTCAGGAACGATCCCGGCGGCCTGCTCAACAGCGCAGTCGGCGTCGCCGCCGCCTTCCTGCCGGAAAATTCGCTGGTCGTTTACACCGAAGGCCGCACCGAGGACGCCAAGATGAGGCTCACCGCGAACAGGGAAAATTACCTGCGCGGCCCCAGGGAAAGCGACTATCTCAAGAACCTGCCGGCAAGCATAAAGAGCGTGCCGCTGGTGGTGCTGATCAACGGCGGCTCGGCCTCGGCCTCGGAAATCGTCGCCGGCGCATTGCAGGACCACAAGCGCGCAATCATCATCGGCACCCAGTCCTTCGGCAAGGGCTCGGTGCAAACCGTGCTGCCGCTCGGCAACGGCACCGCGATCAAACTGACCACCGCGCGCTATTTCACGCCTAACGGGCGCTCCATCCAGGCCAAGGGCATCACGCCAGACATCGTAGCGGAAGAAGCAACAGTCAATGGCGTGGACAAGGATTCCCTGTTCAATCTGCGCGAAGCGGACCTGGAACACCACCTGACCAACGACCAGGACGGAGCGGTACCGGCCAAAGCACCGGCGCCGAAGCAGGAATCGCCCACCAAGAGCAAAGGCGACGGCAAGGGCGATGCCACGAGCGCCGAACGGGAAATAGTTTCCAAAAATGACTATCAGTTGAATCAGGCGGTAAACCTGCTCAAGGGGTTGCAGATTCTGAAGAGCCGCTAGGAGCCTGTCGG
>JAQTLK010000067.1 GCA_028714955.1 Sulfuricella sp.
CTCAAGCCGGACAACGCCGCCGACCTCGATGGCCTCCTCGATGCAGCCGCCTACCAGGCCATAGTTGATAGCGAAGCACATTAAATCAGTAAGGAGTAAAGAGTGAGGGGTGAGGTGTTTTCTCTAGCTCCAAATCCCGCTCCTAACTCCTCACCCGGAAAATTTATGCCCTTCATTCCCCACACCGAAGACGATATCCAGGCCATGCTGGCGTGCATCGGCGTGCCTTCCATCGACCAGCTGTTCGACGAAATCCCCGCCGCGCTGCGCAGCGGCGCGCTGACTGGCGTGCCGTCAGGCATGGTCGAGATGGACATCGCCCGGCTCATGACGGAACGCGCCGAGCGTGATGGCCGCTTCATCAACTTCGCCGGTGCGGGCGCCTACGAACACCACATCCCGGCCGCGGTCTGGGAGATCGCCACGCGCGGCGAGTTCTACTCCGCCTACACGCCCTACCAGGCCGAGGCCAGCCAAGGCACGCTGCAACTGCTGTACGAATTCCAGACCATGATGGCCTCGCTGACCGGGATGGATGTGTCCAACGCCAGTCTCTACGACGGCGCCTCCGGCCTGGCCGAAGCGGTGCTGATGGCGGTGCGCGCGCACAAGACTTCGCGCCGGGTATTGCTGCCCAAGACGGTGCATCCCTTCTATCGCCAGGTGGTGAACAGCATCGTCAGGCATCAGAAAATCGAGCTGGTCGAGCTGGATTACGATCCGGCCAAGGGCATCACCGCGCTGCCGCAGGAGAAGGATTTTGCCGCGCTGGTGATCCCCCAGCCCAACTTTTTCGGCTGCCTGGAAGAAGTCGATCCGCTCACCGACTGGGCGCACGCCCAGGGCGGCCTGGTGATCGGCCTGGTGAACCCCGTTGCGCTGGCGCTGCTCACGCCGCCAGGGCAATGGGGCGAGAAGGGCGCCGATATCGCGGTCGGGGAAGGCCAGCCGCTGGGCTCGCCGCTCTCCAGCGGCGGCCCCTACTTCGGCTTCATGTGCTGCAAGCAGGCGCTGGTGCGCCAGATGCCGGGGCGCATCGTCGGCCGCACCGTGGATCTCGACGGCAAGCCCGGCTTCACGCTCACGCTGCAGGCCAGGGAACAGCACATCCGCCGCGCCAAGGCGACCTCCAATATCTGCTCCAACCAGGGGCTGATGGCCACGGCGGCGACCATCCACATGGCGCTGCTCGGCCCGGACGGACTGGAGCGGGTGGCTTCGGCCAGCCACGCCAACACCATCGCGCTGGCGGAAAAACTGTGCGCCATTTCCGGTGTCAGAAAGGCGTTCGCGCAAAGCGTTTTTCACGAAACCGTGCTGCAACTGACCATCCCCGTGGCGGACGCGCTGCGCGCGCTCGAAGCCCAGGGCATCATCGGCGGCTTCGACCTGACGCCGCATTACCCGGAACTGGGCCAGGCGCTGCTGGTGTGCGCCACCGAAACCAAAACCGCGGCGGACATCGAAAAATTCACGGAGCAGCTGAAACGCATCGTGGAGCGCCGCAACGCAGGCCCAAGCTGCACGAAGCTGGTGCCGGGCCCCAACAGCAAGTGGTAACAGAGAAAAGGAGATCGCAATGGCTACCGTAACTCTCGAAGGCGAACCGCTCAATGTCGGCGGACATTTCCCGCAGATAGGCGAAACCGCCCACAGCTTCATGCTGGTGAACAAGGATTTGGCCGACGTTTCCCTGAGCGAATTCGCCGGCAAACGCAAGGTGCTGTCCATCGTGCCGAGCATCGACACGCCGGTATGCGCCGCTTCCACCCGCGTGTTCAACCAGCGCGCGAGCGAAATGGACAATACCGTGGTACTGGTGATCTCCGCCGACCTGCCCTTTGCCCAGAGCCGCTTCTGCGGCGCGGAAGGACTGAACAACGTGATCATGCTCTCCACCATGCGCGGACGCGACTTTCACAAGGATTACGGCGTGATGATCACCGAACCGCCCCTCTCAGGCCTGACGGCCCGCGCCGTGGTGATCCTGGACGAAAACGACAGGGTGATCTACACCGAACTGGTGCCGGAAATCACCCAGGAGCCGGATTACGATGCGGCGATCGCGGCTTTGAGCCGGTAAAAAAACCCATGAACCACAGGGCACACGGGGAGCACGGGGAAATGCAAATGTTGCCCCCGTGTGCCCCGTGCTCCCCGTGGTTAAACGCCTTTATTGAAAACTGACATGCTGATCTTCGAACGCTCCCAGGCAAACCGCCGCAACGCCGCCCAGGCGCCTTCAGCCCCGGTGGCCTGCGACGACATTCCCGCACACCTGCGGCGCAAAACGCGCCCGCTGTTGCCGGAGGTTTCCGAAATGGATGCTGTGCGCCACTACACCCGCCTGTCACAAAAAAACTTTTCCATCGATACCCATTTCTACCCGCTCGGCTCCTGCACCATGAAGTACAACCCGCGCGCCGGCAACCAGTTCGCCATGCTGCCGCAACTGCTGGCGCGCCATCCACTGAGCTCGGAAAATACCGGTCAGGGCTTCCTGGCCTGCATGCACGAGTTGCAGGAGATACTCAAGGAAGTGACCGGCATGGCTGCCGTGTCGCTCACCCCGATGGCCGGGGCGCAAGGTGAATTCGCCGGCGTGGCGATGATCCGCGCCTACCACGAGGCGCGCGGCGACATGGCGCGCAGCGAGATCCTGGTGCCGGATGCCGCCCACGGCACCAACCCGGCTTCGGCGGCAATGTGCGGCTACACGGTGCGGGAAATCCCCACCGACGGCGACGGCAACGTCGATCTGACCGCCTTGCAAGCCGCTGTCGGGCCGCATACGGCGGGGCTGATGCTGACCAACCCGTCCACCCTGGGCGTGTTCGAGAAAAGCATCCAGGCCATCCAGCACATCGTGCACGAGGCCGGCGGCCTGCTCTATTACGACGGCGCCAACATCAACGCCATCCTGGGATGGGTCAAGCCGGGCGACATGGGCTTCGACGTCATCCACCTCAACCTGCACAAGACCTTCGCCACGCCCCACGGTGGCGGCGGGCCGGGCGCCGGTCCGGTGGGCGTGAGCGCACGCCTGGAGCCCTTTCTGCCGGTGCCGATGGTGGCCTGCGAAAGCGGCCGTTACCGCTGGCTGACGGAAAAAGACCGGCCAAACAGCATCGGACGCCTCTCCGCCTTCATGGGCAACGCCGGCATCCTGCTGCGCGCCTACATTTACGCGCGCATGCTGGGCGCCGGGGGCATGCAGCGAGTGGCCGAATTCGCTACCCTCAACGCCAACTACCTGATGGCGGAACTGGCTGGCGCGGGCTTCGACATCGCCTTTCCCCAGCGCCGCGCCAGCCACGAATTCATCGTCACCCTGAAGAAGCTCAAGGACGAGACCGGCATCAGCGCCATGGACGTAGCAAAGCGCCTGCTGGACAAGGGCTTCCACGCCCCCACCACCTATTTCCCGATGCTGGTGCAGGAATGCCTGCTGATCGAACCGACCGAGACCGAATCCCGGCAAACGCTGGACGCCTTCGTCGCGGCGCTCAGGGAGATTCGCGACGAAGCCTACAGCCAGCCCGATCTGGTCAGGAACGCCCCGCATACCATGCCGGTGCGCCGCCTCGACGATGTCAAGGCCGCGCGTGAGCCTGACCTGGTCTGGAAAGGCTGACAGGGTGGTCGCCATGCGCTGGGTTTTCGCGCTGTTGCTGCTGGGCAACATCGTTCTTCTTGCGGCAATGCAATGGCCGCAAAACAAGTCGCACGACGACAGCATGGCCAACCACGCCCCCTTCCATGCCGAAAAAATCCGCCTCATCACGGAAGATGAAATGCCGCCACCGGCCCCTGCCCCTGTTGCCCAGCAGGTTTGCCTGGAATGGGGACAATTCGCCGAACAGGACCTGGCCCGGGCAAGAACCGCGCTGCAAGCCCTTAAACTGGGCGAGGCCGACATCAGCGTGCAGGCGGCAAGGGCCAATAGCTGGTGGGTCTATATTCCGCCCCTGAAAACGAAGCAGGAGGCCAACAAGAAAGTGGACGAGCTGAAAGGGCTGGGCATCCAGGACAGCTTCGTGATGCAGGACAACAACCCGTGGCGCTACGCCGTGTCGCTCGGCGTGTTTTCCACGCAGGAGGCGGCGGAAAGATATCTCGCGCAGGTCCGCGAAAAAGGCGTCAGGTCGGCGAAAGCGGCCCCGCGCAGCCAGGATGGCGGCCGCTCCAGCATGTTCATCAAGGCCAGCGGCGCGGACATCGAGGCGGAACTGGTCAAGCTGAAACAGGACTTCCCGGCCACCGAACTCAAGGCCGCGCCCTGCCCGCAATAAGCCCTAACGCTCATGGCGATTCGCCGCCCCGAATCATGAAACAGTGCTGCGCCATGAGCGTTTCCCTCACCCCTGGCCCCTTGTCTCTCCCGGAGGGAGGGGAACGCTTGCCCCTTCTCCCTCCGGGAGAAGGTTGGAATGAGGGAGGAAGCGCCCGCAAGGGGCGTCCCCGCCGGGATTGGCGGCAAAGCCGCTCAATCCGGCGAGAAGGGGGGGCGAGGTCTCGCTGTGCGAGTTCCACGTTAACGGCTATTTCACCAAACCGACAAACACCCGGCTCTTGGGCAGCCCCAGGCCGAGGAAGAACTGCTCGGCGACCTCGATCGCCGATTCCGGCCCGGCAATGTAAACATCGCCGAGTTTCACATCGGGGCGCTCATCCACGATCCCTTGCAGGGTGGCGCGCAGCATTTCCATGCGCCTGCCGCTAACGGCACTCAGGTCGTAGCCCGCCACCAGCGAGGAGTAATGAAAATTATCCAGCGCATCGGCCCAGGCGCGCCCAACATTGGGCAGGTAAATATTGTCCGCTTGCGACCCGATCCAGTACAGGTGCATGGCCTCGGCGGTATCCAGCGACAGGGCATGCTCGATCAGGCTCCCGATGGGAGCGAAACCGGCGTCGAAGGCGATGAAATAAAGCGGGCGCGGCGATTTTTCGTGCAGGATGAACTCGCCCTGCGGCCCCTCGACATCGACCACTTCATTGTGCTTGAGGCGGTTGAAGACATAGTCTGAAAACAGGTTGCCGGGCATGCGACGCACGTGAAAGAGCAGGTTGCGGTCATCGCAGGGGCAACTGGCGATGGGCAGCTCGGCGCTGAGGGACTTGCCCACCTGGAGCGTGACATACTGCCCGGCCAGGAAGCGCAGGCGACGGGTCCGCGGCGTCTGCAGATGCAGCAGCGCCATGTCGGGCGCCAGCGGCTCGATCGTTTTGACCCTGGCGTCGATCTGCTGAAACGGGATGTCCTGCACGCCGCCCGCCACCGGCGCCTCGATCTCCACATCGCTGACGGCGGTGTTGCTGCACAACAGAATGTAGCCCAGGTTCTTTTCCGCCTCGGGTATCACGTAATCGTGGTGGCGCACTTTCTTGATCTGCCCGGACACCACCCGCGCCTTGCACAGGCCGCAATTGCCGCCGCTGCAGCCATAATTGAGCGGCACCCCGGCACGCAGCGCGGCTTCGAGCAGGGTATCGTGGCCCTCGAGGAAAAAGTCGTGGCCGCTGGGCAGCACGTGCACGTGCGCCGCCATGACACGCAGCATGCTGTCCCTCACCGCCAGGGGATTGGGATAACCCGGCTCCATCGCCGCGCCGACCTCATCCTTGAGCCAGGATTTGAGGTCCGCTACCGCGGCCTTGGCCTCCTCTTTGGCCTGCCCTTCAATTTCGTTCAACTTACCTCGCAATCGGTCGAGCAGAATATTCAACTGCCTGACCTGTGTCTGGCTGCTCGCCAGCGCCTTACTCAACTCGGAGACCCGTGCGGCAAGCACTTCCGCGTCCGGCAACGCGCGCTCGAACACGCGCTTGCCGAAAGCCCGTTCCTTGATATAGGAAACCCGCTCGAACTCGGTGTTGTCTTCCAGCTGCGCATCGGGATAAGCGGCAAGCAGATCATCCACCGTCACCATCCCGTCGAAGGAGGACAATTCACCGTTCTGGATTTTTTTCTGCAGCGCGCCCCGCGTTACTCCCACCAGGCGCCCGGCCCTTGAAAGGCTCATCAGCATCTGGGACATGGCAAACTCCTTTACCAGTACTACAAGCAGAATACCGTTGCCGGTATCTTGAATCAAATGTCAAACGCTCTCAATACCCTCATCAGGGTAAATTTGTTCTCAACACGACAAACCATGTCGGATAGCGGAATGGAATATCCGGGTTAAAATGGCCAAGCGATGATTCCCGACCCCCAACCGCCCTCCCCGGCCCGCGACGATCACCCCCTCCTGCGCCAGGAAGCTGCCCGCTGCGTGGCCTGCGGGCTGTGCCTGCCGCATTGCCCGACTTACCGGAAAACGCTGAACGAGGCGGATTCTCCGCGCGGACGGATTTTTCTCATGGCTGCATGGCTGGAGCACAAGCTCCCCCTCTCGCCGCAACTGCTCGGCCACCTGGATCTGTGCCTCGCCTGCCGCGCCTGCGAAAATGTCTGCCCGTCCAGGGTGCGCTATGGCCAGCTGGTGGACGGCGTGCGCGCCCTGATCGAACCGGGGCGAGGGCGCCCGGGAGTCCAGCGGATGCTGCGCCGGCTGCTGTTCGGAACGCTGGCCCGCCCCCGGCTGCTGCAAGGAGTAGGCAGGCTGCTGCGTGCCTGGCAACGCTCCGGCCTGCAAGCCTTGGCGCGCGGATCGCACCTGCTCGACGCGCTCGGCCTGGGCCGGGCCGGGGCGCATCTGCCGCCACTCGCGTCGCCCCCGCGCAACGGCCTGCATCCCGCCCGCGCCGAGCCGCGCGGCACGGTGGGGCTGTTTCTCGGTTGCGTGGCGCGCCTGAGCGATGCCGAAACCCTGCACGCCGCCATTTTCGTGCTCAACCGGCTAGGCTATGCGGTGCAGGTCGCGCCGCGGCAAACCTGCTGCGGCGCGCTGCACGAACACGGCGGCGAACAGGAAACGGCGCAACGCCTGGCGCAGGAAAACCGCGCCGCATTTGCCGGACAGGACTTGCAGGCCATCATTCACACGGCCTCCGGATGCGGCGCCACCCTGGCCACCTATGCGCCGCCGCTCGCCGCGCCGGTGCTGGACATCAGCGCCTTCCTCGCCACGGCGCAGGGCTGGGAGCAGGTCTCGCTGGCGCCGCTGGAGCAAACCATCGCGGTGCATGAACCCTGCCTGAGCCGCAACGCGCTGCATGACCAGGACGCCGCTTACGCGCTGTTGCGGCGCATACCCGGCGCCACCGTCACGGCGCTGGCCAGCAACGACCAGTGCTGCGGCGCGGCGGGCATTTACGCCCTGACCCAGCCGGAAATGGCGGACGAGCTGTTGCGTGATAAAATCGACGCCATCAAGGCAAGCGGCGCGCGCACCATCGCCACTTCCAATCCGGGTTGCGCCATGCACCTGGCCTTCGGCCTGCAGGCCGAAGGATGGAAAGTGGCGGTGCTGCACCCGGTTACGTTAGTGGCTCGGCAAATGGGGTATGAAAAATGATTTCGCTGGATAAACTGATCGTCGAATTCGACAAGGGCCTGCGCACCCTGTTCGCGCCCGCGCCGACCCTGCGCGCCTTGCCGGGCAGCGACCTGCCCGACGCCGAGTTGAGCGCGGAGGAAAAACACCGCACCGTCTCGCTGATGCGCGTCGACCATTGCGGCGAAATCTGCGCCCAGGCGCTGTACCAGGGGCAGGCGCTCACGGCGCGCAACGCGGATGTCAAAGCCGCGCTGGAACAGGCGGCGTGGGAAGAAACCGAGCATCTCAACTGGACCGAAACCCGCATCAAGGAACTGGGCGGACGCACCAGCTTCCTCAATCCGCTGTGGTACACCGGCTCCCTCGCCATCGGCGCGCTGGCCGGCGCGCTGGGCGACAAGTGGAATCTCGGCTTCCTGGCGGAAACCGAACGCCAGGTGGAACAGCACCTGGAAAACCACCTCGGGCGCCTGCCGCAGCAGGACGAAAAAAGCCGCGCCATCCTGGAACAGATGAAAAGCGACGAGGCCCGCCACGCCGACACGGCGCTGCAGCACGGCGGCGCGCCGCTGCCGCTGCCGCTCAAGGGGATGATGAGGCTGTCCTCCAAAATCATGACTAAAACGGTGTACTGGATTTGAAAACTGCTAACTTCGCGGAAAATATCGCCCGACTGGACAGCATCGACGCCTACGCCAAGCTCGAACTGATCGACGCCGCCGGCAACGCAGTTGCATGCATCGAGAACAAGCCGGGCAGCCAGGGTTCCCTCAAGGTGTACCGCCACCTCGCGGCGAAATGGGGCACCATCAACCCGGATGCGGCCGCGGAAGGTTTGCTGCTCTACGCCGAGCACGCCGGGGACGCGCGCCGCAATCCCGGCAAACATCCCAACATCGACCGCCTGTTCGACATCATCCATAGCGGGGCCAGCTATTCGGCCCATCTCACGCCGGCCTGATGCGCCAATGAAAAAAATGATCCTGCTCGCGCTCGCCCTCGTCGTTCTGGCTGGCGTATTGCTTCGTCCCGCGCCGGACAAACATGGCGCGCAGGCAATCACCGGCCTGCCGTGGCAAATCGAAATCCTGCCGGACGGCCGCTCCAGGGTGTTCGGCCTGACGCTGGGCACCAGCACCCTGGCCGATGCGCGCGAGCGTTTCGGCGCGGACATGGAAGTGGCCGTGGTCGCCGCCCCAGGGGAGGCGGGCTCGCTGGAGGCCTACTACAGCCAGGTAACGGCCGGCGTGCTCACCGGCAAGATGATCCTGACCGCCGCGCTGGACAGGGAAAACGTGGAACGCATGCGCCAGCGCGCGGTAAAGAAACAGCGCATGGAAAGCAGCACGCGCAAATTTTATCTTGATCCGGACGACCTGGCGCAAGCCTACGCCACTCCCATCGAGAGCATCACCTTCATCCCCTCCGCCAGCTTCGACGCGGACATTGCCGTGAGCCACTTCGGGCGGCCGGCAGAGCGCGTCCGCACCTCGGCGCAGGTGGAAAACCTGCTCTATCCCGACCAGGGACTGGCGCTGACGCTCGACAGCAAGGGCAAGGAAGTGCTGCAGTACGTGGCGCCCCGGCAGTTCGCGCGCTTGCGCGATCCGCTGTTCAGCCGCGCGCCGAAGTAGGAACGGGGCCCGACTTTCGCGCCGTTTCAATCCCCAAAAAACCGGAAATTGTTTTTCCCCTGCTGCTTCGCGCGGTACATGGCGATATCGGCATTTTTCATCAGGGTCTGATCGTCCGCGCCGTCATCCGGGTATATGCTGATACCGATACTGCAGCTGACGTAAACTTCGCCGTCGCGCAGGGCGAAAGCCGCGGCCAGCACCTCGACGATGCGTTGCGCGGTTCCCCCCACGGCTGCCTGTTCGCTGGTTTCCAGCAATACCGTGAACTCGTCGCCGCCCAGGCGGGCTGCCGTGTCGCCGTCGCGGATACATTTTTCCAGCCGCCTGGCGGCCTCCTGCAGCAGCAGGTCGCCCGCATCGTGGCCGAGGGTATCGTTGACGGTCTTGAAATTATCCAGGTCAACGAACATCAACGCGAATCCGTCGCCTTGCCTGGATGCGCGCGCGACGGCGTGCTTCAGCCGGTCATGGAACAGGTTGCGGTTGGGCAGGCCGGTCAGGGCGTCGAAATTGGCCAGGTATTCGATGCGCTGCTGCGATTCTTTTATCAGCGAGATGTCGCGGAAAAAGGCGACAACCAGCATGCCGGTTTCATATTCCACCCTTGCGGCGGAGATATCGGCCGAAATCACCGTCCCGTCCTTGCGCCGCATCTGGTGTTCCATATGGCTGAAACCGCATTCCCGCAAAGCTTCGAAAACCTGCAGCATTTTTTCTCGCGCATCTTCCGGGCACAGGTCGAGGACATGAAGCCGCCGCAATTCCTCCTGACCATAGCCAAACATTTTCTCCGCCGACCGGTTGGCTTCCAGCAGATTGCCGTCCAGGTCGGCCACGATCAGCGCATCGCCTGCCTGGTCCAGCAGCGCCCGGTATTTTTCTTCCGACCGGCGCAGTTCGGTTTTTCCTTGCGCCACCCTGGCCATCTGATCGCGCAGGGAGTCCACCATGGCGTTGAAAAAACAGGCGATGAGCGCCATTTCATCATGGCTGTCCGGCACGATGCGGGTGTTCAGATTTCCCTCCACCACTTCTTTCGCGCCCCGACGCAACGCGCCCATTTGTTGCATAAGCGCGCTCGTGAAGCCAAAAAACAGATAGGCCGTCAGCAGCATCACCACGGCGCCAAAGGCAATGAGCGCATGCCTTTTCAGCACCAGCCGGTCGGCGCGCGTCCGGATGGTCTCCTGCAGCGCGACAAGGGAGACACCGGATAATTTGTAAACGGCGTCGATGGCCAGCGTTCCCTGGCGGAACATCGCCTGGCTGTTCGGCTGGATACCGTCCGGCTGGAGCAACAGTTCTTCCGCGCTGGAGAGAAAGGAATCCACGGCCAGCCGGGCTTCTTCCAACGGGCTGCCGATGCTTTCCCGCAGCCCCGGCGTCAGCGCGAGCGCGGCCTCCAGGCTGGTTTGCGCCTTGGCGCCAACTCTCTGGCTCTCGCCCGCCAGCTTGGACAGGCGGTAACGCTCGCTCGGGGACAAGGACTGCTTCCAGGCCATGCCAGCCGATAGCGCGCGCCCCTGCCCGAGGCTTTCCGCCCATTGGGTGAGCGGGAAAGTCACGGCAAAGACGAGGTAATGGGTGTCAAGCTCGGGGTCCAGCGACAGGCCGGACGCGTCGGCGACATGCAGTAGCAGGGCCTGCACGCATTCGATAAAGGCGGTGTGCCGGCTGAAACTTTCTTCCGCGCTGACCGCGACGGTTTTCCTGCTCAGGCTGTTCCACCTGGACTTGACCTGGGCCCATTCATCCGCGCTTTTGAAGGTCCTGCCGAATTCCGCGTCGAAGGCGTCCAGTTCCCGGATCACCTCGCCGGCCTGTTGCTCCAGATGATCGAGCCGCCGCGGCGCCTCGGGGTCGCCGAGCAAGGCCAGCCGGGCCGTGCCACGGTGTTCCTGGGCAACATGCATCAGCGCCTTCAGGGGACGGACCGCCCGGAGCCCCGACAGCTCCCTTCCGGCAAAGGAGATGTCGGCACTGGTTTCAGAAACGATCAGGTATCCGGCAACGACGAAAGGCAGGAATAAAACGAAGCCGATGAGCGCGAGCTTGTAAGGATAGCTGAGCCGGTTGAGGAGAAACACGGCGGGGCGCAACAGGGTTTTCACCATCCGCTCCGAAACCAGGGAAAGGATGGCTTATTCTGCGCCGCCCCCCTGCGTGCCGGCAAGGGAAAAGAATGCAGCCCGGATTCCGCTGCGCGACATCCAGGCTACATCCGGAATCTGGATCACGAAACGCCCTGGCTCAGCAGGTAATCCTCGTAATTGCCGACATGGTGGCGGAAGCCGCCCTTGCCATCCAGTTCCAGGATCTGCGTCGCCAGCGAGGAGACGAACTGGCGGTCATGGCTGACGAAAATCAGCGTGCCCTTGTATTGCTCCAGCGCCATGTTGAGCGCCTCGATGGTTTCCATATCCATGTGGTTGGTGGGCTCGTCCATCACCAGCACGTTGGGGCGCTCCAGCAGCAGCCGGCCGTAGATCATGCGCCCCTTTTCTCCGCCGGACAGCACGCGCACCGATTTTTTCGAATCGTCGCCGGTGAACAGCAGGCGGCCCAAGGTGGCGCGAATGATCTGGTCGTCGTCGCTCTTGCGACCGTGGCGCTCCATCCATTCGAACAGGGTCATATCCTCCTCGAAATCGGCGTGGTGGTCCTGGGCGAAATAGCCGATCCTGGCCTTGTCCGCCCATTTCACCTCGCCCTGGTCCGGCTCGATCTCGCCCACCAGGATTTTCACCAGGGTGCTTTTGCCCGCGCCGTTGGGGCCGATGATGGCAAGGCGCTGGCCGGCGTCGAGCAGCAGGTTGATGCCGTGGAACAGCACCTTGTCGTAGCCCTTGGCCACGTCCAGCAATTCCACCGCCTTGCGGTGGAGTTTTTCCCGCTCGTCGGTCTCGAAGCGGATGTAGGGGCTCTGGCGGCTGGAAGGCTTGACCTCGACCATCCCGTCCTTGAGCTTGTCGGCTTGCCGCGCGCGGCTGGTGGCCTGGCGTGCCTTGGAAGCATTGGCGGAGAAGCGCGCGACGAAGGCATTCAGCTCGGCGATCTGTTCCTTCTTCCTGGCGTTGTCCGTCAGCATGCGCTGGCGTGCCTGGGTCGCGGCGATCATGTATTCATCGTAGTTGCCGGGATAGATGCGGATGGTGTTGTAATCCAGGTCCGCCATGTGGGTGCACACGCTGTTGAGGAAGTGGCGGTCGTGGGAAATGATGATCATGGTGCTGGAACGCGCGTTGATCACGTCCTCCAGCCAGCGGATGGTGTTGATGTCGAGGTTGTTGGTGGGCTCGTCCAGCAGCAGGATGTCCGGGTCGGAAAACAGCGCCTGCGCCAGCAGCACGCGCAGCTTGAAGCCGGGCGCCACTTCGCGCATCGGGCCGTTGTGCAGTTCGAGCGGGATGCCGACGCCCAGCAGCAGCTCGCCGGCGCGCGACTCGGCGGTGTAGCCATCCAGTTCGCCGAACTGGGTTTCCAGCTCTGCGGCGCGCATGTAGTCGTCCTCGCTGGCTTCCGGGTTGGCGTAGATGGCGTCCTTTTCTTCCTTCACTGCCCACAGCTCGGTATTGCCCATCATCACCACGTCGAGCACGATATTGTCCTCGTAGGCGAACTGGTCCTGGCGCAATTTGCCCAGGCGTTCGCCCTGGTCGATGGATACATTGCCCGCAGTCGGTTCCAGGTCGCCGCCGAGAATTTTCATGAAGGTGGACTTGCCGCAGCCGTTGGCGCCGATCAGACCGTAGCGGTTGCCCTCGCCGAACTTGACGGAAACGTTCTCGAACAGGGGCTTGGCCCCGAACTGCATGGTGATGTTGGCGGTAGAAATCAATTTATGGTCCGTGCGTGAAAAAATATGCTTATTATAGCAACTTGCGACATATAGCAACTTTTGATGTAATAACTCGCCCTGTTTTTCTCCAACTTCTTAATAATACAGTGAAATCCATGCCGCCAGACGACCAGCCCATCTCCGCATCGCCACCACCCGCCTCCAGGCTGAGGCTCACCGTCGGGCAGAAACTGGCAGCGATTTTTTTCGCCTTTTTCCTCGTCACCGCCGCCAGCCTGATTCTGGTCGAAACGCTCTACAACAGTGTGGCGGATGCCTCCCGGTTGGTCAACGAAAGCGGCCGGCTGCGCTACCTGAGCCAGCGCCTGGCTTTCTACACCGCCGAATCCGCGCTGCAGAAACGCCCCAACGATGCAATTCCGGCCCTGGTGCAGCGCTTTGACGCCACGCTCGCGCAAGTCGAGCAGGAAAGCGGCAAGCTGTGCCCTCTGCTGCTGCGCCAAGGCGGAGAACTGGCCGCCCAGATCGGGGAAGTGCGCACGAGCTGGCTCGGCTTCCGCCAGACGCTGGAAAAATCCCTGTCCGATTCCGCCGCTATCCTGGAGACGGACGACCTGCCCCGCCTCGACAGGGAAACCGACGCCATCCTGGAGCGCGCCGACCGCGTGGTGAACACGCTCACCGAGGCGGCGCAACGCACGCACCGCCAGATCAACTGGCTGATTGCCGGCCTGGTGGCGCTCAACCTGGCCTTTCTCGTCACGCTTACCGCCTATGCGCGCCTGCGCATCGTCACGCCCCTGGTCACCGTCACCGACATGGTCAGGCGCTTTGCCGCCGGGGACCGCAGCGTGCGCCTGACAAGCCAGCGCCACGATGAAATCGGCGACCTGATGCGCGGCTTCAACCAGGGCGCGGAGCAAATGGAGAGCTATATCGGCGAGATTTCCCGCCTGGCGGAAATCCTCGACGCCACGCCGGATTTCGTCACCAGCGCTACGCCGGACTGCAAGACCCTGTTCCTCAACCGCGCGGCGCGGGAGCTGTTCGGCATCGACGCGCAAGCGGATATC
>JAQTLK010000068.1 GCA_028714955.1 Sulfuricella sp.
TGTTCTCGAATACGCTGGCCGACAGGCGCAACTGTTCGCGGGCCTTTTCCTGCTCCGCATCGATCCCGGCCACTTCCAGCGCATGGCTGATGTCCTTGGCCAACTCCTCGAGCAGCGCCACTTCAGCCTGGTCGAAAAAGCCGGTCTCATGGCTATACAGGGTGAACGCCGCTCTTTTCCGCCCCTTCATGGCGATCGGAATGCTCGCCGCCGCGCCGAGCCGGTTGGCTTGTATCTTGTCCAGCCAGGGCGCCATGAACTGGGTTTCCGGAAGGTTGTGAACAACCGCTGCCCGGTTCTCGCGCAAGGCCGTGCTGACGGCGGTTTCGCCTTCGTATCCGGCCAGCTGGGCGACAAAATCCCGCAGGAAATCCAGGGACACGCCGGCACTGGCGAGGGGGTGAATCCGCCCGTCTTCATCCATCATGGCAATCCAGGCCATGGCCAGGCCGCCCTCGCTGACCGCAATGTCGCAGGCCGCCTGATAAAGATGTTGCGGCTCCGGACGGCGCACGATCAGCTCGTTGGTGCGGGAAAGCACGCGATAGAGGCGATTGAGCTTGCCGGCCTCGGCTTCGGCCTGGCGGCGCGCGGTGACATCGCGGTTGCCGGCGCGGATGCCGCGCCAGGCGCCGTCCCGGCCGAATACCGGGCGACAGAGGTGATTGATCCAGCGCGTTTCGCCCATGCGCGTGAGAATGCGGAACTCGACCTCTCCCTCCGTCGCCTGTTCGCTGTGCGTACCCCAGTGCGCCTGATAGACCGCCCGGTCATCCGGGTGCACGATGGCGGCCAGCAGGCCGGGGTCGGCAATGAATTCCGCCATATCGTAGCCGGTTTTTTCCTTGCAGGACGGCGACATGTACACGATTTCGCCTGCCGTGCCGACCCAGTATTCCCAGTCGCTGGTGTAGTCCGCCACGAGGTGGTATTTCTGTTCGCTTTCGCGCAGCTCGTGCAGGGTTTTCAGGCGCAGCAGGCTCAGCGTGCGCTCGCGCCGGTACCAGAAACCCATCCCCAGCAAGCCAAGCAGCCAGATGCCGCCATGCGAGGCGACCAAGAGCTTCTTGTGCGGGTGCTCGATCACGGCAAAAGGCTCCAGCGGAATGCTGACGCCAATGCCGCCGCGCACTTCGCCCAGGTGGTAATGCTGCTGCTCGTGGCACTTGAGGCATTCATCGACCACGACGAAAGGCCGCAGCACCCTGACATAGGGCTTGCCGCCGATTTCCTGCACCTCCGCACGCTCCTCGCGCACCTGCTCGAAGCCGCGCAATACCCTGGCTTCCCAGGCGTCCGGGGCGTTGTGAGGGTTGACCGGCCTGAGGCTGGTGATGCGCGAGCGCGCCCCGTATTCGCCGGGAAAATCCTCCTGCATCTGGCGCAGCATGTAGGCCGGATTCATCAGGGTGAGCTTGAGGCCGGAGGTGGTTTCGACTTCCTGTCCAGGCACATAAAGGTAGGGGTTGGACGGGGTGTGCGCGGTGATGGGCACATACACGCCGCCGTGCGAGGCGCCCCACTTGCGGAAGGAGAGATCCTTGTTGATGGCGGACCGGGCGGCGGCGGTGGCCGTTGCCAGCACCCCCTCCTCGACCTGTTTCAGGTTCCATGCCAGCGAGCCGCCCACCAGCAGGCTCCAGACTACCGCGATCAGGCCGAGTTTCCGCCACCCTGGCACGGGAAGACTTTTGGCGGTTGCCCTGTTTTGCGCCACGCAATCAGACCCGCTACTTGCCGGCCTTGCAAACCAGATTCAGCATGAGATCATCGATGCTTCCCTTGGTCACGGGCAAATCCGGCGGCGACTGGATCTGGTGCTTGCCGGTCAGCACCATTTTCTCGTCGTAAGACTCCGTGGCAAGCTGCGCCTGGGTGCGCAAGTCGCAATTGACGCGGTAATGGATCAGGAGGTATTTTGTTTCGTGCCGATCCACGCGATATTCGTTGAGGTCGTCAAAGGTATGGCGCGCGGTAAACGTCGCCACCGGCCCATTTCTCACTATGCTCGCCATGTCCACCTCGCGCACCGTGTGGTCGTCCATCTTGACCGGCGACCACCCTGCCGCCCACGACTGGCCGCCAAACAACGCCGCCGCCAGCATGATCACGAAAACCTGTTTACGCATTGCATTACTCCTTGGGGAACTATTTCCAGATTAAAATTTACTCAGATTAAACTTTACTTACTTTAAATCAATGTCACCATGTTGCGAATTGATTTATAACAATCAGGTTGTGAAATGCCCAATCGGCCACCCCTTGAAACAGCATCCTGTAACTTCGATATCGAAAGGTTGAAAATGATAGCAAAACGCATGCTCCTCACGCTGTATTTATTTAATATAGCACTGGCGGCGCACGCCGCCGATATTTCCGCCGAGGCGGGAATGGCGGAAGTTCGCGCGCTCGGGCGCATCAACGGGGAGGCGCTGGCCTGCTCTTACCCCGAAGCGGCCGCCCGCATCAAGTTGCTCGTCATCAGGAACGCGCCAAAATCGCGCCGTTACGGCGACGCTTTCGAGGCCGTCACCCGAGAGGCATACCTTGAAAAAATCAAGCAGGGCAAGGACGCCTGCCCGGAAGTGGGCAAATTAACCAGCCAGGTGGACGAGCTCGTGGCGCGCCTGCAGGCGGCCGTCCCGCCGGAGATGGCACAGCAGAATGCCACGCCGCCCGCCCTGCAGCGCGTGGGGGATGAAGAACAGCCCGACGTGGGGATCATTCCGCGTTACATGCTCATGGACACCAAGGGGCAGGCCGTTACCCAGGATGACTTCCCGGGCAAATTCCAGCTCATCGCTTTCGGTTACACGTTCTGTCCGGACATCTGTCCGACCACCCTGGCGGAAATGTCGATCATCATGAAACAACTGGGCAAGCTGTCCGACCGCCTGCAGCCGATTTTCGTCACCGTTGACCCGGAACGGGATACGCCCGAGAAATTGAGCCAGTACACCGCCTTCTTCCATCCGCGCATCATGGGCCTCACCGGATCGCCGGAACTGGTGCGCCACGTGGCCGACAACTTCAAGGTGCGCTATGAGAAGCACACGGAGCCCGGCACCCCACCGGACAAATATACGGTGGACCATTCCGCCGGCATGTACCTGCTGGGGACGGATGGACGCTACCTCGGCAAATTCTCCTATGGCACGCCGCCCACGGAAGCCGCCGACCGGATTCGCGTGTTGATGAACAGGGAACTTAAATAGACAGGCTTTTGCACCAGTGCGCTGGCGCCGGGCGAAACCTCAAGCCGGCGCCAGCCATGCAGCGCGATCAGCGCGCGAATTCATGAAACATTCGGGCTGGAAACCTCGGCTGGCCGTGAAAACAGTAAGGAAACACCCCTTGTTCGGCAACCGCGTAACCGCGGTTCTTGCCGCCATCATCTGGACGCTGGTGGTGATCGCATCCCTCTGGTCCCAGCGCGGCCAACTGGACCGCACGGCGGAAGCGATGGCAAGAACCGATGCCGTCACCAACCTCAAGAAGGACATGGCGATTCGCAAGTGGGCCGCCAGCGTCGGGGGGGTTTTCATCAACGCCGATCATGTTCCACCGATCGAAACCCTGGAGGAACAGGAGCACCTGTCCGGCGAGAAGATGGACGGCACCCCGTTCAGCCTCGTCGCGCTTACGCCCATCCATATCCTGGAAGCTGTCCAGAAAGTCAGCGACAAGGAGTATGGCATCAAGGAAAGACTCACCTCGCAACAGTTGCGCAACCGCAATAACGCCCCCGACGACTGGGAGGCGAAAGCGCTCAAGACGCTGGAAAACGGCGCGCCAATGGCCACCGAGGCGGTTCCAAGAAAGGGCAGCCACGGCCTGATGCGCGTCATGATTCCGATGCGCATGGAAAAGGAATGCCTGGAATGCCACCGCGACACCCTGATTCCCGTGGGGGGGCTACGCGGCGGCGCCGTGATCTCGATCGACCTCAACACCTACCGGAACGTCCAGGAGCCGACCTGGCGTTCCATCCAGTACTGGCATTTCGGCATCTGGTTTCTTGGTCTCGCCACCATCTCGACATTCAGTTTCTTCGCCCGCCGTCGCGCCCTGGAGCAGGAACGGCAGAGCGAGGAACGGCGGGAGAACGAGCTGGCCTTTTCCGCCATGGCCGAGGGCGCCATCATCACCGACGCGGAAGGCACCATCCTGTGGGTGAACGATGCGTTCTGCACCATTTACGGCTTCACCCGCGACGAGGTGATCGGCAAGAACCCGCGCATCCTCAAGTCCGGGCGGCATGACGACACGGTGTACCGCGATCTCTGGCAGCAGCTGAAAACCGTGGGACACTGGCGCGGAGAATTATGGAACCGCCGCAAATCGGGCGAGATATTCCCCGAGGAAATTTCGATCCGGGCCCTGCGCGGTCAAGACGGGCGAATTCGCCGTTTCATTTCCATTTTCTCCGACATCACGGCGCGCAAGCAGGCCGATGACGAATTACGGAAATACCGGGAACACCTGGAAGAACTGGTGCGCCAACGCACCGAGGAACTGACCGTGGCGCGCGACCAGGCCGAAGCCGCCAACCGCTCCAAGACGGTCTTCCTCGCCAACATGAGCCACGAGCTGCGCACGCCCCTGAACGCCGTGATCGGCTTCTCGCAATTGATGGACAAGGATCCGGCGCTATCCGAGAAACAGCGCCACAACGCGGAAGTCATCCAGCGCTCGGGCCATCACTTGCTCACCCTCATCAACGACGTGCTGGAGCTCTCCAAGATCGAGTCGGGCAAGATGCGGCTGATGGAAGAAGAAACCAGTCCCGCCGAACTCCTGCATGAAGTCGCCGACATGATGCGCGGACGCGCCGAACAGAACGGCCTGACGCTCGTGCTGGAAGCGCCCGACCTGCCGCCGGGAGCCTTGCTGGACACGGTCAAGCTGCGCCAGGTCCTGCTCAACCTGCTGTCGAACGCGGTCAAGTTCACGCGGCACGGCGGAGTCGTGCTCAGGGTAAAGACGCAAGCCGCGGGAGAGGGCAAGGCCCGCCTGGAATTCAGCGTGAGCGACACCGGCATCGGCATCGCCCCGGAGGACCTGCACCGCATCTTCGAACCCTTCGAGCAGGCGGGCACCCCTTCGGCCAATCAGGCTGGCACCGGCCTGGGCCTGACCATCAGCCGGCAGTATCTGCACATGATGGGGAGCGAACTGGCCGTCGAATCCACGCCCGGCCAGGGCACCTCCTTCATGTTCACGCTGCTGGTGCAAACTTGCGACACCCCCGCCGCACGGCAAGGCGCTCATGGCCGCGTCATCGGCCTGGAAGCCGCCGAACGCGGCAAGCGCATCCTGGTCGTGGATGACAACCCTGAAACACGCCTTCTGTTCCGCGACCTGCTGGAGCCTTTCGGCTTCGAGATCGCCGAGGCCGAGGACGGCAGCCAGGTCAAGGAACGGGTCGACTCGTTCCAGCCCGAGCTGATTCTCATGGACTGGCGCATGCCGCAAATGGACGGCCTGGAAGCGATGCGCCGCCTGCGTGCCGGAGGAAACGCCTGCCAGCCCAGGGTCGTGATTCTCACCGCCTACGCCTTCGAGGAAAACCGCCAGGAGGCGCTTGCCGCGGGAGCCGACGACTTCATGCGCAAACCGGTCAACGAAGCGGAACTTTACGCCGTGCTGGAAAAACAGCTCGGCGTGCATTTCATGCGTGAAACCGGCACACCGCATCAGGGCGGACAGAAACAGGCGGAACTGAGCGCGGCAGACCTGGCATGCCTTTCCGTGCAAGCCCGCGCCAGGCTTACCGAAGCCGTGCGCGAACTCAACCCCGCCAAGATTGCCGCGGAGCTGGCTCAAATCCGGGCCGAAAATCCGGAACTCGCCGCGCGGCTTCTCGCGCTGGCGGAGAACATGCAATATCGCCAATTCTGGCAACTGCTCGGCATCGCAGGCATATAATCCAGAATCCTGGGAGCCTGTCCAACCGAGGTTTATTCAGGATAATGGTTTGGCAGCAGCCTTCTTTGGAATGATGAGATTGCCGTGAACGAAGCTGAAATGGACAAGCTGGTGGAAACCCTGCTGCAGGGGGATCACGTGGGGGCTCTCTCCGAGGCAAGGCGCCTGCTCGCCCTGGGCATCGCTCCCGAGCGCATCGTGACCGATGGCATGGAAACGGCGATGCGTCGACTGGACGACAAGTGCACCGTGGAAAGCTTCAACCTGCTCGAAATCATGCTGGCCGGGCGCGCCGTGTCGGCAGTGGTGAACGAGCTCTATCCCGAGGGCGCGCCGCCGGCACAGGGGCGCGCCACCTTCGTCATCGCCTCGCTGGAAGGCGACATCCACGATCTGGGCAAGAACGTCACCAGGATGGTGTTGATCGGCAAGGGCTATCGGGTAGTCGATCTGGGCAAGGACTGCCCGGTGGAAACGCTGGTGAATGCGGCCGAACGCGAACATGCCGATGCCGTGCTGGTGAGCGGACTGATTACCCCGGTCATTCCCCAGGTGCGCAAACTCAGGCCCGCCCTGGCGGCGCGCGGACTGGACGGGATCAAGGTGGTGGCGGGCGGCGCCGCGCTGAAGCAGGCGACAGCCGAGGAGCTCAACGTGGATTACGTGGCCGAGACGGCGTTCGACGGGGCGCGCTATCTCGAACAATTGGCCCGGAGGAAAACGGAATGAACAGCCTGGAACGGGTCAAGGCCGCGATCGCCTTCGCGCCGGTCGACCGCACCCCGGCGGTGCCGCAGCTTTTTGGCCATGCCGCCGTGCTGGCCGGCATGGCGCTGGAAGATTACCTGCGCGACGGCGAACGCTTGGCGCGCTGCCAGATCGAGGCGTACCGGCACTACGGCCACGACATGGTGTTCGCCTTCATGGATTTTTCCGTGGAAACCGAGGCGCTCGGCTCGCTCCTGCAGTATCGCGCCGACCAGTATCCGGACGTGGCCAGCTACGTGCTGACGCCAGAGCGCGATGTATCGGCGCTGGCCGTACCCGATCCCGCCGTTGCCGGGCGCATGCCAGAACTGCTGCGGGCGGCGTCCATCCTGCGCCGCGAGGCTGGCGACGAGGCGCCGGTAGCGGGCTGCGTGCTCGGGCCGATGACCCTGGCGACGCAACTGCTCGGCATCGAGACCGCCCTCTACCTGGCGGTGGACGATCCGGCGCGCTTCGAGAACGTCCTCGATTTCGCAGTCGAGGTCGCGGTGCGCTACGGCCTTGCGCAGATCGGGGCGGGCGTACATCTGCCCATCGTGTTCGACCCGGCGGCCTCGCCGGCGGTGGTGCCGCCGCAATTCTTCCGCGAGCGCTTGCTGCCGCGCCTGAAAAAGGTCTTCGCCGCCTACCGGGCAGCCGGGGCGCTGGCCAACTGGCTCAACATCACCGGACCGACCGCGCCCATCCTGCCCTGGTATCCGGAGGCGGGGGCGGACATTGCCAATTTCGATTACTACGTCGATGCGGCCGAGGCGCAAAAGCTGCTTCCCGCCACCTGTCTCGACGGCAACCTGAAGTCGCTGTCCTTCGTCGACGCCTCGCCCGCCGAAATCGCTGCCGCCGCCGGGGCGCTGGTGGCGGCATTTGCCGGGCGCGGCGGCTTCCTGCTTTCCTCCGGCTGCGAGATCCCGCTCGAGGCGAAGCCGGAGAACGTCGCCGCCCTGGTGAGCGCTGCGCGCGCGGGAACTTGAGGCGATGCCGGAACTGGTGGTCAGGGTCAACGGCGCGACCCATTCCATTCCCTACGAGCCCGGCCTGTCCCTGCGCGACATCCTGGATGCGACCAACTACCGCGTCCGCTCCGCCTGCCATGGCATCGGCGCGTGCGGGCTGTGCCGGGTGCGCGTGATCGCGGGCGAGGCCGGGGAGCCGACCCGGAACGAGCGCCTGCACCTCCTGCCTGCCCTGCTTTCCCAGGGCGTGCGGCTGGCCTGCCAGATCAGGCCGGCACAGGATCTGCAGGTCGAAATCCTCAATCCGGCACCGCCCTCGAACTGGAAATCACCGCCCGATGCGGCGCTGCTGCAGGGCGCCCATGAACGCGCGGCAGGGGATCGCTGGCTGCCACCCGGCGTGAAGCACCCGTGCGGCATCGCCGTGGACCTGGGCACCACCAATCTCTGCCTGTCGCTGTTCGATCTGGCGAAAGGAAAGTGGCTGGCCGACCGCTGGGGGCGCAATCCACAGCAGCGCTTTGGCGCCGACGTGCTGACCCGGCTCGCGGCGGCAACCGGATCGGGTGACGCGGCGCGGGAAATGAGCCGGCTTGTCATGGCGGCGATCGGCGAGGCGCTGCTCGACATCGCCACGCGCGAGGGCTTCGATCCGCGCCGCGTTGTCAATGTCACCCTGGTCGGCAACACGGCGATGCTGGCACTGCTCTCGGGGCGCAATGCGGAGCTGCTGTTGCGCCCGGAAAACTGGGAGCGGCCGGTGGATTGCCTGCCCCGCGACACTTCCGGCTGGGTGCAGGAATGGGCGATCAATCCCGCCGCCGGGGTGGACGTGATCGCCCCGCTGGCCGGTTTCGTCGGCTCAGATCTCCTGGCCGGGCTGGTTGCCACGCGCTTCGTCGAAGGGGCGGCGCCGGCGCTGTTCATCGATTTCGGCACCAATTCAGAGATCGCGCTGTGGAGTGGGGAGGAACTATGGGTCACCGCGGCGGCGGGCGGACCGGCTTTCGAGAGCAGCGGCATCGGCTGCGGCATGCCGGCGGAGGCGGGTGCGGTGTTCCGTGTCGAGGCGCAGGCCGACGGCGAGCTGAACTATCGCATCCTCGGCGACGACCGTGCCAGGGGAGTATGCGGATCGGGACTGGTGGACCTGATCGCGCGCCTGCTCGAATCCGGCCGGCTTCAGCCTACCGGCAGGTTCGCTGGTGGCGCGGCCAGCTTTGCCTTCCGCGCGGGCGGAACCGGCCTGGCCCTGGACAAGAACGATGTGGACCTGATGCAGCAAGCCAAGGCCGCCATCGGGGTCGGCATCGGCGCGCTGTGCGCCAGCGCCGGCGTGAGCACGAAGGCACTGCGCCGGGTGTGCGTGGCGGGCGCTTTCGGCCGCTATCTCGATGTCGCCAGCGCCCAGACGATCGGCCTGCTGCCGATGGTGCCGCCGGAAACGGTGGAACTCGCCGGCAACACCGCTCTGGCCGGCTGCTGCGACGTCATGCTGTCGTCCCGCGCAGCGGACAGGCTGGGCGAACTGCGCAGCCGCGCCCGGCTGCTCAATCTGGCGCGGCATCCAGGCTTCGCGGAGGCGTTCCTGGAAAACCTGTACCTTCAGCCGCTGCGGGTGGTGAACCTAGGGTGATGGATCAGCCTTCCTTTGCTCAAAAAGCGTATTTCGACGCCGTCATCAGAACGGCGCAGTATGTCGCGGGCCTGACCAGCGACCGTGACATCTGGAGCGAGCTGGGGAAGGTGGTATCGCGTTTTTTCGGCGCGGATATTGTCGCCTTCGCCGGGCGGCGCCCGGACGGGAAGCTGATTGTCCATTCCTGCACGCCGGCTGACCAGGCATTGTGTCCGCACCTGGTCGAAGCGGCGGGAAAAACCATCGCCCAGGTGCTGGAAAGCGGCTTTCTGGCGAACGAGACGCTGAACCTGCCGCAGCCCTGTTCGGTCGCCTTCCTGCCGCTGGCCGAGGG
Source organism: Sulfuricella sp. (assembly GCA_028714955.1). Classification (GTDB taxonomy): domain Bacteria; phylum Pseudomonadota; class Gammaproteobacteria; order Burkholderiales; family Sulfuricellaceae; genus Sulfurimicrobium. Next base: position 9,623 of record JAQTLK010000068.1, read on the forward strand.
CCGCCGCACCGCGACCGTGATGCTGGTCGGGCATTGCGCCGAAGCGCCCTTGTCCAGGGAGCTGCTCAATGTCTATCTCGCCGTGGCGGGGCTGTTCGATACCACGCTGGCGCGCATCGCTTCCGAGCACCGCTTCCTCAGCATGGCGGACAACGTGCCGGAAATGCTCTACCAGATGCAGCGCTACCCGGACGGCAAGACCCGCTTCACCTATGTCAGCAAGGGTTCACGCGAGGTACTCGGGCTGCCGCCGGACGAGCTGCTGGCCGATGCGGCGGCATTCGGCAACGGCTTCCATGCCGGCGACCGGGAGGACTACGAGGCCGCGCTGGCCCGCTGCGAGGCTGACGGGGCGCGCCTCAACCAGGCGTTCCGCTGGCTCGACCGGACGGGTGGCCTGCGCCACATCCTGCTCAACGCCATGCCGAGCATACAGGAGGACGGCAGCGTGACCTGGGACGGCGCCGCCCAGGACATCACTGAGCGCGAGCGGCTGGAAGCCGAGCGCAAGCACAGCCTGGAGATGCTCGAACACAGCATGGAAGAGACCATCCAGGCGATCGCCGCCACCATCGAGATGCGCGACCCCTACACCGCCGGTCACCAGCGCCGCGTCGCCGCGCTCGCCCGGCGCATCGCCGAGGAAATGCGCCTGCCGGCGGAAGAAATTCACGGCATTTTTCTCGCTGCCACCATTCACGACATCGGCAAGATACACATTCCCGCAGAAATCCTGAGTTTCCCCGGCAAGCTGGGGGAGATCGAGTATGCTCTCATCAAGGGCCATGTCCAGGCTGGCTACGATATCCTGAAGCATATCGAATTCCCCTGGCCGGTGGCGCAGATGGTCTATCAGCACCACGAACACCTCGATGGCAGCGGCTACCCGCGCGGCCTGAAAGGCGGCGAGATCATGCCCGGCGCGCGCATCCTCACGGTGGCCGACGTGGTCGAGTCGATGGCCTCGTATCGCCCCTACCGGCCGGGGCTGGGGACGAGGAAAGCGCTGGCGGAGATCAGAAAGAACCGCGGCAGGCTGTATGATGCGGCAGTGGTGAACGTTTGCCTGAAGCTGTTCAGGGAGGGATATGAGTTCGCATGAACAGAATCCGGCTTGCCCGGGTGAGATACTGATCGTCGAGGACACGCTGGCTTCCCTGCAACTGCTATCCGATCTGCTGACGCAGGCCGGCTATGCCGTACGCCAGGCACAGGACGGCGAAATGGCCCTGCTCTCGGCACGGCAGCGGCCGCCAGAGCTGGTGTTGCTGGACATTCGCATGCCCGGCATCAACGGCTATGAAGTCTGCCGCCAGCTCAAGGCCGACCCGCGCACCCGCGACGTTCCAGTGATTTTTCTTTCCGCCCTGCACGAAACGGAGAACAAGGTTCAGGGCTTCAGGCTGGGCGCGGTCGATTTCATCGCCAAGCCCTACCAGCCCGACGAGGTGCTGGCGCGCGTGCGTACCCATATCGAATTGCGGCGCCTGCAAACCGGGCTGGAACAGCGGGTACGGGAACGCACCACGGATTATGAGCAGTCGGAAAGGAAACTGCAGCAATCCTGGCAGCAGTTGCAGGAACTCACCGGCTTCCTGCAAACGGTGCGCGAGGAAGAGCGTACACGGATCGCGCGCGAAATCCACGACGAACTGGGGCAGGCGCTGACCGCCCTGCGCATCGACCTGGCCTGGCTGGGAAGCAGGTACGCCGGCGGCGAACCGCGCATCGCCGAAAAACTGCTTTCCGCGCATCAACTGGTGGTGAGGACGCTGGACGCCGTGCGCCGCATTTCAGAGGATCTGCGGCCAGGGATGCTGGACGACCTTGGACTGGCGGCCGCCATCGAGAATCACGTGGCAAAATTCACCGAACACGCGGGCATCCCCTGCACGCTCTCGATGAACCGGGAGGAGTTCGAGGTCGGGGACAGCATGGCAACCGCGATATTCCGCCTGACCCAGGAGGCGCTGACCAATGTCGCGCGCCATGCCGCCGCGCATAGCGTGGCGGTGGAAATTCTCGATGATGGCGCCGCGATCCATGTGACGGTGCAGGATGACGGGTGTGGCCTGGCACCACCCGCCGACAGGAAAACTTTCGGATTGCTCGGCATGCGCGAAAGGGTCAAGATGTTCGGCGGAAAATTCGAAATGGCCAGCGTGCCGGGCAAAGGCACCCGCATCGAAGCCACTTTCCCCCAAAACCAACAAGAGGTAAAAAGATAATGCCCATCAGAATATTGATCGCCGACGATCACGCCCTCCTGCGCGAGGGCGTAAAACATATTCTTTCCGAGCACCCCGACATCGAGGTGGTGGGCGAGGCGAGCAATGGTTCCGAGGCACTCGCCAGGATACAGGCGGAGAACTGGAATGCAGTGGTGCTGGACATGTCCATGCCGGGCAAGAGCGGCATCGAACTGATCAAGCAGATCAAGGCCGAAAAGCCGAAACTGCCGATTCTCGTCCTCAGCATGCACACGGAGGATCTTTACGCGGTGCGCACCCTCAAGGCTGGCGCATCCGGCTACCTGTGCAAGGACAATGCGGAATCGCAACTGGCGCAGGCGATCCGCAAGGTCGCAAAAGGCGGGCTGTTCATCAGCCAGGCGGTGGCGGAAAAACTGGCGGTCGAGATGCTGACCGGCACGACCGATGCGCCGCCCCACACCCTCCTGTCAGACCGGGAATATCAGATTTTTCTGCTCATCGCATACGGCAGGAGCGTTTCCGAGATCGCCGGCGAACTCAACCTGAGCGTGAAGACAGTCAGCACCCACAAGACACGCCTGATGCGGAAAATGAATGTCGCCAATGTCGCCGAGCTCATCCACTATGCCATCCGGCATGACCTCGTGCCGGAAGAAAATGGAATGCCGGAATAGCAGCCGGTCGGCCGCGCGGGAGGATAGGAATTTTCCTACCCATTCTTGCCTTCATGGCAATTTTTCCTATGGAAAAATTCAGCATTCACTGATATTTTTTCATGCGGCGAACGCGCAAGATGGCTTCCATCGAAACTGTTGGCAAATCCCATCATGACATTACCGAATTCTTATCTTGATAAAATTCGCCATATTTATTTGTTCGATAAACTCAGCGAAAACGAATTCGATCAGGTGGCCAGACATTCCAGGCTGGTCAAGTTTGCCACAGGCGACATCCTGTTTTCACAAGGGGATTATTGCCACCAGTTTTACGTCGTATTTGATGGCATGGCGAAACTGTTTCATGCGGCTCACAATGGCACGGAAAGAGTCCTGGAGCTGGTTGGCCCCAAACAGCTGCTCGGTGAGGATGCCATGTTTGTCGGGCAACATTCCGCGCACGCCGCCACCCTCGAACCGACCCACCTGATTGCCTTCGACTCCAGATCCTTTCTCGATCAGCTATATACCAACCCCGGGCTGTGCTTGCGCATGATGACCTTGATGGGTCACCGCCAGCAGAACCTGATCGACGAGATCGGAAATCTCACCCTGCAAAGCGCCATCCAGCGCGTCACCCAATACCTCATCAAGGAAAAAGACGGCCAGCCCGACGTCTCCAGCGTGGTCCGGTTCAACACCCCCAAGCAGTTGATCGCATCGCGCCTCGGCGTAACACCGGAAACCTTCTCGCGCATCATCGGCAAGCTCCGCGACGAGGGGATGATTGATTGCGTCAAGGATTCCATCGTGCTCAAGAATGTCGCTTCCTTGCGGCAAATCGCCGACGGGGTGATTTCCCTGAACCGTTGATCGCGAAACCTGCCCACCTCTCCCGCCGGGGCTGGATTTTGCCACCTCCCATCTTTCACCAACATTAACCGCTTGAAAAACAAGCTTAACGGTACCATCTGTCGGCACATTACAACGCCGTAGGGGCGAATTCATTCGCCAATGGACGGCTAAAGCCGCCCCTACGGGCGCTAATGGATAATCTTGGGTTGAACGAAGCATCCGCCACTCGTGATCGCGCGTTGTTTGGCGGGGTGTTGGAAAATTATGTCTACTCGGAGTTGTTGAAGCAGGCGACCTGGGCAGAACGGGATTACGCGCTGCATACCAATCGCGACGAAGAACGCATTTTTCTCTCCACCATGGACACGTGAACGGACACGTTTTCGTGCATGAAGCAGAAAAATACTGGTCAAGTCATTGATTCTAAATAAGGCTGGCGGAGAGGGCGGGATTCGAACCCGC
>JAQTLK010000069.1 GCA_028714955.1 Sulfuricella sp.
CGCCCCGGATTGCGCTGCGCTTCATCCAGGCTACATTCCGGTAATGGTTAAACCCTTGTCGGTCATGCTAAAATTCACGCTTTTTCCAAAGTCGAGTGAAAGACCACCATGTTCAGCGCAAAAAACACCCTTGCCAGCTATGATCCCGAGCTGTGGCGGGCGATCGAGCAGGAACGCCAGCGTCAGGAAGACCACATCGAACTGATTGCCTCAGAGAACTATACCAGTCCGGCGGTGATGGAGGCGCAGGGCTCGGTGCTGACCAACAAATATGCCGAAGGTTATCCCGGCAAGCGCTACTATGGCGGCTGCGAACATGTGGACGTCGCCGAGCAGCTGGCCATCGACCGCGTCAAGGCGCTGTTTGGCGCCGAGGCGGCTAATGTCCAGCCCAATTCCGGTTCCCAGGCCAATCAGGCCGTGTTCATGGCTTTCCTCAAGCCCGGCGACACCTTCATGGGCATGAGCCTGGCCGAGGGTGGGCATCTTACCCACGGCATGGCGCTCAACATGAGCGGCAAGTGGTTCAACGCGGTTGCCTATGGCCTCAACGAAAAGGAAGAGATCGACTACGACCGCATGGAAGCGCTGGCGCACGAGCACAAGCCGAAACTGATTATCGCCGGGGCCTCGGCCTACGCGCTGAAGATCGATTTCGAGCGCTTCGCCAGGGTTGCCAAGGCCGTGGGGGCGATTTTCATGGTGGACATGGCGCATTATGCCGGCCTGGTTGCCGCGGGTGTTTACCCCAACCCGGTGCCACATGCCGACGTGGTCACCACCACCACCCACAAGACATTGCGGGGCCCGAGGGGCGGCGTCATCCTGATGAAAGCCGAGCACGAAAAAATCATCAATTCGGCCATTTTCCCCGGATTACAGGGCGGGCCGCTGATGCACGTGATCGCCGGCAAGGCGGTGGCTTTCAAGGAAGCGGCGGGCAAGAGCTTCAAGCTTTACCAGGAGCAGGTGATCGCCAATGCGCTGGTGATGTGCCGAGTGCTCGCCGAGCGTGGCCTGCGCATCGTGTCCGGACGTACCGAATCCCATATGTTCCTGCTCGACCTGCGCGCCATGAGGCTGACTGGCAAGGAAGCCGAGGCCGCGCTGGGCAAGGCGCACATCACGGTGAACAAGAACGCCATCCCCAATGATCCTGAAAAGCCCTTTGTCACCAGCGGCATCCGCATCGGTACGCCGGCCATGACGACGCGCGGCTTCAAGGAAATCGAGGCTGAGCATCTGGCCAACCTGATCGCCGACGTGCTGGCCGCGCCCAGCGACGAAACCGTGCTGTCGCGCGTAGCCAACGAAGCCCGGGCGCTGTGCGCCAAGTTTCCGGTTTATGGCAAATAGGGCGGTAATGAGTGATGGGGAATGGGGAATGAGGTCAAGCGTCTCCCGAATTCCCATTACCCATCACTCATCACCCATTACCAAACAATGAAATGCCCCTTTTGCGGTGCCGACGACACCCAGGTGATCGATTCCCGCGTCAGCGAGGAAGGCGACAGCGTGCGTCGCCGCCGGCGTTGCGCGGCATGTGAGAAGCGTTTCACGACCTATGAGACCGCCGAGCTGCGCTTGCCACAGGTGGTGAAACAGAATGGCAGCCGCGAGGAATTCAGCCGTGAAAAGATCCGCACCAGCTTCATGCGCGCTCTCAACAAGCGCCCGGTTTCCACCGGCCTGGTGGATAGCGCCATCCAGCACATCGAGCAGAAAATGCTGAGCCTGGGGGAGCGCGAAGTGCCATCGCGCCAGGTGGGCGAGATGGTGATGAATGAATTGCGCAAGCTGGACAAGGTGGCCTATATCCGCTTCGCTTCGGTTTACCGCAGCTTCGAGGATGTGGAAGATTTCCGCGATGCGATTCGCGACCTGGACAAGTAGCGACCCATGCCTACCGCCGCCGACCATGCATTTATGGCGTTAGCCATGCAACTGGCGCGGCGCGGCCTGTACAGCACCACCCCCAATCCCCGCGTGGGCTGCGTCATCGTGCGCGACGGCAAGGTGGTGGGAGAAGGTTGGCACGAGCGTGCCGGCGAACCCCATGCCGAGGTTCATGCGCTGAGCCAGGCGGGAGAATCCGCGTCGGGCGCAACGGTTTATGTCACGCTTGAGCCGTGCAGCCATTATGGCCGCACCCCCCCCTGCGCCGGGGCGCTGATCAAGGCGGGCGTGGCGCGCGTGGTGGTGGCGATGCGCGACCCCAATCCCATGGTGGCCGGTCAGGGCATTGCCATGCTCGAACTGGCGGGGATTCCCACGGTCTGCGGCGTGCTGGAAAGCGAGGCGCGCGAGCTGAATGCCGGTTTCATTTCGCGCATGGAACGGGGCCGCCCGTGGCTGCGGCTCAAGGTGGCGGCCACGCTGGACGGCAAGACCGCGCTGAACAACGGCGTCAGCCAATGGATTACCGCCCCCGACGCGCGGCGTGACGCCCACCGCTGGCGCGCCCGTTCGTGTGCCATGCTGACTGGTATCGGCACAGTGCTGGCGGATGATCCGTCCTTCACCGTGCGCGACATCGAAACACAGCGCCAGCCGCTCAAGGTGGTGGTGGACGCCAACCTGAGCATGCCGCCCGACGCGAAATTGTTGCAGGGCGCGAGGGTGCTGATCGCCACCGGCTGCAATGAGGACGAACGTATCCGGCAATTGCAGGAAGCGGGTGCAGAGGTGCTGGTGTTTCCCGCCGAGCACGGGCTGATCGACCTGGCAAAATTGCTGCATGAACTGGGACGGCGCGGGATGAACGAAGTGACCGTGGAGGCCGGCAAGGCGCTCAATGGCGCCTTGTTAAGTGCCGGCGTGGTGGACGAACTGGTGTTCTACCTGGCGCCGGTACTGTTCGGCGACAAGGCGCGCGGCATGTTCGGCATACCGGAAATCGAGGAAATGAACCAGCGCCACGAACTGGAAATCAGGGATTTGCGCATGGTGGGACGCGATATGCGCATCGTGGCACATTTGAAAGGGAAGGCATAAATGTTTACCGGCATCATTCAGGCGGTGGGAAAGATTTCCGTCATCGAACCGCTGCAGCAGGGCGTGCGTCTGACAATTAACGCCGCCGGCCTGGATATGAGCGATGTTGCCGTCGGCGACAGCATTGCCGCCAATGGCGTCTGTCTGACGGTGATCGAGAAAACCGCGGGCGGTTACAAGGTGGAGGTGTCGCGCGAAACGCTCAATTGTACCGCGGGGCTGGACGAGATTGGCGAGGTCAATCTGGAAAAGGCGCTGCGCCTGTCTGACCGCCTCGGTGGCCACCTGGTGAGCGGACACGTCGATGGCGTGGGCGAAGTGGTGAAGTTCGCGCCAGTCGGCGAATCCCATGAACTGGTGATTCGCGCTCCACGGGCGCTGGCGCGCTATATCGCGCACAAGGGCTCGATCACGGTCGACGGGGTGAGCCTGACGGTCAACTGGGTGAAGGATGCGGATTTCAGCATCAACCTGATTCCCCACACCATCGAGGCGACCAATTTCAAACGCCTGTGCGCCGGCAAGAAGGTCAACCTCGAAGTCGACCTGGTGGCGCGCTATCTGGAACGCATGCTGAACTATGGCAAGGAAAAAGAATGAACATCAGCCCGATACAAGACATCATCGCCGACTTCAAGGCCGGCAAAATGGTCATCCTGGTGGATGAGGAAGACCGCGAGAACGAAGGCGACCTGGTCCTGGCGGCCGAGTTCGTCACGCCGGAAGCCATCAATTTCATGGCCAGGCACGGTCGCGGCCTGATCTGCCTGACCCTGACCGAAGCCCGTTGCCGCCAACTCGACCTGCCGCTCATGGTGTCGAGCAACAAGGCGCCGCTGGGCACCAATTTCACTGTTTCGATCGAGGCGGCGGAGGGCGTGACCACCGGCATTTCCGCAGCCGACCGCGCCACTACGGTGCTGGCTGCGGTCAGGAAGGATGCCGGTCCGAACGATATCATCCAGCCCGGCCATATTTTTCCGCTCAAGGCGCAGAACGGCGGCGTGCTGGTGCGCGCCGGGCATACCGAGGCGGGTTGTGACCTGGCCGCCCTGGCGGGACTGGAACCGGCTGCGGTGATCTGTGAAATCCTCAAGGAAGACGGCGAAATGGCGCGCCTGCCCGACTTGCTTGAATACGCCAAACTGCACGGCCTTAAAATCGGCACCATCGCCGACCTGATCCACTACCGCAGCCAGACCGAGCGGCTCGTCGAGCGCGTGGCGGAGAAAACGGTGCAGACCGCTTATGGCGCATTCCAGCTCGTGACTTACCACGACAAAACCGCCAACGAAGTGCATCTGGCGCTGGTCAAGGGCGAGATCAAGCCCGGCGAGGAAACCCTGGTGCGGGTGCATGAGCCCCTGTCGGTAATGGATTTCATCGACACCTCCAGCTTCGAGCATTCCTTCAGCGTGCATCAGGCGATGCAGGCGGTGGCCGATGCCGGCAAGGGCGTGATCGTGCTGATGCGCCGCGGCGGCGAGACGGCGGACGACCTGCTGGAGCGCGTCAAGCGCAGCGAACCCAAGGCCCCGGCCAAAGTGGACTTGCGCAACTACGGTATCGGCGCGCAGATCCTGCGCGATCTCAATGTCACCAGGATGCGACTGCTGGCAGTGCCGCGCAAGATGCCAAGCATGACGGGCTTCGACCTGGAAGTGACCGGCTATTACGAACCAAGAGGAATTTGAACCATGGGGATATCCAACAAGCTGCCTGAATGCCATCCCGACCTGAACGGTAGCGGTCTCAAGATCGGCATCGCCATGAGCCGCTTCAACATCGATGTGTGCGAGGGCTTGCTGGGCGCCTGCGTCACCGAGTTGCTCAAACGCGGCGTGGCCAAGGACGATATCTTTCTGGCGACCGTGCCGGGCGCGCTGGAGGTGCCGCTGGCGCTGCAGAAAATGGCCAAAAGCGGCAAATTCGATGCGCTGGTCGCGCTCGGCGCCATCATTCGCGGCGAGACCTATCATTTCGAACTGGTGGCCAACGAATCCGGCAGCGGGGTGACGCGCGTGACGCTCGACAGCGGCCTGCCCATCGCCAACGCCATTCTGACCACCGAGGACGAGCAGCAGGCACTGGACCGCATGGCGGAAAAAGGCGCCGACGCCGCGCGCGTGGCGATCGAGATGGTTAACCTGCTGAAGAAAATCTAAATGAAAAAGAACCGTCGCAAAGCGCGCGAACTCGCCTTGCAGGGCCTCTACCAGCGCCAGTTGAGCGGCGACCCGGTGGATATCATCGAGGCGCAACTACGCGAGCATGACGAATTTGCCAAAATCGACGATGCACATTTCGCCGCCATGCTGCGAGGCGCGATCAAGGATGCCGGCGTACTCGAAGCGTACATCCAGCCCTGCCTCGACCGCCCGCTGGGAGAGTTGAGCCCGGTGGAACGCGCCATCCTGCTGCTGGCGACCTACGAGTTCGTGCACCACCTGGAAATTCCATACCGCGTGGTGATCAATGAGGCCATCGAACTGGCCAAGACTTATGGCGGCACGGACGGCTACAAGTACGTCAATGGCGTGCTGGACAAGCTGGCGGCCAAGGTGCGGCCGATCGAGGCGGCAGGCTCGAAGAAACCCGCCTGAACGCCGTGGCCTGCCCCGGCCCGAAACCGGCCGGGGCAAAAGGCCCTACTTCTTGCCGCATGCCGGGCAGGTCTTGATGCCCAGCAGGGAATAGGCCGGACACCAGCCCAGCAGGCCGGTCGCCAACGGCAAGACGCCGATCCAGCCCCATACCCCTATGATGCCGCCCAGTGTCAGGCCAATCAGCACCACGCCAGCGATAATGCGCAATACCTTGTCGATGTTTCCTACGTTCTTATGCATTTTTGCTCTCCTTGCGTTAACGTGAGGGGCACTACACAGTACATCAGATTACAACAAAAAGATGGTGGCGAGGCCGAGAAAAATAAAGAACCCCCCGCTGTCGGTCATCGCCGTGATCATCACGCTTGACCCGACGGCGGGGTCGCGGCCGAGTTTGTGCATGGCGAGGGGGATGAGCACGCCCATGACGGCGGCCAGCAGCAGGTTGAGCGTCATGGCGCCGGTCATTACCGCGCCCAGTGCGGCATTGTGATACAGAAGCGCGGCCAGCAGGCCGAGAATGGAACCCCAGATCAGGCCATTCATCAAGCTCACGCCCAGTTCCTTGATGAACAGCTTGCGCATGTTGCTGGGGTGAATCTGTCCCAGCGCCAAGCCGCGCACGATCATGGTGGTGGTCTGGTTGCCGGAGTTGCCGCCAATGCCGGCAACAATTGGCATCAGCGCCGCGAGCGCGACAATTTTCTCGATCGAGCCTTCGAACGCGCCGATCACGCGCGAGGCGATGAAGGCCGTCACCAGATTGATGGCAAGCCAGGTCCAGCGGTTCTGCATGGATTTCCAGACCGAGGCGAACATGTCCTCCTCTTCGCGCAAGCCCGCCATGGCGAGGACATCGCTTTCCGCTTCGTCGCGGATAAAGTCCATTACCTCGTCCACCGTCAGGCGGCCAATCAACTTGTGCTGGGCATCCACGACCGGTGCGGTGACCAGGTCGTAACGCTCGAATGCCGACGCGGCATCGCTCGCCTTGTCGTTGCCGTTGAAAATCACCGGGTCATCGGACATCACCGTTGACACCAGAGCTTCCGGCTTGCTCAAGAGCAGGCGTTTCAAGGGCAGCACGCCGCGCAATTTTTCCATGTTGTCCACCACGAACAGCTTGTCGGTGTGGCTGGGCAGTTCCCCCAGTTTGCGCAGGTCGGCCAACACGGCTTCGAGGCTGATATCCTCGCGTATGGTGACCATGTCGAAATCCATCAGTGCGCCTACCGTTCCCTCGGGATAGGAGAGGGCCGATTGCAGTTGTGCCTGTTCTTCCTTGTCCAGCGACTCGAATACATCCTGGATCACCTCATGGGGCAGATCCGGCGCCAGGTCGGCAATTTCGTCGGTATCGAGCTGCTCGGCGGCGGCGCGCAGCTCATTGCTGTCCATGCTGGCAATAAGGGATTCGCGCACGGCATCGGACACTTCCAGCAGGATCTCGCCATCGCGCTCTGCCCGCAACAGGTCCCATACCACCAGGCGCTGGTCGAGTGGCAGCGCTTCGAGAATATAGGCAACGTCGGCAGGGTGAAGCGCATCCAGCGTCTTTTGCAGCTCGGCCAGATTCTGCTTGTGCACCAGTTGTTGCACCAGGTCGTGGCGCGGCATGTTCTGCTTGTGCACCAGAGCCTCCACCAGTTCATGCTTGTGCAATAGCTCGACAACGCGCTTCAGGCTTTCCTGAACGCTTTCGTGCTGGGCGGTTGCGCGGGTGTCGGGCATGGGGAGGTACCTCGCTTGAGTCCTGGCTGGATTTTAGGCGGTTTGTGTGTCAGCCGGAGGTGTCTTTGCGGGATAAGTTCTTGCGCCGAAAATTGCCGATCCGATCCGGACGATGGTGGCGCCTTCGGCAATGGCCGCTTCCATGTCGTCCGACATGCCCATGGAAAGAGTATCCAGATGGAAATTGCGGCGATTCAAGCTGGCCAGCAGTCGAGCGACGATGCGGAACTGCCGCCGCTGCAGCGCCACGTCCTCCGTCGGCGCGGGGATTGCCATCAGGCCGCGCAACTGCAGTCGCGGCAAGCTTGCCACACGGGCCGCGAGTGCTTCCGCCTCTTCGGGCGCCACGCCGCCTTTGCTGGCTTCGCCGCTGACATTCACTTGCAGGCAGAGCTGCAGGGGCGGCAGTTCCGCGGGGCGCGCGGCAGAGAGGCGCGCGGCGATTTTTGCGCGATCGACGCTGTGCACCCAGGCGAAGTGCTCCGCTACCTGGCGTGTTTTATTGCTCTGCAGCGGCCCGATGAAGTGCCATTCCAGCGGAAGATCGCGCAATTCAGCGATTTTTGCCAGCGCTTCCTGCACATAGCTTTCGCCGAATTTCGTCTGACCGGCCAGAAAGGCTTCGCGCACGGCTGCGGGCGGAAAGGTCTTGCTTACCGCCAGGAGCTGGACGGACTGCGCGCTTCTGCCGTTTTGCGCCGCCGCGGCAAGGATGCGATCCTTGACGGCTTGCAAGGCGCTCGTGATTGTTGTCATAATGGCCCTATCTATCGGTCATGATGACCGCGACTAGGGGATTATAAATGGAAATCTCTGACCTGCTCGCCTTCTCGGTCAAGAACAAGGCGTCCGACCTGCACCTTTCAGCGGGTCTGCCGCCCATGATCCGGGTCAATGGCGACGTGCGCCGCATCAACGTGGATTCGCTGGACCACAAAGGCGTGCACGGCATGGTATATGACATCATGAATGACGGTCAGCGCAAATTTTACGAGGAAAACCTGGAGGTCGATTTTTCCTTCGAGATTCCCGGCCTGGCCCGCTTTCGCGTCAATGCCTACAACCAGAACCGGGGCGCAGCGGCGGTATTCCGTACCATTCCCTCCAAGGTGCTGACGCTGGAACAGCTCAATTGTCCGCCCATCTTCAAGGAAATCGCCGACCAGCCGCGCGGCATCGTGCTGGTGACCGGGCCTACCGGTTCGGGTAAGTCGACCACCCTGGCGGCAATGGTCAACCACATCAACGAAAACGAATATGGCCACATCCTTACCGTGGAAGACCCGATCGAATTCGTGCACGAAAGCAAGAAGTGCCTGATCAACCAGCGCGAGGTCGGGCCGCATACGCTTTCTTTCGCCAATGCGCTGCGTTCGGCATTGCGCGAAGACCCGGACATCATCCTGGTGGGCGAAATGCGCGACCTGGAAACCATCCGCCTGGCGCTGACCGCCGCCGAAACAGGCCACCTCGTGTTCGGTACGCTGCACACCAGTTCCGCGGCCAAGACCATCGACCGCATCATCGACGTGTTCCCGGCAGCGGAAAAGGACATGGTGCGTTCCATGCTTTCCGAGTCCCTGCGCGCCGTCATCGCCCAGACGCTGCTCAAGACCAAGGACGGCAGCGGTCGGGTCGCGGCGCACGAAATCATGATCGGCACGCCGGCGATCAGAAACCTGATCCGCGAAAACAAGATCGCGCAGATGTATTCCGCGATCCAGACCGGCCAGAACCTGGGCATGCAGACGCTGGACCAATGTCTTACCGACCTGGTGCGGCGCAACGTGGTTGCGCCCAACGAAGCGCGCGCCAAGGCGGCGAACAAGGACAGCTTTGGCGGCTGAGAAGCGGGCTCCCCCACCTCATCCCTCTTTTTAGGAAGCACACATGGAACGCGAGCAAGCGCAGAAATTCATGCATGACCTGCTGCGACTGATGATCAGCAAAAAGGGGTCGGACCTGTTCATTACCGCCGGCTTTCCGCCTGCCATCAAGGTGGACGGCAAGGTTACCCCGGTTTCCAACCAGACCCTCACGCCCGCCCATTCACAGGAACTGGCGATGGCGATCATGAACAGCAAGCAGGCATCGGAGTTCGAAGCCACCAAGGAGTGCAATTTCGCCATCAGCCCGCCGGATATTGGCCGTTTCCGCGTCAATGCCTTCGTGCAGCAGTCGCGCGTCGGCCTGGTGTTGCGTACCATCACGGCCAGGATTCCAAAATTCGAGGAACTGGGGCTGCCGGACGTGCTCAAGGACGTGGCCATGACCAAGCGCGGCCTGGTGGTGTTCGTCGGCGGCACGGGTTCGGGCAAGTCCACCTCGCTGGCGGCGATGGTCGGCTACCGCAACGAAAACAGCTTCGGCCACATCATCACCATCGAGGATCCGGTGGAATATGTGCATGAGCACAAAAACTGCATCGTCACCCAGCGCGAGGTCGGGGTGGATACCGACAACTGGTTTGCGGCGCTGAAAAATGCCCTGCGCCAGGCCCCGGATGTCATCCTGATCGGCGAGATTCGCGACCGCGAAACCATGGACTACGCCATCGCCTTTGCCGAAACTGGCCACCTGTGCCTGTCCACCCTGCATGCCAACAGCACCAACCAGGCGCTGGACCGGATCATCAACTTCTTCCCGGAAGAGCGGCGCGCGCAGTTGCTCATGGACCTCTCGCTCAACCTCAAGGCTTTCGTCTCGCAACGCCTGCTCCCCATGAAGGAGGGCAAGGGCCGGGTCGCCGCGGTCGAGATCATGCTCAACTCGCCGCTGATTTCAGATCTGGTTTTCAAGGGCGAGGTGCACGAGATCAAGGAAATCATGTCCAAATCGCGCGAACTGGGCATGCAGACTTTCGACCAGTCGCTGTTCGACCTCTACGAGGCTGGCAAGATCAGCTATGGCGATGCGTTGCGCAACGCCGATTCAGTCAACGATCTGCGTCTCAGGATCAAGCTGCAGGGCCAGGAATCCAAGGACAGGGACCTGATGTCCGGCATCGACCACCTCGGTATCGTGTAAAAAAGGGGACTGCGTATGAGCCTGTTTGACAGATTCAAGAAACCCGTCGTTCAGGAAGTGGTTCCGGACGACCTGGACTTCATGTCCGCCATCGAAGCGCATATTCGCTGGAAAGTCCGGCTGGAGAGCTATATCAACGGCGAAAGCAGGGAGCAGCTGGATGCCGCCGTGGTGGGGCGCGACGATCAGTGTGCGCTGGGCAAGTGGATACATGGGCCGGGGGGTGCGAAATACGGCGATTTGCCCCTGTTTCAGGGGCTGCGCGAAACCCATGCCGGTTTTCATCAATGCGCTGCCCAGGTGATCCAGCGCGTCGACCAGGGCGATACTGAAAAGGCCGTCGAGATTCTGACGCGCGGCTGCTACGCCAAGTATTCCAACAAGGCGAAAGCCGAATTGGCGCGTCTTTCCATCGAACTCGGCACGGCAGAATAATTCAGTCTTCCGGCGCCGGTTTCTCGCGCCGCATGCCGCCCGCCACCATTTTATATTCGAACAGGCGACATTCCAGCGGCCCGTTCAATAGCGGGATGCGCCGCGAGGCAGAAAGCCGGATCAGTTTTGCCAGCCGGAAATCGCCGGTGAAGAAATAGGCCCGCCAGCCAGCGAATCTTTGCTTGAGCAGATGGCCCAGCTCGGGATACAGCGCGGCCAGTTCTTCCTGGTCGCCAATGCGCACGCCATATGGGGGGTTGGTCACCAGTACGCCTTCGGGGGCGGGGGCGGACACTTCCAGCACATTGCACTGTTTCAGTTGCACCGCCTCCAGCAATCCGGCGGCTTCCAGGTTTTCCCGTGCCGCTTTCAGCGCATCGCCGTATTTGTCGCTGCCGTAAATGTTGCAGAATTGCATGGGTTTGCGCCGCGCCGCAGCCGTCGCGCGCAGGTTTTCCCAGGTTCTGTCCTGGAAATTGAGCAGCTTGCTGAAGGCGAAATCGCGCCCCAGGCCGGGCGGAATGTCGAGTGCGATTTGCGCGGCTTCCATGAGGAAAGTGCCGCTGCCGCACATCGGATCAAGCAGGGTTTCTCCCGGCTTCCAGCCGGAGAGGTGGAGAATTCCGGCGGCGAGATTTTCGCGCAGCGGCGCTTCCACCGCTGCCCGGCGCAATCCGCGCTTGAACAGCGCTTCGCCGGAGGTGTCGAGGTACAGGGCAAAGGTGTCCTGTTCGAGGAAGGCATGGATGCGAATGTCCGGCAGACGGGTATCGACGCTCGGGCGTTCGCCGCAGAGGTTGCGGAATTTGTCGCATACCGCGTCCTTGATCTTGAGGGTGATGAAATCCAGGCTTTGCAGCGGACAGCGCCGGGCGCTCACCTTGACCATGATGGTGCGGCTGACATCGAACCAGTCGAGCCAGGGCAGAGCGTATGTCGCCTTGTAAATATCCTTCTCGCGGCGGTAGCGGCTGCCGCCGATGCGCCACAATACGCGGCTGGCGATGCGGCTTTCGAGATTGACGCGGTAGCATAGCTCGAACGGCCCGCCGAAAGCCACGCCACCGTCGGTGGCGTGCAGCGCGCTTGCGCCGAGTGCTTGCAATTCGGCGCCAAGCGCGGCCTCCAGGCCGCGCGGGCAGGGAGCGAAGAAATGTTCAGGCATGATGCAAAAATCTGGTGATGGGGAAGGCGGAAATATACACTACTATATGCTGTTAGCTGTTAGCTGTTAGCTGTTAGCTGTTAGCTGTTAGCTGTTAGCTGTCAGCCGTCAGTTTGGAGGCTGTATGGGAGCGGATGGCTGAGAACTGGCAGCTGAGAACTGAAAGCTGAAAGCTATTTATGACCAATCTCGCTCAACTGCTCGCACAACATCTTTCGGCTCCGGACCGGATTCTCTATGGCCAGTTCGCGGATGGCGCGTGGCGCGATTATTCTGCTCGCGACGTCGCGCGACTGGCCGCGCGCTGGCAGCATGCCTTGCGCCGCGAGGGCTTGCGGGCGGGAGAACGGGTGGCCATCTGCCTGAGAAACGGCGTGAACTGGGTGGCCGTCGATATGGCGGCGCTGGGCCTTGGCATGGTGGTGGTGCCGTTGTATCCCGATGATAATCCGGAAAACATCATTTGGTGTCTGAAGGATTCAGGGGCGCGGCTGGTGGTGCTGGAAAATGCCCGCCAGCGCGCAGCGTTGCAGGCCACGGAATCACCGTCTCCTTTGCCGCGCATGGCCTGTTTGCAGGATGGGCCCGGCACGGCCGACCTGGCCGGCTGGCCGCCGCCAGATGCCGCGGCTTTCGAGGTGCGGCTGCTCGACCCCGATACGCTTGCCACCATCGTTTATACCTCGGGCACTTCCGGCCGTCCCAAAGGCGTGATGCTGTCCCACCGCAATATTCTCGCCAATGTGGCGGCGTCCCGCGAGGTGGTGAGCTTGCACGGCGCGGACAGCCTGCTTTCGGTGTTGCCGCTGTCGCACATGTTCGAGCGCACCTGCGGCTATTATCTGCCGCTCGCGGCCGGGATCAAGGTGGTTTATGCGCGCGGCATCCAGCAGATCGCCGAGGATCTCGCCCATCACCGGCCGACGGTGCTGATCGCTGTGCCGCGCGTGTTCGAGCGCTTTCTGGCGCGGCTGGAAAAGGCCCTGGCGCGTAATGCGTTCAAACGCTTTTTGTTCCGCCTCACCGTTCATCTTGGCTGGCGCCGCTTCAGGCGACAGGCAATGCTGGCGGAGTGTTGGCTTTACGGGCTGTTGCAGCGCCTTGTCGCCAGGCCGATTCTCGAACGGCTGGGCGGCCGCCTGTGTCTTGCGGTGGTGGGCGGCGCCAAGGTGGAGTTGCGTATCGCCCGCACCTTCATCGGCCTTGGCCTCAACCTGATCCAGGGCTACGGCCTGACCGAGGCAGGCCCGGTGGTGGCCGCGAACCGCGAGTGGGATAATGATCCCGCCACCGTCGGCGCGCCGCTCACGGGCATCGAGACCCGCATCAACGATGCCGGCGAACTGCTGGTGCGTGGCCCTTCGGTGATGTTGGGCTACTGGAACAATCCGGCAGCCAGCGCCGCCGTGCTGGATGCCGAGGGCTGGCTCAATACCGGCGATCTGGCCTCGTTCAGCGATGGCAAGATTGTCATTCAGGGGCGCAGCAAGGATATCCTGATCCTGTCCAGCGGCGAGAAGGCGCCCCCCCAGGATATTGAAATCGCGATTCTCGACGATCCGCTGTTTGAACAGGTGATGCTGCTGGGAGAAGGCAAGGCGTTTTTTTCCTTGCTGGCGGTAACGCCAGAGTCCGACGAGAAGACGCTGGTGCGACGGGCCAATGCGCAACTCAAGTCTTTTCCGCGTTATGTCCGCGTGCGGCGGGTGATTCCTTTGCACGAGCCGTGGACGGTGGAGAACGGGCTGCTCACGGCGACCCAGAAAGTCAGGCGGAACGCCGTGCTGGCGCGTTACCAAACGCTTATCGAGCAGGTCTACCGACAGGCTCCTAG
>JAQTLK010000070.1 GCA_028714955.1 Sulfuricella sp.
GATGGTCGGGGTGAGAGGATTCGAACCTCCGGCCTCTACGTCCCGAACGTAGCGCTCTACCAGGCTAAGCTACACCCCGAAATGCTCATGCGGCCAGCCTTTAGTGATTCCTCGTGACCGCAAAGTCCGCCAATTGTAACAAAGAATCCTTGTAATTTGAACCCGGCAAGTGCGATATTGCCGCGCATGCCGCCTCTGCTTCGCGCCCGGCCTGTGCCCGGGTGTAATCCAGCGCACCGGTATCACGAATGGCCTGCATGACAGGCTGCAGTTCGTCCAGGCCGCCCTGCTCGATGGCGTGGCGCACCACGTCGGCCTGATCCGCACTACCGTGCTTGATGACATAAATCAAGGGCAGCGTCGGCTTGCCTTCGGCCAGATCATCGCCGACATTCTTGCCCGTATCCTGATGCTCGCCAGAATAGTCCAGTACGTCATCTATCAGTTGGAAGGCCGTGCCCAGGTGCATGCCGTACTTGGCCATCGCCTCTTCGTCCGCTCGGGATGCCCCGCCCAGAATCGCCCCCAGCCGGCTGGCAGCTTCGAACAGCTTGGCGGTTTTATAGTGAATGACCTGAAGGTAGCGGCCCTCATCGATAGCTGGATCATGGCAATTGAGCAACTGCAATACCTCGCCTTCGGCAATTATATTGGTTGCATCGGCCAGCACCTCCATGACGCGCAGGCTACCCACCCCCACCATCATCTGGAAGGCGCGCGAATACAGGAAATCGCCCACCAGAACACTGGCCGCATTACCGAACATGGCATTGGCCGTGGCCCTGCCGCGCCGCAGGCTGGACTCGTCCACCACGTCGTCGTGCAGCAAGGTCGCGGTGTGAATGAACTCCACCACCGCTGCGAGTTCGTGGTGATGCGTGCCGCGAAAACCGAATGCGCCCGCCGACAGCAGGACCAGCGCCGGACGCAAGCGCTTGCCGCCGCTATTGATGATATATTCGCTGACCTGGCCGATCAGCGCGACTTCAGAATGGAGGCGCCGGCGAATGACTGCGTCGACGGCATGCATGTCCGCCTCGATGCAGCCGCGAATAGCTTCGATTGACACGTGATGATCCGAAAAAGACCAATGGTAGAAACGATCACGAGAGGGTGTCAAGAGACAGACGCAATTATTCGCGCCGACACAGGCATTTGCCGCCAAAGATTTTTTGACCTGACTCATGCGGCCAGGTATAATTCGCGGTTCATTTAAAAGTGAAGCAATGGAGCTAAACATGTATGCGGTCATAAAAACCGGCGGCAAGCAATATCGCGTTGTCCCCGGCGAAAAACTTAAAATAGAACAGATACCGGCAGACATCGGCAGCGAAATCGTACTGGACGAAGTACTGATGGTAGCGGACGACGAAGCGGTAACGGTAGGCGCCCCCCTGGTGGCGGGCGCAACGGTAAGGGCCACGGTGATGAGCCAGGGGCGTGCCAAAAAGGTGATGATTTTCAAAATGCGTCGCCGCAAGCACTACCGCAAGACACAGGGTCATCGGCAGAATTACACCGAAATCCGCATCGATTCAATCGCCAAGTAAGTCTGGGCAAGGAGAAATACCATGGCACATAAAAAAGCAGGCGGCAGTGTACGCAATGGCCGCGACTCACATTCCAAACGCCTCGGCGTGAAGCGCTTTGGCGGCGAACTGGTTTCCGGCGGCAGCATCATCGTACGCCAGCGCGGCACCCAGATGCACCCTGGCGACAACGTCGGCATTGGCAAGGACCACACGCTGTTTGCCAAAATTGACGGCACCGTGCAATTCTCTGTCAAGGGAGCGTTGCGGCGCACGATGGTCAGCATTATCCCGGCTGCCTGATTTCCGGCTCTGGCGGTGCGACCCGGCCCTATCGTGCGATAGGGCCTTTTTATTTTATAGTTCTCGGATGTCAGCCATCAGCAAGCTGAGAACTGAAAGCTGATCACTGAAAACTATTTCATGAAATTTATTGACGAAGCAAAAATTCAGGTCAAGGCTGGCGATGGCGGCAACGGCGTCGCCAGTTTCCGCCGCGAGAAATACATTCCCAGAGGTGGTCCTGATGGCGGCGACGGTGGGCGTGGCGCCAGCATTTACGCCGTTGCAGACCGCAATATCAACACCCTGATCGATTATCGCTTCACCCGCAATTATCGTGCTCAGCGCGGTGAAAACGGTCACGGCAGCGATCGCTACGGCAAGGGTGGAGAGGATATGATATTGCGCATGCCGGTTGGCACGGTCATTACCGACATCGCCACCGGCAAGCTCATTGCCGACCTCGCCGTCGATGGCCAGAAAGCCCTGATTGCGAAGGGCGGCAAGGGCGGCCTCGGCAACCTGCACTTCAAATCCAGTACCAACCGCGCGCCGCGCCAGTGCACACCCGGTGAAGAAGGCGAGGAACTGGAACTGGCACTGGAATTGAAAGTGCTGGCAGACGTTGGCCTCTTGGGCATGCCCAATGCAGGCAAGTCAACGTTCATTCGCGCGGTATCCGCAGCCAAACCAAAAGTCGCGGATTACCCCTTTACCACGCTGCACCCCAACCTGGGCGTGGTGCGTGTCGACGAAGAGCGCAGCTTCGTCATCGCAGATATCCCCGGCCTGATCGAAGGTGCCGCCGAAGGCGCCGGCCTCGGCCACCAGTTCCTGCGCCACCTGGCTCGCACCCGCCTGTTGTTGCACCTGGTAGACATGGCGCCCTGCGACGAGGCCGTGAGCCCGGTGCGCGACGCGCGTGCCATCGTCGAAGAGTTGCGCAAATACGACGAAGGTCTTTACCAGAAGCCGCGCTGGCTGGTGCTGAACAAGATGGACATGGTGCCGGAAGATGAGCGCGCCGGGCAATTGCAGCAGTTCCTGCGCGATTTCGGTTGGGAAGGCAGAAGCTTCATCATTTCCGCCCTGACGGGCGAAGGTTGCAAGGCGCTTACTTACGCCATCATGGACTACCTGGAACAAAACCGTGCAGCGGAAGAGAAAGCGGTCGAGGAAACCGACCCTGCCGTGGAGTAGGGGAATAAGCAATCACGTATCCATATCTGAATAAATCATGAAATCCATACTCGCGAACTCCAAACGCCTGGTCGTCAAGGTCGGCAGCAGCCTGGTCACCAACAGCGGTGCCGGTTTGGACCATGTCGCCATCGCCAACTGGGCGGCACAGATCGCCCAACTTAAACAGATGGGGCAGGAAGTGGTGCTGGTTTCCTCCGGCGCGGTGGCCGAAGGCATGCAGCGCCTGGGCTGGAAAAAACGCCCCAGTGCGGTACACGAACTGCAGGCAGCTGCTGCGGTCGGGCAGATGGGCCTGGTCCAGGTGTACGAAACCTGCTTCCGCCGGCATGGCCTCCACACCGCGCAGATATTGCTGACTCACGACGACCTGTCGGACCGCAAGCGCTACCTCAACGCTCGCACCACGCTGCGCACCCTGCTCAAACTGAACGTCATCCCGATCATCAACGAGAATGACACCGTCGTCACCGACGAAATCCGTTTTGGCGACAACGATACGCTGGGCGCCCTGGTGACCAACCTGATCGAGGCCGACACGCTGGTCATCCTCACCGATCAGTCCGGCCTGTACAGCGCCGACCCGCGCAAGAACCCGACAGCCACCCTGATTCAGGAAGCCATTGCCGGCGACCCGGAACTGGAAAAAATGGCTGGCGGCGCAGGCAGCGACATCGGGCGCGGCGGCATGCTGACCAAGATCCTGGCAGCCAAGCGCGCCATGCGCAGCGGCGCCCACACCATCATCGCCTCCGGGCGCGAGCAGGAAGTGCTGGTGCGGCTGGCACATGGAGAGTGCATCGGCACCCAGCTTGTCGCACAAACCATGCCGATCGCCGCGCGCAAGCAATGGCTGGCCGATCACCTGCAGGTACGCGGCAGGGTCATGCTGGACGAAGGTGCCGCCCGCGCGCTACGCCTGGAAGGAAAAAGCCTGCTACCCATCGGGGTTTACGATTTAAGCGGAGATTTCGAACGCGGGGAAGTCGTGACCTGCATAGACCGGGATGGACGGGAAGTCGCCCGCGGCCTGATCAATTATGCGGCAGGTGATGCGCGTAAAATCATGCGCCACTCCAGTAACGAGATCGAACGCATCCTGGGTTACGTAGAAGAACCTGAACTCATTCACCGTGACAATATTGTCCTGCTATAGCAGGACAATATTGCGTCGATGTTATGCCGAAACCACGGTTTGGCCCTGCTATCCTCATGACCGGCACAAAAAAGGACAGCCAGGGCTGCCCTTTTTTACGTTATGGATCAACGCTCAATCCCTCTCGCCGCTCAGCGCCATCAGCAGTTGCAGCAGGTTGACGAACAGGTTGTAGATATCCAGATACAGCGCCAGCGTGGCCATGATGTAGTTGGTCTCGCCGCCCTGCACAATGCGGCTCACATCAAACAGGATAAAGCCGGAAAAGATCAGCACCGCGACCGAAGAAATGGCCAGGGCGGCCGCCGGGACCTGGAAGAAAATATTGGCCAGGGAGGCGAGGATCAAAAGAACCAGACCGACGAAGAGAAAATTACCGAGGAAGCTGAAATCCTTTTTTGAAACAGTGGCATAGAATGCCAACGAGAGGAAAATCACGCCTGTGCCGCCAGCCGCCAGACTCACCAGTTGCGCACCATTCCTCAGGTGCAGCGCCACCTGCAGGATCGGCCCCAGCATGACGCCCATGAACAGGGTCAGCACCAGCAGCAATGTCACGCCTACACCGCTGTCCCGATTCCTGGAAATGCCCCAGAACAGGCCCATCATTATAGCCAGCATGACGACCGCGCCCATGATCGGGCTCCGCGCCATGAAGGAGAAATTCATGCTCATGCCGATTGCCGCGCCAACCACCGTCGGGATCATGCTCAGGCCGAGCAGCATGTACGTATTGCGCAATACCTTGTGGGTGGTCAACCCCAATCCAGCACTTTGGCTGCTCATTTGCAATTCAGGTTGCATCAAACACTCTCCTTGATGAGAAATAGATAATCCACGTTAACTCAGACTATAGTAAGCAGCTTAAAGTTTCAACCCTTCAGGCGGACGCTTCGACCCAATCGCTGGCAAGGTCGTAATTTTCGAAGATCTGAATCTCGGCATCCGAGAAGGCCCGCGCCAGCCAGGCGCTCCACGCCACCAGGCGGCCACTGGCGACCACCGCGATTTTCTGGAAATCATGGACATGCTGCCAGTTGAAACGCACGTCTTCCCATGCCACGTCGAGCGTAAAATCTGCCATGTCGCGCAAATCCACCAGCAGGTTGACCTTGCCCTTGAATTTCATTTCATAAACAACCGCATCTTCCAGTTGCTTGTAATCGGCAAGGGTGAATTCGCCAAAAACGGAAACCTTGACCACCCGGTCATGGTGTTCGATGGTAATCATTTTGCAGACCCTTTCGTAATGTACTGACGGGCCTATTCTATAGTAAAAAGTCAAAGGCCCGGCATGCGAAGCGCGCCGGGCCTTTGTTTGTTGCTTACACGCAGCCGGTAGGCTTGGGCAAACCGCCATATTTGGTGATGGGCTTCATCGGCCCCGTCATCCAGGTATTGAAGATCGCTTTCTGGTCCTCGTCGATATATTTGGCAAATTTGCGGATCGGCGGCACCGAACTGGTCTCCTCGTAATATTCACGCGCCTTCATGATGTGATTCCACTTCACATCATCGAGCTCGACACCGTCGGCTTCAGCCATTGCGCGGCCGATTTCTTCAGTCCATTCATTCATGTTGGTCAAATAACCATCGCCATCACGTGCTGGAAGTTCCATTTTTAAAGCTCCTTGAAAAATTACTGGAATGTTTACCTTGGTCTTTGATGCATCTAAATATAAAAGCTCTAAGATTTAGACTTGAGAAAAAGTAAGGCCATTAGAACATACCCGATAGAAACAGTCAACAATAGGGATTAACGCCTTCAATGTATAATTGCGTCGATCCAATCAATCCTGCCTACCGTGCCCACTGACTTCCGCATCCTTTCCGCCGAAATCGCAAACTGCATGCAGCGCGACCAGCATCGTTTCCGGCGCGAACTCCATAAACTTGAAACCGGCCAGCGTGACGGAAAAACGCGGGGCGACGCGTTAACCAGCCTCAGCGCCAGCATCCAGGCCTCCGTGGCCAGGCGAATCAGCCGGCTGGAGCGCATTCCGCTCCCCGCCTTCGCGGCCGAACTGCCAGTCAATGAAAAGCGCCATGACATCGCAGCTGCGATTCTGTCCAACCAGGTTGTCATCGTATGCGGCGAAACCGGTTCCGGGAAAACCACCCAGCTGCCGCAAATCTGCCTCGACCTGAAACGTGGCGTAGCGGGCCTGATCGGCCATACCCAACCCCGTCGCATCGCGGCGCGCAGCGTGGCGGCACGCATCTCCGCCGAGCTCAAGAGCGAACTTGGCCAGGCGGTGGGCTACCAGGTGCGATTCCATGATCGGGTGAGCGAGAATAATTACATCAAGGTCATGACCGATGGCATCCTGCTGGCCGAAACCCAGGGTGACCGCCTCCTCGACGCCTATGACACAATCATTATCGACGAAGCACATGAGCGCAGCCTCAACATCGATTTCCTGTTGGGCTACCTCAAGCGCATCCTGCCGCGCCGCCCCGATTTGAAAGTCATCATCACCTCCGCAACCATCGATGCCGAGCGCTTTTCCCGCCATTTCGACGGCGCGCCGGTGATCGAGGTATCGGGGCGCATGTATCCGGTGGAAATTCGCTACCGCCCACTGGCACAGGAAGAAAATGGCAGCGAGGCGGAACTGGAACTGGCCATCCTCCATGCCGTGGACGAAATTGCCGGACACGGCGGCGATATCCTCATCTTCCTCCCTGGCGAACGCGAAATTCGCGAGATCGCGGAAGCTCTGCGCAAACACCATCCTCCTAGCGCGGAAATCCTGCCGCTCTACTCGCGCCTCTCCAACACCGAACAGGATCGCGTCTTCAAGCCCGGCGGTGCGCGACGCATCGTGCTGGCGACCAACGTGGCGGAAACGTCCCTCACCGTACCTGGCATCCGCTACGTGATCGACCCCGGCTACGCCCGCATCCGCCGCTACAGCGTGCGAGCCAAGGTGGAACGCCTGCAGGTCGAAAAGATTTCACGCGCCTCAGCGTCCCAGCGCGCGGGGCGCTGCGGCCGTGTCGCCAGCGGCATCTGCATCCGCCTTTATGACGAAGAGGATTTCAACACCCGCCCCGCCTTCACCGACCCGGAAATTCGCCGCAGCAACCTGGCGGCCGTAATCCTGCGCATGCAGGCGCTTGGCCTGGGCGCTGTGGAAGGCTTTCCCTTCCTCGAAGCACCCGATCCGCGCGCCATTTCGGATGGCTTCCAATTGCTGGAAGAATTGGGTGCGGTGGACGCGACACGGACACTTACGCCCCTCGGCAAGCAACTGGCCCAATTCCCCATCGATCCGCGTATCGCGCGCATGATCCTCGCGGCACGCCAGGAAAACTGCCTTAGCGAAGCACTTATCATCACCTCGGCGCTTACCGTGCAGGACCCACGCGAACGGCCGCAAGTGGCGCAGGATGCCGCTGACGCCGCGCACCGTCGTTTCCTGGACGAGCGTTCGGACTTCCTCGGCTTTATCCGGCTGTGGCGTTTCTATGAAGAGGCGCTAACCCACAAAAAGTCCAACCGCAAGCTGGTCCAATACTGTCACGACAACTTTCTCTCGGCCGTGCGCATGCGTGAATGGCGCGATGTCCACGGCCAACTCGCGGTAATGGCAAAGGAAATGGGCATGCGCCCCAACGAAATCGAAGCCGACTATGGGCAGGTCCACCGTGCCTTGCTCGCCGGCTTGCTGGGCAATATCGGCCTGAAGGGCGAAGGCCGCGAATACTCCGGCGCACGCGGCATCAAGTTCTCCATTTTTCCTGGATCGGTGCTGTTCAAACCACCCAAGGGCAGCCCTCATCCCAACCTTCTCCCAGTGGGAGAAGGAGCAATGTTTCCCCTCTCCCGGGAGAGGGGCGGGGGTGAGGGACCTGGCCCCAAATGGCTGATGGCAGCCGAACTCACCGAGACCAACCGCCTTTATGGCCGCACCCTCGCACGCATCGAGCCGGAATGGATCGAACCGCTGGCAGGACACCTCATCAAGCGCAGCTATTTTGATCCGCACTGGGAAAAGAAGGCGGCACGCGTCTCCGCCTACGAACGGGTCACGCTTTACGGCCTCGTGATCGAGCCCAAGCGCAAAGTCCATTACGGCCCCATCAGCCCAGCGGAATCCCGTGGAATTTTCATCCGTTCCGCTCTGGTGGAAGGGGAGTTAATTTCCAACGCCCCGTTTTTCAAGCACAACCGCAAGCTGTTGGAAGACATCGAGGAACTGGAGCACAAGGCGCGGCGCCAGGACATTCTGGTGGACGAGCAACACATTTTCGACTTCTACGACCAGCTTATTCCGCAAGGCATTCACAACGGCGCGACATTCGACAAATGGCGCCGCGAGACTGAGCGGAGCAACCCGCGCCTGCTCTTTCTGACGCGCGAACAACTGATGCGTCACGAGGCAGGCCATGTCACGGAGGATTTGTTCCCCGCCACGCTTCATCTCAACGGCGGCGAGTACACCTTGTCCTACCGCTTCGAACACGGCCACCCGCTGGACGGCGTGACGGTCACGATTCCCCTCGCCGCACTCAACCAGGTCAGCGGCGTGCGTTGCGAATGGCTGGTGCCAGGGCTGCTACGGGAAAAAATAACCTGGCTCGTCCGCGCCCTGCCCCATAGGTTTCGAAGTGCCTGCGTGCCGGTGCCGGCATTCGTCACCTCGGCCCTGAGCGCGCTTGCCCCTGGCGACCGGCCCTTGACCGAGAGTCTGGCGGCTTTCATCAAAACCGCCAAGGGCATTGATGTCCCCCCGCAAGCATGGGCAAGCGAGACCTTGCCCCAGCACCTGCAGATGAATTTTCGCATCGTCGATGAGAATGGTCGCGAACTCGCCAGCAGCCGGGATATGGAAATATTGCGACGTGAATTTGGCGAGCAGGCGGCAAAAAGCTTTGGCGCCTCCCTGGCTTCAGATTTCGAACGCGACGGCATCGCTGCCTGGAACTTCGGCGACCTGCCGGATGAAGTAACATTCCAGCGCCAGTCACAGACGATCATCGGCTACCCGGCGCTGGTGGATGAGGGCCAGCAGGTGGCCCTGCGTCTTTTCGATACGCCGGCCAAGGCGACACAAGCCATGAGCACGGGGCTGACGCGCCTGCTCCTGCTGCAACTGCCCGAGCAGGCGCGCTTTCTGGAGAAATCCCTGCCGGTAAGCAAGGAAATGTGTCTGCGTTACTTGCCGGTCGACACTTGCGACGCACTCAAGCGCGATTTGCAACACGCCATTGCCAGACAGGTTCTGATCGACGACAAACCCCCCGTACGCAACGCCGCACAATTCGCCCGGCGCCGCGATGAATCCCGCCCGCTGCTGGTCAGTGCAGCCAACCAGACATGCAAACTCGCCGCGGACATCCTGGCCGGATATCACGCCGTAGCGCAGAAACTTCCGTCGGCCAAGGTTTCGCCATCGGCCCTGGGCGACATGAAGGAACAACTCGAGCATCTCATCTATCCGGGCTTCCTGGCGCAAACGTCCATCAACTGGCTGCGGCATTATCCACGCTATCTCAAGGCAATGACGCTGCGCCTCGATAAACTCCCTCACGCAGCTAACCGCGACCGCCAGCAGCAGGACGAGCTCTCTCCTTTCTGGCACCGCTATCTGGACGCCATGCGGCAGTTGGAGAAGCGCGGCGCGACACCAAGCCCGGAATTAAGTGATTACCGCTGGATGATCGAGGAATTGCGGGTATCGCTGTTCGCGCAGGAGCTTAAAACCATACAGCCAATATCGACAAAAAGACTTGAAAAACAATGGGAAACAATAACGCATCAAGTTAGCCTGCATCGTTAAAGCTTTTTTACGGAAAACCGCCCAAGCTCATCAATCAAAAAGACTTATTTTGTTACCCACAGTTCCTGTGGATAACTCTGTGCATAGCCGCCAGAAAACATGCCTAACCCCATTGAAGCAACAAGATTTCCTTGCGTAGCACAGCAAATGAACAATTTAATAGCCGTTTATAATCATGTAGTTGAAAACGCACCCTGACAACAGAACGGGAAACCACAAATGACAGTAGAGTAACATCCGGAGATGTGAATAAACCGTCCTGTCAAGCACCACTTCAAATTCAGCAGGCCGATAAAAAACCGGCCAATTGGCCGGTTGGCGTGCGGGCGATAAAGATCAGTATCGGTAAGTATAAATGAACTGCATATTGTTCTGGCTGTGGCTCACCGTCACGCCGCTCCCGTCGGTGACGGTGACTTCCGGAGCATAGCTATAGGCAAAGTCGATCGTCGATGCCTTGCTGTAGCGATAGCCGAAGCCAGCCATGACGTGCTGCTTGATGATGGCCGGGAACAGGGGGTGCATGTAGTAATCCGGCACCGGATTGTTGGCGATGTTGACTCCTGCGCGCAGCACCAGCGCATCGCTTGACTGATAGGAAAAACCAGCCATGAAGACATCCTGATCCACCCAGTTCTGCGGCAGCCGCATATCAAGGGAAACATCGCCAGCACTGGAGAATGTCATATGAAAATCCTTCATGACTTTCGACCAGTTGATGCGCTTGTAGTCCATAGTCAGCATCAGTTTCTCGTTTGCCTGATAGGCCACGCCCAATCCATAGGTTTCCGGCCACTGGAAGTTGATGATCTTGATTTTGCCGGTCAGCGTCGAAGTGCCGCCCACAGCATTTGTGTTGTCGATCATCGACACCTTGGCGCCATCGGTCTCAAGATCGCCAAGCTGCGTGACCGAGTGATAGGATGCCCCCACGGAAACCTGCGGATTGACTTTATAGACGAACCCCAGCTTGCCCGCATAACCTGTCGCCTTCGCCTTGCCGGTAAAGGGACTGCCATCGGAAAAATCGAAATAGCCCTGACACGTGACGCAGCCAAAATAGCCGCCGAGTCCTGCCTTTGCATTTGCGCTGAAGGACAAATTTCCGGCCTTGCTCATATCCATCATTTGGCCGGTGCTCATCGCCATTTTCAGGTCCAGGCCCGCCCAGACGAAATCGAAGGAACCGCCCACCACCAAGTCAGGCGTTACGTTATATGCGAGCGGAAAAAGCAGGCGACCGACCGACAATTCGCTCCGTGTCTCCAGTCCCGAACCGGCGCTCATGAAGCTGTTTCCATCGTACTGCGTCCCCATGCCGCCCTGGCCAAACACGCCGACACCATAGGTCACTTTGTCGTGCCTGCTGCCCCAGCCAAAGGCTGGGCCACCAAACCCGTCTGCCGCGGAGCGAGAAGACGAACCGCCAGCAGCCGCATCCACATTCGGCCCGATGAAGCCAAGCGCCAGGTCGAACCGTTGACCTTCAGGCATCAAACCCAAGGTTGCCGGATTGTTCATCATCGCTGCCGTACCATTGTCATATGCCATCGAAGCACCGCCCATGCCCAGCGCGATAGGGCCATAACCCTCCATGTTCATGCCATTGGTGGCAAAACTCACGCCTGGCGCCGCCAGCGCCAGGGCCATTACCATCTTTTTCAGCTGCATTGCTTATATCCATTTCGAATCAAGAGTGCGCCCGTGCCGGGCGCACATAAAAAACCCCGCGCATGCGGGGTTTGAGCCCTTCCGGCAATTTTTGCGGGAAGAGTGATGACAATCAGAACGCGCTGGACTTCTCGTATGTTCCGCCAGCAACGCCAGTCAACGTTTCCAGGATCTCATCCGGAGCATCGCTGATCTTCATGAAAGTGCCCATGCCGAGGTTAGGCCAGCTGAGCGCAATACGATAGCGGCCATACAAGGCGTTTGCCTTTCCGCCAACCACGTAAATCTCAAAGGGCATGGCAGCAATATGGTCAGTGCCGACCTTGTTCAGCCAGACACCTTCGCCGGTCTTGGGGTCATTCATGGCAACGCCGAACACTGCGATTTTCTTGTCAGCCATGACGACCTCGTAAACCTTGGAAGTCTTGTTGACACCCTTGGCCAGGTTATCCTGAATCGCTTTCACCGCGGCCTCGAAGCTACCATAGCTCTTCAGTTCGTTCTTGTTGGATTCGAAACGCTCCATGCCCACCATGTAGTGGTAATTGGGCAGGTCGCCGGCGGATTCATCCCCGCCAAACCCCTTGCCGGCACCCAGCGATTTCTGCAATTTGACTTCAACGGCTTTAACGGCCGGCTCTGCGGAACTGAACTGCTTGCGGAAGAAGGCGCGATACCAGTAATCCGGATTCATGTAGCTGACGGTACCATCGGCTTTCACACCCACGCGAATGCCGGCGCCCACGATCGTCGAACCGCCCAGGTTGTGGATGGCATCCAGAATGCCTTTATCCGTCACTACCACCACGCCATACTGGCTCACACCCTTGGGAGAGTACTTGCCCACCACGGTAAAGCCTTCCGCGGTCAGTTTTTTCTCCACCTGGCCCATCACGGCGTTCACGTCACCACCTGCCACCTTGTCGCCGGAAACATAAGGCGTAATGGCAAGTGCAAGCGGCGCCCAAATCAGGGCGGCAAAAGCTATTAAGATTTTTTTCATCGGGTTTCTCCAAATAATAAGGGCTGGAACCGAGAAGTCGGTTCCAGCCCCGTTAGATTGCTTCAGACAACACGCCTAGGA
>JAQTLK010000071.1 GCA_028714955.1 Sulfuricella sp.
TTTGCGAGTTGGGCGATAAAGCCGCCCATCCCTGCATACCCCATTTGCGAGTTGGGCGATAAAGCCGCCCATCCCTGCTGACCCTATTTGCCGGTTTTGCAGGTCAATAGTCATTCTATTGACCAAAAAAACGGTGAAATATGGACTGCGCAATCTTCTATGGGGTTTTGGTCATGACCGCATGTCGGGCCCCATGCCCAATGCAAGCCGCAAGCTTGTGCCTTCGCCCGGCTTGCTCTGGATGCTCAGTTCCGCGCCGATCAAGTGTGCCTGTTCGCGCAGGCCCATCAAACCGTAATGCCCGGGGTACGATGCGGACGGATCGAAGCCCACGCCATCGTCCGCTATGCTCAGTTCCAGGCGCCCGTCAGCAGCGTCGCGCAGTTTCACGCGCACCCGGCTGGCCATGGCGTGACGCTCGACATTGCGCAGCGCCTCTTCGGTGATGCGGAACAGTGTTTCGGCCCGCTCGTCTGCAAAGCTGGCGGCGCGGGGTTCGCTGCTGTAATCGACGGCGAGGCCGGTGCGCTCGGAAAAGAGTTTGGTGGCATCGGCCAGCGCGGCGCCCAGCCCGATGTCGCGCACGGCGTTGAAGCGCATCTGCGAAATGGCAGCGCGCGCCTCTTTCAGCCCCTGATGCGCCGTTTGCTCCGCGCGGGCCAATTCATCGGGCAGTGCCGCAGGATCGTGGACCTGCAGTTTTCTGAGCAGGCGCACCTCGGCGAGCATGGCCATCATCGAGTGCGCGAGCGTATCGTGCAGGTCGCGCGCAATCTTCAGGCGTTCGCGCACTACCGCGGCATAGCGCGCCCCTTCCGCGAGCCGCTCGACCTCGCGGGTGCGCGCGGCAACGCGCTGTTCGAGTTCGGCGCTCAAGGCGCGCAGCTCGCCGCGCTCATGCTGCAAGGCGTCCAGCACCTCCGCGAATGCGGCCCCGAGACGCGCGACCTCGTCACTGCCGGCGGGAGGGGAGACGCGCGGCGACTTCCCCGCGCCCACGTTCTGGACGGAGCGCGTCAGGGCCGTCAGCCGTCGGGTCAGGCGGTGCGCGAGCAGCACGCCAAGCAGCGCGGCGCAAGCGCCCAGCCCCAGTGAGACCCAGCCTATCTGCCGCCACAAGGCATTCGCGCGCTGGTACGCCCGATCCGCCGGCTCAACGAGCTGAACGCGCCAGCCCAGCGTGTGCAGCGCGCTGCCCGCCGGTGGACCGCCGCGCGCCACCAGGACGACCCGACCGTCGTCAAGGCGCTCAAAATCCGGCACGTTCGAGACCGCCGCATCGGCGAGGGCGGCATCATCGAGCGCCACGCCTTGCCAGCGCTTGCCTTGAAGCGCAGCGGGGCCGATCAGAACCACGCCTTCCCCGTCCAGCACCAGCGCCTGGACTGAGTCATGCGAAGGCAGCGCCTTATGCAAGCCCTGTGTCTGTACCAAACCCTGTACATGGTCGCGTGCCCAGCGCAAACCCAGTTGCGCACTCAGCACGCCCACGGCGCGACCGCGCCGGTCGCGCACGGGAGCCGACAGGTCGATGAAGCGATGCGCGTCACCGATCCAGGGGGCTTTCAAGCCCTGCGCGAAGGCGGGCCGGGCGGCGACGCTGCCACCGTCGAGCAGGCCGTCACTGGCGGCGACGACCGTGCCATTTGCATCGGCCAGGCCAATCCATTCGAACTCCGGGTAAGCAGATTGCAAGTCGTCGAGCACCGCGCGCAGCGCACGCGGCGTACCGGCATCCAGGTCCATTCGCAGCAAGGCCGCGGCCGCCCGTAACGATTGCAGCCGCAAGGCAAGGGCCTGATCGAATTCGGCGGCCAACTGATCGGCGCTCAGCGCCAGCTCCTGGCCGTGCTGCCGCAACAGGCTCGTGCGCGCCATCTCCCCGAGCCACAGCGCCGCGATCATGGCAAAGCCGAGGGACAGGACGACGACCAGCCAGCCGACAGCGCTGGCGAGGCTGCGGCGCGGGTCCAGATAGGACGGGAGGCGCTGCATTCAGTGGCTTGATATCATGGTCGCCATCGCGGCATTATCCTGGATTATTGCAAGTGACGAAAGTAACTGCAAACTCATGACGTGCGGCCCTCGCGACCTGGCAAAGCATCTAGTAGACTTACGCCATGGGAAAAATGATTATCCTGGTAAGCATTGCTGGATGGGCGGTTGCTAACCGTTGCTCCCTCATCCCCAGCACTTCTCCCGGCGGGAGAAGGGGGAAAGACCATCTCCCTTCGGGAAATGGGCGGAAGTGAGGAAGCGTTGCGCTGAGGAATTGGGGATCATTCATTTTCGCGCACATCTCCAACAACATGGTCATGGAAATTCGACGTGGACGAATTGATTCAACAGGTGGCGCAACGGGCTGGCATCTCGCTGGAGCAGGCGGCACTGGCTGTCGCGGCGATGGTGAGCTACCTCACCGTGCGGCTGCCCTCCCCGGTGGTCGGGCGCATCCGCGAGCAACTGGGAGAAGCGCGGCAGCCGCGCAACCCCGAAACTGGCCAGGGCGGTGTCAAGTGACTGCGGCATCGCCTGACGCATCGCCGCGCATCCGCGTGCTCGTCGCCGACGATCAGGCCCTGGTTCGCCGCGGGATGACCTTGATGCTCTCGCTCGAAGCGGACATGGAAGTGGTGGGGCAGGCGTGCGATGGCGTGGAAGCGGTCGAGATGGCGCGGCAATTGCAGCCGGACGTGGTGCTGATGGACCTGCACATGCCGCGCAAGGGCGGCGTGGCCGCCACGCGCGAGATCGCGCTGGCGCTGCCGCGCACGCATGTGCTGGTGCTGACCACGCTGGATGCCGACGAAACGGTGTTCGAGGCCATCCGCGCCGGGGCCCATGCCTATCTGCTGAAGGACGCGAGCGAGGAGGAATTGCTGGAAACGGTGCGCGCGGTGCATCGCGGTGAATCCAGGATGACGCCGCAGATCGCGCGCAAGGTCATGGATCAATTCCGCCGCCTCGCGCCGCCCGATGCCGCATCGAGCCCGCATGCCGCCGCGCCAGAAATCATGGCCGGGCCGCTCAGCGACAAGGAAGAAAAAATCCTGCAGCTCATCGCCGAGGGCAAGAGCAACAGGCAGATCGCCCAGGCGATATTTCTTGCCGAGGGCACGGTCAAGAATTACGTCAGCCGCATCATGGAAAAGCTTCACGCCAACACGCGCACCGAGCTGGCCGTGATGTCGCTGCGCCGACAGCGCGGCAACTAGCCCCGCCCCAAATCATGAAACAGTGCTGCGCCATGACCGTTTCCCCCACCCCTGTCCTCCCTCGCCCCTGGCCCCTATCTCCCGGAGGGAGCGCCCGCAAGGGATGTCCCCGCCGGGATTGGCGGCAAAGCCGCTTGATCCGGCGTGAGAGGGGAACGAGGTCTCGCTGCGCGAGTTTCACGTCAAGGGCGCGCCGCGCGTGCCTGTCCTGACGCTCTCGCATTGGCTCTCGCTACACGGGCTGTTGACCGTCGCCGGTCTGCTCGTGTACGTGGTGGTTTCCCACGTGCTGCAGCAGCGCCGCCACCCCTCCGCCGCGATCGGGTGGGTGCTGTTCATGCTCCTCCTGCCCTTCGCCGCGCTGCCGCTGTATCTGCTGTTCGGCACGCGCAAGCTCGCCCGCGCCAGCCCCTCAACACTGACCGATCACGCGGCCTGGCCGCCTGGCGATGATATTGCCTGGCCGGCCCGCACTGCCATCGCGCTTGAGCAGCCACCCCCCGCGGCATACCGCGATCTGCATATCCACGCCGATGGCGCGCAGGCTTTGCACGCGCTCCTGGAAGTGATCGATGGCGCGCGGCACACCCTGGACCTGTGCACCTTCATCCTCGGGCGGGATGCGCTCGGTGCGGCGGTGAGCGCCCGCCTGGCGGCGAGAGCGCGCGCCGGGGTGCGAGTGCGGCTGCTGCTCGACGGGGTGGGCCGCATGCTGGGCGGCCGGCCCGACCTGTCCGCCCTGGCGCAGGCAGGCGTGCGGATCGGACTCTTCGTCCCTCCCTTGCACTCCCCCCTGAAAGGCCGCACCAATCTGCGCAACCACCGCAAGCTCGTGGTGGCCGATGCCGGCCACGTCGCCGAGCGCTTATGGAGTGGCGGGCGCAACCTGGCCGCCGAGTATTTCGAAGGTCAACCAGGCCACGCTGCGTGGCGCGACCTGAGCTTTGACCTGCAAGGCCCGCTGGCCCGTCAGGCGGCCGATCTGTTTCAGCGCGACTGGCTGTTCGCGGTGGGGGACGGACCGCCCTCGGCACACGCCCGCACTGCCCCCATCGCGGCGCCGGGCGAATCCGCGGGGCAGGTCATCGCCTCGGGCCCTGACCAGGCCAATGACACCTTGCAGGCACTGCTCGTCAGCGCGGCCTGCCGTGCATGCGCGCGCATGATGCTCGTCTCGCCCTATGTCGTGCTCGACGATGCCTTGCTGATGGCGCTCACGCTGGCGGCGCGGCGCGGCGTGCAGGTGGACCTGCTCCTGCCCGCCCGCTCCAACCACCGTCTCGCCGATATCGCGCGACATCGTTCCCTGCGCGCGCTGGCCGGTGCGGGGGTGCGCATCTGGCTCGCGCCGCGCATGCTGCACGCCAAGGCCGTCATCGTCGATGAGGCGCTGGCGCTGGCGGGTTCCGCCAACCTCGACAGCCGCAGCCTGTTCCTCAACTACGAGTTGATGGTGGCATTTCATGACGCCCGCGATATCGCCCGCTACGCCGCGTGGTTCGACCTCGAACGCAACACGGCCCGCCGCTATGTGGCGCAGCCGCCCGGCCTGTGGCGCGACCTCGGCGAGGGCCTGGTGCTGTGGCTCGGCTTCCAGCTCTGAACGTGCCCGGCCAGACCGGATGACCGGACCCATGACGCAAGTGCGGAGCTCGTGACCATGACCGCTTCCAGCAGCGGTTCTTTGGGTTATTCGGCCTGCCGCTCCCCCTTGCCGTGATCCGCCCCCAGCATCATGTACATGGCGGGCACCACGAACAGGGTGAACAGCGTGCCGATCGACAGGCCGGTGGCGATGACCAGGCCCATGTTGAAACGGCTGACGGCGCCGGCGCCGCTGGCGGCGATCAGCGGCAGCACGCCGAACACCATGGCGGCGGTGGTCATCAGGATGGGGCGCAGGCGCAGGCCGGCGGCGTGCTTGATGGCATCGAGCTTGCTCTGGCCGGCGCGCTGCAGGTTGTTGGCGAACTCCACGATCAGGATGCCATGCTTGGAGATCAGGCCGATGAGGGTGACCAGGCCCACTTCGGTGTAGATGTTCAGCGTGGCGCGGCCGATGCCGAGGTTGATGAACAAAAGCGCGCCCGAGATGGCCATGGGCACCGAGACCAGGATGATGACGGGGTCGCGGAAGCTCTCGAACTGCGCGGCCAGCACCAGGAAGATGATGATCAGGGCGAAGAAGAAGGTCAGCACCAGGCCGCCCGATTCCTGGACGAACTGGCGCGAGGGGCCGGCATAGTCGAAGGCATAACCCGCGGGGAGCGTGCGCCGGGCCAGTTGCTTCAGGCTGTCCAGCGCCTGGCTCTGGGCGATGAAGGGCAAGGCCACGCCCTGGATGGTGGCCGAATTGGCCTGCTGGAAGTGGTTGATCGTTTCGGGCTGGACCGCGGTGCTGAAATGCACCAGGGTGGACAGCGGCACCATGCTGCCGCTGGCGGTGCGCAGGTAGTAGTGCATGAGCTGGTCCGGGTTCAGACGGAAGTGCTGGTCGACCTGGGGGATGACTTTATAGGAACGTCCATCCAGTTCAAAGAAATTCACATACCCGCCACCCAGCATGGCCGACAGCCCGGAACCGATCTCCTGCATGGTCAGGCCCAGTTGCGCGGCCATGTTGCGGTCGATCTCGATGCGGGTCTGCGGCAGGTCGAGACGCAGGTCGGACTGCAGGAAGATGAACTGCCCGCTCTTCTGCGCGTCCTCCAGGAACTGCTGCGATACCGCGTAGAGCTTGTCGAACGGTTCGGATGTGGTGATGACGAACTGGATGGGCACACCTCGCGCGCCGGGCAGGGGCGGCGGCTGGAACAGCGCGATTTGCGAGCCCGCGATCTGGCTCAGTTCGCTTTGCAGCGCGGGCTGGATCGCCGTGGCGGTTCTTGCGCGCTCATTCCAGGGTTTGAGCACCATGCCGCCGATCACCTGGGCGGGTGAATTGAGCTGGAACACATGGTCGGTTTCCGCAAAACCCTTGAACACATCGTAGATCTGGCGGGCATAGAGCTGCCGCTGATCGACCGTGGCCGTGGGATTGTTGAAGGCGATGCTGATCAGCACGCCCTGGTCTTCCTGCGGCGCCAGCTCCGACATCGAGGTGGAATACAAATAATAGATGGAACCGAGGATGATGGCCGACATCACCGCCGTGACCGGCAGGTAATTGAGCGAGCCTTGCAGCAGATTCTCATAGCGTTTATGCAGCCGGTCGAAGCTGTGATCCAGGAACAGCACCAGACGGTCCTGCCAATTGTGGCTTTGCAGATTTGGCGCCTTCAGCAGACGCGAGCACATCATCGGCGACAGGGTCAGCGCGATGATCGCCGACATGACGACCGTTCCCACCAGCGTGAAGGCGAACTCGGTGAACAGCGCCCCCGTCAGCCCACCCATGAAACCAATGGGCACGTACACCGCCACCAGCACGACGGTCATCGCAATGATGGGGTTGGCCAGCTCGCGCGCGGCACGCACGGCGGCATCCATCCGCGACATGCCGTTATCGAGATGGCGGCTGACGTTTTCCACGACGATGATGGCATCATCGACCACCAGGCCGATGGCCAGAACGATCGCCAGCAGGGTGAGCAGGTTGATGGAATAGCCGAGCGCCAGC
Source organism: Sulfuricella sp. (assembly GCA_028714955.1). Taxonomy (GTDB): domain Bacteria; phylum Pseudomonadota; class Gammaproteobacteria; order Burkholderiales; family Sulfuricellaceae; genus Sulfurimicrobium. Next base: position 6,835 of record JAQTLK010000071.1, read on the forward strand.
ATCACGGTGAACGTGCCGACGATGGACAGGGGAATGGCGACCAGCGGAATGATCACCGAGCGCAGGGAGCCGAGGAATACGAACACCACCACGGTAACGATAAGAACGGCTTCCACCAGGGTCTTGATCACTTCATCGATCGACGAATTGACGAACCTGGTCGAGTCGTAAATGATGCCGCCCTGCAAGCCGGCCGGCAGTTGCGCCTGGATGTCGGGCAAGACCTGGCGCACGCGGGCAATGACCTCGAGCAGGTTGGCGCCCGGCGCGACCTGGATGCCGACGAACACCGAAGACTTGCCGTCGAAAGCAACCGTGGTGTCGTAATCGTCGGAGCCCAGGGATACGATGGCCACGTCCGTCAACCTGACGACCTGCCCATTGACCGACTTCACGATCAGGTTCCTGAAACCTTCGAGAGAGCTCAGGTTGGTATCGGCCGACAGATTGACCTGCACCATCTGGCCCTTGGTGTTGCCAGTCGAAGAAAGGTAGTTGTTGGCGGCAAGTGCCGAATACACGTCGGCGGCAGACAGGCCATAGGCGGCGAGCTTTTGCGGATTCAGCCAGGCGCGCAGGGCAAAGTTCTTGGCGCCCAGGATCTCGGCGGTCTGCACCCCGTCCACGGCCTGCAGCCTGGGCTGCACCGAACGGTTGATGTAGTCGGTGATCTGGTTGGGCTTGAGCACGTCGCTGTTGAAGCCGATGTACATCGCATCGATGGTCTGGCCGATGCTCACCGACAGGACGGGCGTCTGCGATTGCGGCGGCAACTGGTTGAGCACCGAGTTGACCTTGGCGTTGATCTCGGTGAGCGCCTTGTCGGGATCGTAATTCAGGCGCAGGTTGACGATGATGGTGCTCATCCCCTGCACGCTGCTCGACGTCATGTAATCGATGCCGTTGGCCTGGGCGATGGCGTTTTCCAGCGGCGTGGCGATGAAGCTCGCCACCAGCCTGGCATCGGCACCCGGGTAAACCGTGGTGACGGTGACCACGGCGTTTTGCGTGTAGGGATACTGGAGCACCGGCAGCAGCCCGATCGAGCGCAAGCCGAGCACCAGGAGCACCAGGCTGACCACGGTGGCCAGCACCGGGCGGGCGATGAAGATATCAGTAAATTTCTTGTTCATTGCTTGCCGGGCCTTCAGGAGTTGCTCACTTGCGGGTTCGGGTTGTCCGAAGGCTGGACGCGATTGTTCACCACGACGGGCGAACCGTTGCGCAGCTTGAGCTGGCCGCCGGTCACCACGGTTTCGCCCGCCCGCACGCCCTTGAGAATGGCAACCTGGTCGCCCCGCGTCAGGCCGGTGGTGACGAAGCGCTGCTGCACCGTCAGCCGGGGCTTGCCGTCCGGGCCCTTGCCGTCATCCTTGACGATGAACACCGTGGCGCCATAGGGATTGTAGGCCACGGCGGCGTTGGGCAGGGTGACATATTGCCCCGGCTGGCCCCGGGTGAGGCGCACCGTGGCGAACACGCCGGGCAGCAAGACTCCCCTGGGGTTGGGCACGCGGGCGCGCACCTTGAGATTGCGCGTGGCGGTATCGACCTGCGGTTCGATGGCGGTCACCGCGGCGCTAAAGGTCTGGCCCGGCACCGCGCTGGTTTCGACCTGCGCCTTCATGCCCACGCGGACCAGTTCGATCTGGCCTTGCGGCACGGTGAAATCGATTTCCATCGGGTCTAGCCTTTGCAGCGTGACCACGGCGGCGCCTGCCGCCAGATACTGTCCCAGATTCACCTGCCGGATGCCAAGCTGGCCGGAAAACGGCGCCAGGATCGTCTTCTGCGCGATCAGCGCCCGTTGCGCCGCGACCTGGGCCTCTGCGCTCTTGAGCGTGGCCCGGTCGGCATCCACCACCGACTGGCTGACGGCCTGCACCTTGAGCTGGGCCTCGTCGCGCTGGAGATTGGTCCCGGCCAGCGCCGCCTGGGCTTCCAATTGGGCCAGTTGCGCAACCAGCGGCGCGCGGTTGAGCTCCACCAGCGGCTGCCCGGCGCGCACCCGCTGGCCGGAATCGAAGTGAATCGCCGTGACCAGGCCACCGACTTCGGCGCTCAGCAAAGCCTGCTGGCTGGCGCTGAGACTGCCCAGCGCTTCCACGGTCGGCTGCCAGAGGCTTTCCCGCGCCACGGCGGTCGAGACGCTCTGGGGGGGATTGGCCGAAGCCCTGATGCTCTGGGCAATCATGGTGTTCCGGAAGTGCTGGAACCAGACCACCCCGCCCACCATCGCGCCGGCGATGAGGAGCATGAGGATCATGCGTTTGGTTGTGCCTGGGGTCATCGGTCACTCCATATTTTGCGGTTGGCTTTTATCGGACGGCAGCGGGCCGGCCAGCATGCCGCCGCCCATGGCCTGGTACAGCGCCGCGCTGTCGGCCAGGCGGGCGGCTTGCGCCGCGATCAGGCCGATGCGGGTTTGCTGCGCCTGCTGCTGGGCCGCGAGTAATTGCAGGTAGTTCGCCGCGCCCAACTGGTATTGCTGCCGCACGAGGTCGAGCGACGCTTGCGCCGAAGCGTCGGCCGCGGCCTGGGCCTGCAATGCCTGGGCATCGTTGTCGAGCTGGCGCAGCGTGTCGGCCACGTTGCGCAGCGCCTCCAGCACGGTTTGCCGGTAATTGGCCCCGGCCGCCTGCAAGCCGGCCTCGGCGGCGCTTGCCCCGGCTTTCAGCCCGGCGTTGAACAAGGGCTGGGCGAGTTGTCCGGCCAGGGTCCAGATCATCGATCCGGGACCGAACAATGCGCCGCTGGTCAGGGCCTGCGTGCCCAGGCTGGCGCTGAGGTCGACCTGCGGATAAAGCCTGGACACCGCCACGCCGTACTGGGCCGTGGCCGCGTGCAACAAGGCGGCGGACGCCTGGATGTCGGGCCGCTGGCGCACCAGCTCCGACGGCACGACCAGCGGCAGCCGGGCAGGCAGGGTGAAGTCGGCCAGCGCGAAGGGCGGATTGTCGGCCGCGCCCGGCGCCTGCCCCGTCAGCACGGCCAGCAGATGGTCGGCCTGTTCCAGCCGGTTGCGCAACGGCGGCAGGCTGGCGCGGGTTTGTGCCACCTGGGTTTGCAGGCCCAGCACGTCCGCCTGGCCGGTTGCGCCCAGCGCGAAGCGCTGGCGCGCGATGTCGAGCTGGGTTTGCTGGGCTTCCAGGATGGCTTCGGTGGCCGCGATCTGCGCGTCCAGCTGGGCCTGTCCGAAGACTGTGGTCACGATATTGCCGGCCAGCGCCAGGCGCGCGCCGGCAAGCTGGAACGCCTGGTAATCGGCCTGTGCGGCCAGCGCTTCGAGCGCGCGGCGGTTGCCGCCGGACAGATCGAGGTTGTAGCTGACAGCAACGCCGGCGTTGTACAGGTTGTAAAGGGTCTGCTGGTTGCCGTTCTCGCCGCGGCTGGCCGCATTGGCCTGATTGCGGCTGGCGCCGAGCCTGGCGTCGACGGTCGGATAGAGGGTGGAGCCGGCCTGCGCCACGTAAACTTGACGGGCCTGGCGCAGCGTGGCCTCGGCGGCGGCCAGGGTGAAGCTGTTGCGCAGCGCCTGTTCCACCAGCTTGTCGAGCCTGGCCGAGCCGAATGCCGACCACCACTCGGGCGCCACGCCCCGGCCCGTGCCCGGCACCGCCTGACGCGGCAGGCTTTCCCGCGTATAGCGCTCCACCGCGGGCGCGTCCGGAGTCTTGAAATCGGGGCCGGTCGCGGCGCAGCCCGTCAGCATCGCGGCGCCCAGCAGCAGCCACGAAATGCCTCCGGGCAGGTGCGATTTGAAATACTGCATCATCTGTAGTGTCCGGTTTATTGGCCAGACGGGAACCCTGACAGCCGCCGTACCTGGCATCGGTCGCATAGTACCATGCCCCGCCGCGCTGGTCCGCACGTGACCTTGGTCACTTGCAAATCGTGACGCGGGACACGTCCAGATCATGACTTTCGGGCGCTTACATCGGTCAGGCCGAAGCATAAAGTGCGAAGCATGGACATGCGGACAAGACCCAAGGCCGCGATGTTCAACCCCGACAGATCAACATGCAAAGGAGCACACCATGAAAACCAACCTCAAACCCTTGATCGCAGCCATCCTTGTCGCCGGCGCGCAGCTTTCCGGCACGGCTTTCGCGCAGGCCGCGAAAACGCCGCCGGCGATCAACGCCGACTGGGCCATCTTCGTCGATCAGTACGAGCCGGTTGTGGACACCCATGAAACGCAGTCCGGCGGGATCATCTTCGCCGATGAATATACGCCGGTCGTGGACGCCGTCAGCAGCCACCTCGAAACGGCGCTCAAGGCTTTCGATGCCAAGGACAACGTCAAGGCGGCGGCGGGTCTGCGCGCCGTTGCCAGCGAGCTCAGGGCGCAGGCCGCCCATGCCGGCGCCATGGCGGACGGGACGCCGGTTGAAAGGACCATCCTGCAGCGTCTGGATACGGCGGCCAGCAAGGTCAACGCGGCCGCCGCCGGCATCGAGAACGGCAAGATCAAGACCAGGGCGGACCTGGTCAAGGTGATCGACAAGGCCGCCCGCGCCGACATGGACAACCGCTGGCTGGTGTCGGGCATAAGCACCTGGTATGCGGTGACAGGGAAGCCGCAGTGGCATTTCGACAACGCCGCTGCGGACTACGCGAAGAAGGATTACCGGGCGGCGGCCACCGAGATCCGCAAGGCGGTCGGCTACCTGCGCCTGGAATCCGTCCGCGCCACGGGCGACACCAGGCAGGCGCTCAACAGTTCAGTGGCGGAACTCGACAAACTCGCCGTTTCCATGAAGAACGGCACGCTCAAGGACGAAAAATTGATGGACCAGGGCTTCGCCAGGGCCAGCCACGCGCTCGCCCTGGCGCATCGCGCCGAGGCGGCTGAATCATGGAGCGGCAAGGCATACAACAAGGTCGGCTACGAACTCAAGGCTGCCGCCCACGACCTGGAAAGCGCCGCGGGCTGGACTGGCGCGGAAGCAAAAGCGGGCGCTTCCAGAGTGGTTGCCGACACCCAGGCGCTGGGCGACAGGCTGGCCTCCGGTGCAACGTGGACGCGCGATGAAGTTGGCCGCGGCTTCGACGCGCTGGGGCATGCGCTGAACGAACTCGGGCAAAAAATTGGCGCGCGGCAACAGGCCGTGCCGCTGAAAGCGGGTTCGTGAGCGACGGAATTTGTCCGCCGCTGTGGCGACGGACAAACATCAGGTGCGGCTTGCCCGCACATTTTTTGAAGACCAAAATAGCAATCAGGAGATTAAAATGAAATCAACCGTAACGATAGCCGTTTTAAGTGGTGTATTGTTGTCCACCAGCATGATAACGCCGGTTCTGGCGGCGACGCACAAACCGGCCAGGATGACGTGCGAGGAGTTTACCGCGCTTGACGACACGGTCAAACCCAAGGTGGTTTACTGGGCCGAGGGCTTCAACCGCAAGGGCAAGCCGCTTGACGCGGTCATCGATGTCGAGGAAACCGACAAGGTGATTCCCGTGCTGGTTACGGAATGCCAGAAAACACCCAAGGCTTCCTTGCTGAAGAAACTGGATGCGGTCAAGAAACACTAGGA
>JAQTLK010000072.1 GCA_028714955.1 Sulfuricella sp.
CTAGTTATGCTTGGCGGCCATAGCAAGGTGGAACCACCCCTTCCCATCCCGAACAGGACCGTGAAACGCCTCCGCGCCGATGATAGTGTGCATTACGCATGTGAAAGTAGGTCACCGCCAAGCTCCTGTTAAAGAACCCTCTGCTACAAAATGGCAGAGGGTTTTTTTTTGAATTGGCCGATGCTGTTGTTTATTTGCTATAATGTTAAAAAAAGTGGGCCATGGGGCCCATTTTTTATTTGTGGTGGGATTATGGAACTGAATTCTTTACTTGAGTCCACTTTGCAGGGACTGGGTTATGAGTTGGTTGATTTGGAATTAAGCAATCATGGCAAATTGCTGCGAGTCTTCATTGACAAGCCAGATGGCATTAGCGTTGAAGATTGTGCTTTGGTCAGCCATCACCTGTCACGTCTTTTGGCTGTCGAAATGGATTTTGATTACGACAGGTTGGAAGTTTCGTCGCCAGGCATGGACCGGCCTGTAAAAAAGGAGGCGGATTTTGTGCGTTTTTGTGGCGAGAAAGCCCAGGTCAGGTTAAGAGTTCCTTTGCAAGGACGTAAAAAGTTCAATGGCATTCTCAGGGGTGTTAAGGATGGCCATTTGCAGCTGGAGGTGGAGGGCGACATGATTTCTCTCGACCTCGCCAATATTGACAAGGCAAGATTGGTGCCGCAGTTTTAGTTTCAAATGCTTTTGCCTGACGAAAAAGTTGAGCAATGTCTGACCGAATGATGAATCGGAGGGGTGTATGAGTCGTGAAGTATTGTTGGTTGTAGATGCTCTTGCGCGTGAGAAAAACGTGGATAAAGAGATTGTCTTTGGCGCGCTTGAACTTGCTTTGGCATCTGCTACAAAAAAGCGCTTTCACGAGGATGTTGATGTAAGGGTGGCTATTGACCGTCTTACTGGGGAATACGATTCTTTTCGGCGCTGGCAGGTTGTGGCAGATGACGCACTCGAGTTCCCTGAGCGGCAGTTGACACTTGCTCAGGCTCGATTGCAAAAGAGCGATGTTCAAATTGATGATTTTATCGAACAGCCTCTCGAACCCGTCGAGTTTGGCCGGATTGGCGCGCAGGCAGCCAAGCAGGTGATTTTGCAGAAAATTCGTGAAGCTGAGCGCGAGCAGATATTAAATGATTTTCTTGCTCGTAAAGAACATCTGGTTACCGGCGTAATCAAGCGCATGGAGCGAGGCAATGCAATTATCGAGTCGGGACGCCTTGAAGCTTTATTGCCGCGCGAGCAGATGATTCCAAAGGAAAACCTTCGGGTCGGCGATCGCGTGCGTGCATATTTGTTGCGTATTGATCGTGGTGGACGTGGGCCACAGTTGATTTTGTCGCGGGTCGTACCAGAATTTATAATTAAATTGTTCGAACTGGAAGTTCCTGAAATTGAAGAAGGACTTTTGGAAATCCGGGCTGCAGCCCGCGATGCAGGCATGCGCGCCAAAATTGCAGTGAAATCCAACGATCAACGTATCGATCCCATTGGTACGTGCGTCGGTATGCGGGGGTCCCGTGTCCAGGCGGTAACCAGCGAGTTGGGAGGGGAACGTGTCGATATTATTCTATGGTCAGCAGACCCCGCTCAGTTCGTCATTGGTGCACTCGCTCCCGCAGAAGTCAGCAGCATCGTGGTCGATGAAGACAAGCACAGCATGGATGTGGTTGTTGAGGAAGAGCAACTGGCCATGGCGATCGGTCGTAATGGCCAGAATGTGAGGCTTGCTTCCGAGTTGACCGGTTGGAACCTTAATATCATGACTGTGGAAGAAGCCGAGAAAAAGCACGAAGAAGAATACACGACAATTCGCAAGGTATTCATGGAAAAACTGGATGTGGATGAGGAGCTTGCGGACATCCTGATTCAGGAAGGGTTCAGCACGCTTGAAGAAGTGGCCTACGTACCTTTGGCCGAAATGCTGGAAATCGAGGCCTTTGATGAAAAGACGGTAAATGAGTTGCGTAGTCGTGCGCGCAATGCGTTGTTGACGGAGGCCATTGCCAGTGAGGAAAAAGTAGAAAACCTTGCTGAGAGCCTGCTCAAGATGGAAGGCATGGATAATGACACCGCTGGAATATTGGCGAGTAAAGGTGTCATTACGATGGATGATCTGGCAGATCTGGCTGTAGACGATTTGGTCGAAATGACAGGAATGGATGAAGAGCGCGCCAAACAGTTGATAATGACCGCTCGCGCACCATGGTTTGCTTAAAGAATTGGACAGGAGGCCGGAATGGCACATATGAACGTTACGCAGTTCGCTACAGAACTGGGATTGCCAGCAGCCCTGCTGCTTGAGCAATTACGTGCGGCCGGGGTGAACAAGAGCCAGAACGATGATTCGTTGACCGAACAGGACAAGGCGCAACTGCTTGATTATTTGCGCCGTTCCCATGGTGCAATGGAAGCTAAAAGCAAAATAACCTTGACGCGGCGTGAAACAACGGAAATCAAGAAGTCGGACAGCACCGGCAAGGCGCGCACGATTCAGGTTGAGGTCAAAAAGAAACGGGTTTTTGTCAAGCGCGATGCCGCTGAAGAGTTGCCCGTGACAACCGAGCCGGCTGAAGCGGTGAAGGAAGTTGCGATGCCGCAAGAATCGCCGCTGCCTGGAGCGGAGCCGCCGGTCATCGAAGCGGTTGCTGCCCCCCTTCCACCGGCCGAGGAACCCATCGTCGAGCCAGTCCCGGTAGTAGCGCCTCTCGTGGAGGCTCCTGAGACTGTTCCAGAAGCCAAACCTGTTGCGGTGGCTCAGCCCACTCGGCAGCTTCATGCGCCGATACTCGATGCGGCGCAAATTGCCAAACGCGAAGAGGCCGCACGTCGACAAGCGGCTCTTTTTGCAAGGCAGAGCGCCGAGTTGCGTGAAAAGCAGGATCGTGAACAGAAGCGGCAGGCTGAGGAAGCCGCAGCAAAGGCGGCGGCTGCAGCCAAACTGCTTGAAGTGGCCGCCCCCGCCGCTGGACCCGTAGCAGCGCCTACCGAAGGCACCCTGCACAAGCCGGCTGTAACGCCGGAACAAAAAGCGGCAAAGGCTGAGAAAAAAGGCGCCAAAAAGACCAAGGAAAGCACGTGGAGCGATGATAGCAGCAAAAAACGCGGGCTTCGCGTGCGTGGCGACGTGGGTGCACCCGGAAGCTGGCGTGGACGCAAGGACAAGGCGCACAGGCAGCAGTCTGAGGCGCCCCATGCATTCGAGATGCCTACTGAGCCAATCGTGCATGAAGTGCTGGTGCCGGAAACCATTACCGTTGCCGCACTGGCCCAGAAAATGGCGGTAAAGGCGGCGGAAGTGATCAAGGTCATGATGAAAATGGGTTCCATGGTCACAATCAATCAGGTCATCGATCAGGAAACGGCGATGATCGTGGTCGAGGAAATGGGCCATGTGGCCAAACCGGCCGCGCTGGATAATCCAGAGGCTTTCCTCGAAGATACGGTTGAGCATCACGAGGCAATACTTGAACCACGTGCCCCGGTTGTTACCGTGATGGGGCACGTGGATCACGGCAAGACATCCCTGCTGGACTTTATTCGCCGCACTCGTGTTGCTCATGGCGAGGCTGGCGGTATTACCCAGCATATCGGCGCATACCACGTTGAAACTCCGCGCGGAATGGTTACTTTCCTTGATACACCGGGGCACGAGGCATTCACGGCGATGCGTGCTCGTGGAGCGAAAGCGACCGACGTAGTGATTCTGGTGGTTGCCGCGGACGATGGCGTCATGCCGCAAACGATCGAAGCGATTCACCACGCCAAGGCCGCCGGCGTGCCGATCGTGGTGGCTATGAACAAGATTGACAAGCCCGATGCGAATCCCGAGCGCGTCAAACAGGAACTGGTTGCGCAGGGCGTCGTACCCGAGGACTGGGGGGGTGACACCATGTTCTTCGAGGTTTCCGCCAAGACCGGCCAGGGGATCGATGAACTCCTGGAAGGCGTGGCGCTGCAATCTGAAGTGCTTGAGCTCAAGGCGCCGCGAATGGCGCCAGCCAAAGGTCTGGTCATCGAAGCGCGTCTCGACAAGGGCCGCGGCCCGGTGGCGACGGTGCTGGTGTTGTCCGGCACGCTGAAATTGGGTGACATGTTGCTCGCAGGCGCGGTATTCGGGCGCGTGCGCGCCATGCTGGATGAGAACGGCGTCTCTGTGAAAGAAGCCGGACCGTCAATTCCAGTGGAAATTCAGGGTCTTTCCGAAGTTCCGATGGCGGGTGAAGATGTTATCGTGATCTCCGATGAACGTAAGGCACGCGAGATCGCACTGTTCCGCCAAGGAAAATTCCGCGCGGTTAAGCTGGCCAAGCAGCAGGCTGCAAAATTGGAGAACATGTTTGACCAGATATCGGAGGGTGAGGTCAAGTCTTTGCCGTTGATTATCAAGGCAGACGTGCAGGGCTCCTATGAGGCTTTGATTCACGCACTGCAGAAACTGTCCACCGATGAAGTAAAAGTGACCATCGTGCACAGCGGTGTTGGTGCGATCACCGAGTCGGACATCAATCTGGCCATTGCTTCCAAGGCCATCGTGATCGGTTTCAATAGCCGCGCCGATGCCACGGCACGCAAGTTGATACAGTCATCTGGCGTAGACGTTCACTACTACAACATCATTTACGATGCCGTGGATGAGGTCAAGGCCGCTCTTTCCGGCATGTTGTCGCCGGAGCGTAAGGAAAACATCATTGGCCTGGTTGAAGTCCGCAATGTATTCCATATCACCAAGGTCGGCACGGTGGCGGGTTGCTACGTGCTGGATGGCGTGGTCAGGCGTGGCTCATCGGTTCGTTTGCTGCGTGATAACGTGGTGATCCACACAGGCGAACTGGATTCACTCAAGCGTTTCAAGGATGACGTCAAAGAAGTCAGGTCCGGTTTTGAATGTGGTCTTTCGCTGAAGAATTTCAATGACATCGAGGTCGGTGACCAACTCGAAGTGTTTGAAATGGTGGAAGTGGCCAGACGCCTCTAGGTCTTCTGATTATCATGCCTAAAGACCATACACGCCCGCGCCGCGTCGCCGAGCAAATCCAGCGCGAGCTGGCCGAATTGCTGCAATTGGAGTTGAAAGACCCGCGCGTTGGCATGGTGACGCTGACCGATGTTGAAGTTACGCCTGACTATGCGCATGCCAAGGTGTACTTTACGTTGCTGAATCAAGGGCATTCGCTGGATGAAACGCTGGCCGGCCTGAACCGTGCCGCAGGCTTTCTGCGCAGCCAGCTTGCGCATCGCATGCGCCTGCGCATTGTGCCTCAGTTGCATTTTGTATTCGACAGTTCGGTGGAGCGTGGCGTGCAGCTTTCGCACCTGATCGATGAGGCCGTGTCCCTGGAAGATGGCAGGCAGGATCAGGAGGAAGGCTGAGCGTGCAGCAGTTCAAGCGAATCAAACGCGCGATCAGTGGCGTCCTGCTGCTGGATAAGGCATGCGGCATCTCGTCCAATACCGCGTTGCAGCAGGTTAAACGGCTGTTTCAGGCGGAAAAGGCCGGCCATACCGGAAGTCTGGATCCCCTTGCCACAGGTTTATTGCCGCTTTGTTTTGGCGAGGCGACAAAGTTCTCGCAATATCTGCTGGATGCGGACAAGGTTTACCGGGCGGTTATCAAACTTGGAATCACTACAACTACTGGCGATGCGGAAGGCGAAATCATCAGCCAGTGCCCGGTGACGCAAAACCTGTTGCAGGTGGAACAGGTTTTGCGAAAATTTATCGGATCCCTGCAACAAACGCCGCCCATGTATTCGGCCCTGAAATACCAGGGGAAAGCCCTGTACACCTATGCGCGCGCGGGTATCGAGATTGAGCGCGAGGCACGCGAAATAACGGTTTACACTCTTGCCCTCGATGAACTATCTGGCGATGAACTGACCGTCACGGTGAGTTGCAGCAAAGGCACGTATATCCGCGTCCTGGCTGAAGACATCGGCGCTGAACTTGGCTGTGGCGCTCATCTTAAGGCATTGCGGCGAACCGCTACGGGTGGGTTTGATATTGCACATGCAATGACACTATCCCAACTTGAGCGGATGACGCCGGAACAGCGCGATGCCTGCCTGCTCCCTGCGGATTGCTTGCTTGGAGAACTGCCCAAGGTGATCCTTGACAGCGAGAGCACATATTATGTGCGGCAGGGCCAGGAGGTTTGGCAGGCAAAGCAGCCACTGACGGGACTGGTGAGACTGTATGGAGCGGATAATGCTTTCCTTGGACTGGGCGAGATTACCGATGCAGGAAAAATCGCGCCTCGAAGGCTCCTTCTGACAGCCAGGAACATGCCTGCCTTGCCGTCCTGAAACATTATTCGTTTTGCAGGTTCTTGATTAGCGGGTTTTCCCACAGTGCCTGGCCACTCAGCGGCTGATTCTTGCTTTCCATGTCTTCATGGAGATTGTTGAGAAATATGATCTCTTCCATGATGTCGCCAGTAAAGCCGTGACGGTCGCCGCGGTCATCGATCAGCAGGCGGGTTAGAAAAGGGGAAAGGCCTTCATGACCCCATAGCAAGGTAAGTTTTTCCACGATGCGCGGGAATTTCTTTTCCAATTCCGTCATGTCGCCAGAATCGGCCATTTTTATCCTCCTTGAATATTCTTGTTCATTTAAGCATGTTTCCGGTGGCAAGAAAATAGATTAGCCGGTCCTGATCGCTGCGCCCCATTTTGCCTCGAAGAAATGTTCGCCCAGCGTCGTCCTTGCCCTGGGCGCCAGTTCCAGTTCCTTCAACTCTTCGTCAAGGAGCGTTTCTTCGCCCTGATAACCTGCAGCGATCATCGCCATGCAGGCAAATTGTTCGGGTATGCCGAATGCATGCCGTACCCTGTCTGCGTCGAACCCGCCCATCTGGTGCGCCATCAAGCCCATGGCGACAGCTTGCAGGCAAAGGTTTTCGGCTGCGGCGCCGGAATCATACTGTCCCCAGGCATTGGGTTTGCCGTTTTTTCGAAAAACGCTATTGGCGGTAACCAGTATCAGCAGCGGGGCATTCCTGACCCAGTTCTGGTTCCATTCTCCCAGGCAGTCGAAGGCCTTTTGCCACGCTGCGGAATCAGTGTTCCGGTCCCAGACGATGAAGCGCCAAGGCTCGTCCCCGAAGCAGGAAGGCGCCCAGCGGGCTGCCTCCATCAGGGCGACGATCTGTTCCCGGCTGACTGGCCGGGCGGCGTCATAGGCACGGCAACTCCAGCGCCTGGCGATGATTTCATGAATTGGAACGGCAGTCGTTGCAGATTTGTGTTGCATTATTATTGTTCCCTGGAAGGTTAACCGTAACGGGGTGGATTATAGCGTGCTTGGCGTGCCTGTGTTTGCTGGTCGGCATTCGCTCCGGCAAAGATGCGGATATGGACGCGGCGTTCTGCAATGGCGCTGAACTTTGTGCGGCCTTGTCTTCTGGGGCAGAATATCGCCTATGGAAACAGAAGTCCAAAAATATCGCGGCAGGTTCGCGCCATCCCCAACCGGGCCGCTGCATTTCGGGTCGCTGGTGGCGGCAGTGGGCAGCTTTCTCGACGCCAAATCTCACCATGGAGAATGGCTGGTGCGCATCGAGGATATTGATCCGCCAAGGGTCGTGGCGGGCGCCGCGGAGGGCATTTTGCGCACGCTGGAGGACTTGGCCCTGCATTGGGACGGCGAGGTGATGTATCAAAGCAGCCGAGGCGAGGCTTATCGTGAAGCGCTGGAGCAATTGCAGCGCCAGGGGGCTCTCTATCCATGCAACTGCTCACGGCGCGAAATTGCCGATTCCGCGCTGGCTTCCTCTTCCAGTCATGTCTATCCGGGATATTGCCGTAATGGCATGCGGGCCGGAAGGGACAGGCATGCGCTGCGGATAAGGACTGACGATGTGCTTGTCGAGTTTCATGACCGGTTGCAGGGGCATCGTTCCCAGGCTTTGGCACTGGAAACGGGAGATTTCGTGCTGCGCCGCGCCGACGGCTTCCATGCGTACCAGTTGGCGGTGGTGGTCGATGACGCCGCGCAGGGGATAAGCCATGTTGTGCGCGGCGCGGATATTCTCGATTCGACCCCGCGCCAGATTTATTTGCAGAGATTGCTGGGCCTGGCCACGCCGTCTTACCTTCATCTGCCGGTTGCGGTGAATATTCAGGGAGAAAAGCTCAGCAAGCAGACCCTGGCGCCAGCGGTTGATGCCGGCGCCCCCTTGCCTTCATTGTTCAAGGTTCTGGAATTTCTTGGCCAGGATCCGCCGCGCGAATTGTTGCAGGGCGACCTGGCATCGTTCTGGTCGTGGGCGATCGCACACTGGACGGTCGCCAGGATCCCGGCCAGGCGGACGAATCATGCCAATTGACCCCGGTCCGGCTCATGTGCGTGGTTTTGGGATTCAGGAGGAAGCTTGTGCGATTACTGTTGGTCGAAGATGACCGGATGATAGCCGAGAGCGTGCGCAAAGGGCTGCGTCAGGAAGGCTTCGCCGTGGACTGGGCGCAGGATGGACGCGCCGCCGAACTGCTGCTGCAAAGCGAAAATTTCGATCTTCTGCTGCTCGACCTGGGGCTCCCGCGCAAGGATGGCCTGGAGGTGCTGCGCGCGCTCCGCAGCCAGAACAACCCCCTTCCCGTGATGATTCTGACCGCGCGCGATGCCGTGGCTGACCGGGTCAAGGGCCTCAATGCCGGTGCCGACGATTACCTGGTCAAGCCATTCGATTTCGACGAACTGGTGGCGCGCATCCATGCCCTGCTGCGGCGCCAGGCAGGGAGGGGGGATCCGCTGATCCGTTACGGCCCGCTGATTCTCAACCCGATTACCCACGAAACCCTGTTCAACGGCGCGCCGCTTGCCCTTTCCGCGCGCGAGCTCGCGCTGCTCGAAGCCTTTCTGGACAGGCCGGGGGCCGTGCTTTCCATTGCCTATTTGCAGGAAAAAATGTACGGCCTGGATGACGATGTCGGCAGCAATACCGTCGAGGTCTATATCCACGCCCTGCGCAAGAAACTGGGTTCCGGTTTCATCAGAAATGTGCGCGGCGTCGGCTACATGGTACCCCGCCTGCCATGAAGTCGATCCGGCGCGCGCTGCTGCTTTGGCTCTCGGCGGGATTGCTCGCCGGCATCGCCGTGGCCGCTGGCCTGACCTATTACCAGGCGCGCGAGGAAGCCAATGAACTGTTCGATTACCAGATGAAGCGCATGGCAGCCTCCCTGCCTCACAGCGCCTTTGCCCCGCTGGCATCGCTCCCCGGCAACGAGTTCGACATCGAGGAAGACGTGGTGATCCAGATATGGGACAAAACCGGCATTCCCATTTATCTTTCGCAGCGTCATCCGACCCTGCCGCAACGCGCGGAACTCGGGTTCGCCAACGTAACCACGCCGGATGGCGTATGGCGCGTGTACAGCGCGCAATTGGGCGGAACCGTGGTACAGGTGGCTCAGCCGCTCAGCGCGCGGCGCGCGATCGCCGCGCAAACTGCGCTCAGGATGACCCTGCCCTTGATGGCGCTGTTGCCGTTCATGGGCGGACTGATCTGGCTGGCGGTGGGCAGGGGGCTGGCGCCCGTGCAGCGCATCGCGCATGAAGTGCAGACACGCGATTCGACCTCGCTCTCGCCCATTTCAAACAGCGGTTTGCCAGAGGAGATCGAACCCCTGGCGCACGCGCTCAATGACCTCCTGGCCAGGCTGGAGCGCTCCATCGGGGTACAGCGCGCTTTCGTCGCCGATGCGGCGCACGAATTGCGCACGCCGCTTACCGCGCTGAAGCTGCAGGTCCAATTGGTGGAGCGGGCGCCGGACGAGCGCGAGCGCAAGGCGGCAATCGCCGACCTCAAACAGGGCCTGGAACGGGCCTCTCACCTGGTTCAGCAACTGCTCACCCTGTCCCGGCAGGAAGCGGATGTGGCGGAAAGCGCGTTCAGGCGCGTCGACCTGCTCGATATCGCCCGTCTGGTGGTCGGCGAACACGCGCCGATTGCCGCGCAAAGGCATATTGACCTCGGCATCGAGGAAGCTGAGCCAACTCCCGTATTCGGGGATTTCGAGGCGCTGCGCATGATGCTCGGCAATCTGGTCGACAACGCGGTGCGCTACACGCCGCCGCATGGCCGCATCGACGTAGCCGTTTCGCCTTCCGGCGGGAAAGCCATGTTGAGCGTGACGGATAATGGGGAAGGCATCCCCGAGGAAGACCGGCAGCGGGTATTCGACCGCTTTTACCGTCGCGAGGGCGCGCAACCCCGGCAAGGCAGCGGGCTTGGACTGGCCATTGTCAGGAATATCGTCGAACGTCACCGGGGCGAGATCACTCTGGGGACGGGGCCGGGGGGGCGAGGACTGCGCGCAAGCGTGCAATTTCCGCTGGCTGAGATGTCCCGATCGCCGGAATGAGGTTTTCAAACCGGATGTTTCATAAATTGACGCGCGCCCTCGCTGGTCTTTTGTTTCGTATGGAAATTTCGTTCGGTCGGGCGTATGAATAAAACGCCACTCCATCACAAAATTCCCCTACGGAACAAAATCCTGCGCGTTCATCACGCGAATTTATGAAACATCCGGGTTTAAGTCTGGTTTAATTTTTCTTTTCTATGATGCGCTCTGGGCAGACTCAGACCAACCGTCAACGCAAGGAGACCATCATGAACCGCAAGTCCGTTATTGTCCGCAGCACCCTTTCCGCCGCCATTGTCGCGGCCTCTGTCGGCGCCTATGCGCACTTTGACGCGCCGGGCATCGGCCAGGCGCAGGCCGGCATATTTTCACCGGCGGCGCCGGTAACCGCGCCAGCCAGCAACACGGCGGCCGCTCCGGCGGGGATCGTCGATTTTTCCGGCATCGTCGAGCGCTATGGCCCTGCCGTGGTCAACATCAGCGTGAGCGGCCAGGCACAGGACGATAGCCTGCCGAACGCCATGCCGCAACTGGACCCCAACGACCCGTTTTACGATTTTTTCCGCCGTTTCGGCCCGCGCTTCCCGAACCTGCCGCGCCATGGCCAGGTCGTGCGCGGCGAGGGCTCGGGGTTCATCGTCAGCAGCGACGGCGTGATTCTCACCAACGCTCACGTGGTCGATGGCGCGCAGGAAGTGACTGTCAAGCTGACTGATCGCAGGGAATTCAAGGCCAAGGTGGTCGGCAAGGACAGGCAGTCCGACATCGCGGTGCTCAAGATCGATGCCAAGGGGCTGCCTGTCGTGACCATTGGCGATCCCTCCCGCGCCAAGGTGGGCGAGCCGGTGCTGGCGATCGGCTCGCCCTACGGCTTCGAGAACTCGGCCAGTTCGGGCATCATCAGCGCCAAGTCGCGCACGCTCCCGCAGGATAACTACGTTCCCTTCATCCAGACCGATGTTGCGGTAAATCCGGGCAATTCCGGCGGGCCGCTGTTCAATGCCCGGGGCGAGGTGATCGGTGTCAATTCTCAGATATATAGCCAGACGGGCGGCTATCAGGGGCTGTCTTTCGCCATCCCGATCGACGTGGCGACCAAGGTGCAGAACCAGTTGCTGCTCCACGGCAAGGTCACGCGCGGGCGCCTGGGCATCATGATCCAGGATGTCAATCAGGCGCTTGCGGATTCCTTTGGCCTCAAGCAGCTCAAGGGCGCCCTGGTCAGCTCGGTGGACAAGGACAGCCCGGCAGGCCGCGCTGGCATTGAACCCGCGGACGTGATCGTGCGTCTTGGCGACAAGGAGATCAACAGCTCGAACGACCTGCCCGCCCTGGTTGCCGACCTGAAGCCGGGTTCATCGGTGCAGCTCACCCTGATCCGTAAAGGCGCGACCAAGACGCTGACGGTTACCGTCGGCGAAATGAAGCCGGAGCCGATAGCGGGTGACGAACAGGGCAGCGCGCAGAAAGGGCGCATGGGTCTGGCGGTCAGGCCGCTCGACCGGGACGAGCGGCAGCAGGCGGGTGTTTCAGGCGGGCTGCTGGTCGAGAATGTTGCCGGACCGGCCGCGCGCGCCGGTATCCAGGCCGGAGACGTGGTGCTCTCGATCAACGGCACGCCGGTGAACAGTGTCGAGCAGTTGCGCAGCCTCGCGGCAAAATCCGGAAAACACGTGGCATTGCTGATATTGCGTGGTTCGAACAGGATTTTTATCCCGCTCAGCCTCGGCTAGGAGCCTGTCGGACTTGAAGAATCGAAGCGAAAATTCGGCTGGGCGAGGACAGATTTTGCCGGTTTTGCAGGTCAATAGTCATTCTATTGACCAAAAAAGCGGTGAAATATGGACCGCCCAGGCGGATTTGCAGCCGATTTCCTTCAAGTCCGACAGGCTCCTAGCAACGCAAAACTGGAAC
>JAQTLK010000073.1:0-8292 GCA_028714955.1 Sulfuricella sp.
GCCAGCAGCCCGGAACTGAAGATCGCCATGGAAACGTGGAAGGAAATCAAGTTCGAGTTCGACACCGTCGACAAGCTGGACGTGGCGCATAAATAAATTCGTGAGGCGTGAGGGGGT
The DNA here is from genome assembly GCA_028714955.1 of Sulfuricella sp. GTDB lineage: Bacteria > Pseudomonadota > Gammaproteobacteria > Burkholderiales > Sulfuricellaceae > Sulfurimicrobium. Next base: position 118 of record JAQTLK010000073.1, read on the forward strand.
AGGGGTGAGGCGAAATACCTCCCCTCACCCCTCCCGCCTAACCCCTCACCTGAATAAAGGAGCTATGAAATGAGTGAAGTGATGGATTACAAATCGCGCGTCAGCGATCCAGCCAGCCGCAAGTTCGAGACCTTCTCCTACCTGCCGGCGATGACGGCCGACGAGATCAGGAAGCAGGTGGAATACCTGGTATCCAAAGGCTGGAACCCGGCCATCGAGCATACCGAGCCGGAATACCTGATGGATTCCTACTGGTACATGTGGAAGCTGCCGATGTTCGGCGAAACCGACGTGGGCAAGGTGCTGGCTGAAGCCGAAGCCTGTCACAAGGCCAACCCCAACAACCACGTGCGCCTGATTGGCTACAACAACTTCAACCAGTCGCAGGGAGCGGCCATGGTGATTTTCCGCGGCAAGACCGTGTGATGTTTTGACTTCCCCGCCGCAGTGTCATCGACTGCGGCAGGGAATTTTTGATGCATGGACGAAAGTGGCTGCCGCAAAGCAAACGGCATAAAGCGCAGCTTTTTTCGCCCCTGTGTTTAGCGCCAGATGGAGACGATCATGAGTGACATCATCCAGCAATACCGAATCGAGAAAGAACCCTATTACCGCCCCGTCTCGGACGAGGTGGAACTATACGAGGCCGCCTACAGCGTGCGCATGCCGATGATGCTCAAAGGCCCGACCGGCTGCGGCAAGACCCGCTTCGTCGAGCACATGGCCTGGAAACTCGGCAAGCCGCTGATTACCGTTGCCTGCAACGAGGATATGACCGCCTCCGACCTGGTCGGCCGTTTCCTGCTCGACGCCAGCGGCACGCGCTGGCAGGACGGCCCGTTGGCCATCGCCGCACGCCATGGTGCGATCTGCTACCTGGACGAAGTGGTGGAAGCGCGGCAGGACACCACCGTGGTGATCCACCCGCTGACGGACAACCGTCGCGTGCTGCCGCTGGAAAAGAAGGGCGAGCTGGTGCACGCCCACCCCGACTTCCAGCTGGTGATTTCCTACAACCCCGGCTACCAGAGCCTGATGAAGGACTTGAAGCAGTCCACCAAGCAGCGTTTCGGCGGCCTCGACTTCAACTATCCCGAGCACGCCATCGAAACTGAAATCGTTGCCCATGAGACCGGCGTGAGCGCGGAAGTGGCCGGCAAACTGGTTTCCATCGCGGAACGTGCGCGCAATCTCAAGGGACACGGCCTGGACGAAGGCATCTCGACGCGCATGCTGATTTATGCCGGCAGCCTCATCGCCACCGGTGTCGATCCGCTCAAGGCCTGTCGCGTCGCCCTGGTGCGCCCGATCACCGACGATCCGGACATGCGCGACGCACTGGATGCTGCGGTGACGACGTTTTTTTAGTAATGGGCAATGAGTGATGGGGAATGGGTAAAACCCCGCCGGTTTTCTCTTCACCCATTCCACATTACTCATAACGGGGGTTTGCCATGAGCATCAATCTAGAAGACTACCGGGAACTGACCAGCTCGCTCTCCCCGGAGCTGCAGGAAAGCCTGCAGGCCGCTTGGCTGGAAGCGGGCAAGGTTTTCAGTGCGCGCGGCCTGGACAATTACCTCAAGGGTGCCGCCGCGCTGAAGAGCCTGGGCAAGGGCGACGAGCTGATCGCCGCCTGGATCGACCACGCGCCGCTGGTGGCCAGGGAAATCGGCGAGGACGCCGTGCCGGACCTGGTGCAGACTGCGCTTTCCTTCGCCTCCAAGACCTCGGGGGCGGTGATCGAACTGGTGCTCAGCACCGCGCCCGTGGCGGCCTGTCGCCTCGGCGACGAGGTGCTGTTCCGTGCCTATCTGCAATTCCTCAATACGCTGCTGTCGCAGGCACCACGCGGCGTGCGCCCGATGCTGGAAAACCTGGAAAAGCTGTTCGGCCAGCTCACCCTAGGCGGCTTGCGCCGCTGGGCGCTGTGGGGCGCGCACGCCCACCGCACCGACTACCCGGAGCAGGCCAGCTACTTCAGCCTGCAGACCAGGGAATCTCTCGCCATGCTCCAGAAGGAGCGCAAGGGCATGCTGTTCATCGACGTGCAGCGCCGCATCAATATGTATCTGCGCGCTTTGTGGGCACGGGATTTCTTCATGAAGCCGACTTCCGGCGACTTCGAAACGCGCGAAGGTTACCGGCCCTATATCGAGAGCTATTTCCTTCACCTGCCCGATGCCTATGATGATTTCGCCCGCGGCGAAACCCGGCTGCCGGGACTGGAAATGTATCGCGCTGCCGCGGCCCACAGTGCCGCGCATATTGTTTACACCCGCGAGCCAATCTCGGCCGAAGCCCTCAACCCCTGGCAGATGGCGGTGATCAGCGTGATTGAGGACGCTCGCGTGGAAACCCTGGCTATCCGCAAATTTCCCGGCCTGAAACACCTGTGGGCGCAATTGCACACGATTGAAGCACACCAGGCCACAACGGCGGGAGATTATCTCAACCGCCTGGCGCGCGCATTGCTGGATGACGGCTATCAGGACAGCGATCCATGGATCGCCCAGGGACGCCTGCTGTTCAAGCAGGCGGCTGAGCGCCTCGATACCAACCAGGCATCCTGGGATATCGGCGTGCAACTGGCGCACGAGTTCATGACCAGACGCATTGCCTTCAATCCGCGCAGCGACCTGCTGATCGCCCCCTATCGTGACGACAACCGCTATTTCTGGGAATTCGAGGAGTTCGATTTCGACAAGGCCATGGCGGCCGGCTACGAAGCGCCCAAGCAGGTGAGGAAGCACGTCAGCCTGATGGAGTTCGCCAACGAAATCGACGTTGAAACCGCCGGTGACGATGCACAGGAAATCTGGGTGCTGGGCACGGAACTCTTCCCCTATGAGGACATGGGCAAATCCTTCAACGAGCTGGAGGGCAAGGAGCCGGTTTCGGAGCCCTATCATTACTCGGAATGGGATTACCAGATCCAGCTCGAACGTCCGGCCTGGGCCACGGTGTTGGAGAAGCGTCCGAAAGCCGGCGAACTTCAACTGATCGACGACATCGCCGCGCAGCACAAGCGCACCATCGGTCGTCTCAAATTCCTGCTCGACGCCCTGCAACCGCAGGGGGTGGCGCGCATCCGCAAGCTCGAAGACGGCGACGAGGTGGACGTCAACGCTGCCATCCGCGCCATGATCGACATACGCATGGGTCAGCAGCCCGACCCGCGCATCATGATGCGTTCGGTGCGCAAGGTGCGCGACATTTCGGTGATGGTGCTGCTGGACCTGTCGGAGTCCACCAACGAGAAGGTGAGCGGGCAGGACTACAGCGTGCTCGACTTGCAGCGCCAGGCCACCGTGCTGCTGGCGGACGCCATAGACAGGATCGGCGACCCGTTCGCGATTCACGGTTTCTGTTCGGACGGGCGCCACAACGTCGAATACTTTCGTTACAAGGATTTCGACCAGCCCTACGGCGAACTGCCGAAATCCCGCCTGGCGGGCATGAGCGGCCAGCTCTCCACGCGCATGGGCGCGGCCATCCGCCATGCCGGGCATTGTCTGAAGCTGCAGAAATCGGCCAAGAAACTGCTGCTGGTCATCACCGACGGCGAACCAGCCGACGTGGATGTGCGCGATCCACAGTATCTGCGTTACGATACCAAGAAAGCCGTGGAGGAAATGGCGCGTTCCGGCGTGACCACTTTCTGCATGTCGCTCGACCCGAAGGCGGATCAATACGTTTCCCGGATTTTCGGGGCCAGGAACTACATGGTCGTGGACCATGTGGAACGCCTGCCCGAGAAATTGCCACTCCTTTATGCAGGGCTTACACGATGACACAACAAACTTATGTCGGTATCGATCACGATGCCAACGCCGGCCTGACTCACCTTGGCCGCCTGGTGCGCGATGCCTGGGTGTTTGGCATTCTGCCCGAAACGGAAACCTGCGCGGGCTGGGATTCGGCGCGCATGCAGAACCTGTACGAGCAAGTCTATGCCGCCTGGGAGCCCTATGCGCATCTGCCCAGCGGTTTGCCGCAAGCACTCCGCGAGCGCCACGCCAGACTATATGCGCAGGCCATCGCGGCTGCGCGCGGCGAGGGGTGGGACCCGGAGCTGGGCGAGGACGAATAAGGCCGCTGAAATCAGGGACCGCAACATTAACCTCAAGAAGAATCGAACATGAACCACATTGAAAAACTAGTCGAAGGTTTCAAACGCTTCCATAGCCACAACTATGAAGAGAATCGCACCCTGTTTGACCGCCTCACCAGGCAGGGACAGTCGCCCAAGACGATTGTGGTGGGGTGTTGCGATGCCAGGGTGGATCCCGCTATCGTGACCGATAGCGACCCTGGCGACTTGTTCATCATTCGCAACGTCGCCAACCTGGTTCCGCCATTCGAGACCAGCGGCAATTATCACGGTACCAGTGCCGCACTGGAGTTCGGAGTGCGTCACCTGGAAGTGGAAAACATCGTGGTGCTGGGGCACGCACACTGCGGGGGCATCAGAGTGCTGCTGAACCAGGCGCAGGAAGCCAGACCAGGGGAAGGGTTTGTTTCGGAATGGATGAAAGTTGCCGGTATCGCGCGCAACCGTGTGCTGTCGCGGATGCATGGAGAACCATTGGAAAAGCAGAGACGTGCCTGCGAGCAGGAGGCCATCCTGGTGTCCCTTGACAACCTGCTGACTTTCCCCTGGATTCTGGAACGGGTCGCGCAAAGGAAACTGGCGCTGCATGGCTGGTATTTTGATATGGAGTACGGGGAGCTGTTGCGCTACAACCCTGACAGCAACCGCTTCGAAGCACTTTCCCAATGCGCTCGCAACGACCAGAGCTCAGACAAAGCTTCGTTGTAACTGGCAGGGAAATAAGATGACGCTCATCAACATGGCCGACATGCTGGGCCACGCCTGCCGCCATGCCTATGCCGTGGGCGCATTCGGCGTGGTCACCCTGGCTTTTCTCGAAGTCGTCATCCGGGCGGCGGAGGTGCTGGAACAGTGCCATATTCCGCCCGAGGCCCAAGCCCTGGCCAATATTCGGGCAATTGGCTGATTTTTTCCCCATATTCTGGTAAGTTTCGCGTTTGCCAATTTTTCCGGATGCGAAGCCCTCTCATGCAAGTCAGCCCCATTAGCTTCGACACGTTCAGCCAGATGCAGGACGACGCCTGCCAGGCGCGCATCGTTGCCGCCAAGGCCAGGCTGGGCAAACGCCTGGTGATTCTGGGGCACCACTACCAGCGCGACGACGTGATCCGCCACGCCGATTTCACCGGCGACTCGCTCAAGCTGTCGCGCCAGGCTGCGGATTCGGAGGCGGAATACATCGTGTTCTGCGGCGTGCACTTCATGGCCGAGGTGGCGGATATCCTGTCGCGCCCGGAACAGATTTCCATCCTGCCCGACCTCTCCGCCGGCTGTTCCATGGCGGACATGGCTACCCTGTCCAAGGTCGAGCGCGCCTGGCGCGAGCTGAAAGCGGTGCTCGATCCGGACCAGCGCGTCACGCCGGTCACCTACATCAATTCCGCCGCCGACCTGAAAGCCTTCTGCGGCGAGCATGGCGGCATCGTCTGTACTTCCAGCAACGCCACGCGAATACTGGAATGGTCATTCAACCAGCGCGACAAGGTGCTGTTCTTCCCCGACCAGAACCTGGGCCGCTGGAGCGGTTACAGGATGGGCATCCCGCTCGACGAGATGGTGCTGTGGGACTACGACCAGCCGCTGGGCGGGCTGACGCCGGAGCAGATCAACAAAGCCAGAATTATTTTATGGAAAGGCCTGTGCTCGGTGCACCAGATGTTCCAGCCGCGGCACATCGAGAAATTCCGCGAGCAGCACCCGGACGGGCTGGTGATTTCCCACCCCGAGTGCAGCTTCGAGGTGTGCCGGATGTCCGATTTCGTCGGCTCCACCGAGTACATCATCAAGACCATCGCCGAATCCGCGCCCGGCACGCACTGGCTGGTAGGCACCGAGCTGAACCTGGTCAACCGCCTGGCGAACCGCTTCAAGCCGGAGGGCAAGACCGTGCAGTTCATGTCCTCGACGGTGTGCATGTGCTCCACCATGGCACGCATCGACCCGCAGCACTTGGCCTGGGTTCTGGAAAACCTGGTGGCCGGCAAGGTGGTGAACCAGATCAGGGTGCCGGTGCAGGAGGCCGAACTGGCGCGCCTGTCGCTGCAGCGCATGCTCGACGCATCCTGAAACACCGCGCTGACGGCGCCGCAATGCCCGGAAACCTCATCTCCAACGCCCTCGAACTGCTCGCCCCGGCCAAGACCGCCACGATTGGGCGCGAGGCCGTCCTGCACGGCGCGGACGCGGTGTATATCGGCGGGCCATCGTTCGGCGCGCGCCACAATGCGGTCAACAGCGTCAGCGAGATCGCCGCGCTGGTGGAGTTCGCGCACCGCTACCGCGCGCGCATCTATGTCACGCTCAACACCATCCTGCACGACAGCGAACTGGAAGCGGCGCGTCGCCTAGTCCACGAGTTCTACGACGCCGGCGTCGACGCGCTGATCGTCCAGGACATGGGTCTGCTGGAGCTGGACCTGCCGCCCATAGCCCTGCACGCCTCCACCCAGTGCGACATCCGCACCCCGGAAAAGGCGCGCTTCCTCGCCGATGCCGGGTTTTCGCAAATCGTCCTGGCGCGCGAACTGACCCTGGCGGAAATTACCGCCGTGCGCGCCGCCGTGCCGGCCGACACGGTGCTCGAACACTTCATCCACGGCGCACTGTGCGTGGCCTTCTCCGGCCAGTGCTACATCAGCCACGCGCAGACTGGGCGCAGCGCCAACCGCGGCGACTGCTCCCAGGCCTGCCGTCTGCCCTACACCCTGCAGGACGGCAAGGGCAGGGTGGTGGCCTTCGACAAGCACCTGCTGTCGCTGAAGGACAACAACCAGAGCGCGAACCTGCGCGCATTGGTCGACGCCGGAGTGCGCAGCTTCAAGATCGAGGGGCGCTACAAGGAAGCGGCGTACGTCAAGAACATCACCGGCCACTATCGCCAGCTGCTCGACGATATCCTCGCCGGGCGGCCCGACCTGGCCCCCGCGTCGAGCGGCCGCGCGCAGCTGCTGTTCACGCCCAACCCGGACAAGACCTTCCACCGCGGCGCGACCGACTACTTCTCCAACGGGCGCAAGGCCGACATCGGCGCCTTCGACACCCCTGCCTTCGTCGGCGTGCCGCTCGGCACGGTGACGCGCGTCGGGCCCGACTGGATCGAACTGGAAGCCAACGAGCCGCTCGCCAACGGCGACGGGCTGACCTACCTGCACAAGCGCGAGGTGGTCGGCCTGCAGGCCAACCGCGCCGAACGCATGGGGAAAGGCGAACTGTGGCGCGTGTGGCCGAATGAGCCGGTCAGCAGCTTGCCGGGCTTGAAAACAGGCACGGCGCTGAGCCGCAACCGCGACCACGCCTGGGACCAGGCGCTGACCAGGAAATCCGCCGAGCGCCGCATCGATGTGAGCGCACGCTTCGTCGAGAGTGCAGACGGCTTCACCCTGACGCTGCAGGACAGCGATGGCATCGGTGCAACCGCTGCTGTCGCCTTCGATAAACAGCCGGCACAGAACCCGGCAGAGGCCGAAGCCGCCTTGCGCGAGCAGCTGGCCCGCTTCGGCAATACCATTTTCGTGCTGCAGCACCTCGACATTAGCTGGAGTCGGCCCTGGTTCGTGCCCTCGTCGCTCGCCAACAGGCTGCGCCGCGACGCGGTCGAGCAACTGGAAGCCGCGCGGATCAAGGCTTACAAGCGCCCGGTGCGCAAACTTGCCGTGGAGCCGCCCGTGGCCTACCCGGAAGAAACGCTATCCTACCTGGCCAACGTCTACAACCGGGCGGCGCGCGCGTTCTACGCGCGGCACGGCGTCAAGCTGATTGCGGCTGCCTACGAGGCGCACGAGGAGGAGGGCGAGGTGTCGCTGATGATTACCAAGCACTGCCTGCGCTACTCCTTCAGCCTGTGCCCCAGGCAGGCCAAAGGCGTGACCGGTGTCCAGGGACAGGTGCGCGCCGAGCCGATGGTGCTGCTCAACGGCAAAGAGCGGCTGACGCTGACATTCGACTGCAAGGCGTGCGAAATGCACGTGGTCGGCAAGATGAAAAAAAGCATTCTGAACACACCCCCGCCCTCGTCGGAGCAGGTTTCGGCCCCCGTGACTTTCCAGGAGAGGCCGGGTTAA
>JAQTLK010000073.1:8392-11544 GCA_028714955.1 Sulfuricella sp.
CCGGGTTAATTCAGGCGGTTTCCTCTTCCGTCTGCTGCTGCAACGCCCACATGTGCGCATACACGCCACCTTTTGCCAGCAGTTCCGGGTGCCGCCCGCGCTCGACGATGCGCCCGGCATCCATCACCAGGATCTCGTCGGCTTCGACCACGGTGGAGAGGCGGTGGGCGATGATGAGGCTGGTGCGGCTCCTGGCGATTTCCAGCAGTTCGGCCTGGATGGCTTTTTCGGTCTTGGTGTCGAGTGCCGAGGTGGCTTCGTCGAGGATCAGTATCGCCGGGTTCTTCAGCAGGGTGCGGGCGATGGCGACGCGCTGCTTTTCGCCACCGGAGAGTTTCAGGCCGCGTTCCCCGACCACGGTTTCCCAGGCTTGCGGCAGGCTTTCGATGAAGTCGAGGATGTGCGCGGCGCGGGCGGCGGCGATCACTTCATCGTGCTTGGCAGTGGGCCGGCCGTAGGCAATGTTGTAGTAAATGCTGTCATTGAACAGCACGGTGTCCTGCGGCACTACGCCGATGGCCGCGCGCAGGCTGTCCTGGCTGACCTGGCGGATGTCCTGCCCGTCGATGCGGATGCTGCCCTCATTCACGTCATAGAAGCGGAACAATAACCTTGCCAAGGTCGATTTCCCGGCCCCGCTGGCGCCCACCACGGCCACGGTTTTCCCGGCTGGAACGGTGAAGCTGACGTCATGCAGGATAGCGCGGTCGGCGTTGTAGGCAAAGCTGACGTGCTCGAACTCCACTTCGCCGCCACGCACGACCAGCGTGCGCGCATTCGGGGCGTCTTCCACTTCCTTGGGGCGATGCAGCAGGGTGAACATGCGTTCCACATCGGTCATGGACTGCTTGATCTCGCGGTACATCACGCCCAGAAAACTCAAGGGTTGGAACATCTGCAGCAGGAAAGCGTTGACCATCACCAGGTCGCCCAGCGTGAGCGTGCCTGCCACTACGCCGTTGGCGGCGCGCAGCACCATGAGCGTGACGCCGACGGCGATGGTGCCGGCCTGCGCCGCGTTCAGCAGGCCGAGCGAACGCTGCGATTGCAGCGCCGCGCGCTCCCATTCGGCCAGGCTGCGGTCATAGCGCGCCGCCTCGTAGCGCTCGTTGCCGAAGTACTTCACCGTTTCGTAGTTCAGCAGGCTGTCGATGGCGCGGCCGTAGGCTTCGGAATCCAGCGTGTTGGCGCGGCGCACGAACTGGGTGCGCCAGTCGGTGATGGTCACGGTGAAGCCGATGTACGCCGCCAGTGTGACCAGGGTAATCAGCCCGAACACCCAGTCCAGTTTGACGAACAGGATGATGGCCACCATCAGGATTTCCAGCACGGTGGGGGTGATGCGGAACAGCAAGTAGCCCACCAGGCTGGAGATGGCCTTGGAGCCGCGCTCGATGTCGCGCGTGATGCCGCCAGTCTGGCGCTCGAGGTGGAAGCGCAGCGACAGCGCGTGCAAATGCTCGAACACCGCCATGCTCACCCGGCGCATGGCGCGCTGCGTGACCTTGCCGAACACCACGTCGCGCAGGTCGGCAAAAGTTGTGCTGGCAAAGCGCAGCAGGCCATAACTGACGATCAGTGCCAGCGGCAGAACCAGGTTGCCGTGCGACTTGTCCAGCGCATCGATGATCTCCTTCAACACCAGCGGCACCATCACCGCCGCCAGCTTGGCGCCGATCAGCAGGGCCAGCGCCACCAGCACGCGGCCGCGGAACTCCCACAGGTAGGGGAACACGCGGCCGATCGAACGCAGGTTGGCTTCACCGGCTTCTGGCAGCGTTCTGGAGTGGGAATGGTCGAAGCGAGACATCAGGGGCTTATCCTTGTTAACCCGGATGTTTCATAAATTGACGCGCGCCCTCGCTGGTCTTTTGTTCCGTATGGAAATTTTGTTCGGTCGGGCGTATGAATAAAACGCCACTCCCTCACAAAATTCCCCTACGGAACAAAATCCTGCGCGATCATCACGCGAATTTATGAAATATCCGGGTTAAATTCACGTTTGAACTTCGTGGAACACCTGTTCAGCATCATTATGCTACACAGTTCTCTCTCCCTGTGCCCAGTGGTTAACTGATTTCCTGGGGATCGTTTCGCGGCGCGCAAAAGCTGCTCGACTTTGCTTTGCCATCTCAAAGGGTGATAATTCGAGCAAGGTCATATATGGGGAATCCCGCCATGAGTCACAAGCATAGCAGCCTGTTGCGCACCATCTTCCATGACCCGGTGAGCGGCAATATCCACTGGCGCGAAGTCGAGTCCCTGCTGCGCCACCTCGGCGCCAGCGTCATTCCCGCGCACGGCGCGCGCTTCCACGTGACGCTGAATGGCTGCGAGGAATTCCTGCACCATCCCCATCAAAGTAATGTCTGCGACAGAAATCTTATCAAGCAACTGCGCGAATACCTTTCCCGCGCCGGGGTCTCGCCGTCAAGTGGCGAGAGCGAGGTGTAAGCCTGGAGAGGCAAACATGTTCCTTGCCTGGCAGCCCGCCCTTATTGATACAGTGCGGGAAATTGTTTGCGCAGCTGCTCCAGTTTGGGCATGTCATTGATGACTATATAGGGCTGGTTGGGGTGCAATGCCAAGTAGTTCTGATGATATTTCTCAGCCGGGTAGAATTGTTTCAGCGGCACGATTTGCGTGACGATGGGCGCGGAAAAAATGTGCGCGGCGCTGAGCCGCTGGATAGTGTTTTGCGCTGTTTTCTGCTGCTCAGCACTGGTATAAAAGACCGCCGAGCGGTATTGGCTGCCGCTATCCGGTCCTTGACGGTTGAGCTGGGTGGGGTCATGCGCCACGCCGAAAAATACTTGCAGCAGTTGCTGATAGGATACCTGCGCCGGATTGAAATGGATGCGCACCGCTTCGGCGTGACCGGTATCGCCGTTGCTGACCTGCTCGTAATGCGCGGTGGCGGCATCCCCGCCAGCATAGCCAGATTCCACTCCGGATACCCCCTTGACATGTTTGAACACCGCGTCCACCCCCCAGAAACAGCCGCCGGCAAATACCGCCGTTTGGCCGGCTGGTTCTGCCCTGGCGTTTGAGATCGCAGCCAGGGCAGACATGAGGCAAAGACCGCCAAGTAACAAGCTGCGCAAGCATTTGATGATCAGCATGATGATTCTCCTGATGGTTGAGGCTCCTAG
>JAQTLK010000074.1 GCA_028714955.1 Sulfuricella sp.
TTCCCGCCTGGCGGAAATCCTCGACGCCACGCCGGATTTCGTCACCAGCGCTACGCCGGACTGCAAGACCCTGTTCCTCAACCGCGCGGCGCGGGAGCTGTTCGGCATCGACGCGCAAGCGGATATCGCCGGCACTGATCTTGCCGCGCGCTTCCCCGCCTGGGCGCAGCAAATCATCCAGCAAACCGGCATTCCGGAGGCCATGCAGAAGGGCTCCTGGAAAGGCGAAACCGCCTTGCTGAGCCAGGACGGAAAAGAAATCCCGGTTTCGCATGTGATTCTTGCCCACCGGGCAGCAGATGGCTCGGTGGACCACCTTTCTTCCATCATGCGCGACATCCGCGAGCGCAAGGCGGCGGAAACCCAGTTGCGCAAGCTCACCCAGGCGGTGGAACAGAGTGCCGGCACCATCATCATCACCGACCGCGATGGCCGGATCGAATACGCCAACCCCTATTTCCATGCGCTAACCGGCTATACCCCGGAAGAAACCATCGGCCGCAACCCCCGCCTCTGGCAGTCGGGCCAGACGCCGCTGGAAACCTACCAGGCGATGTGGCAAACCATACTCGCCGGCGGCGTCTGGCACGGAGAGATGCTCAACCGCAAAAAGAACGGCGAGCTGTTCTGGGAAGCCTCGACGATTTCCCCGGTCAGGAACGAGAAGGAGGAAATCACCCATTTCGTCTCCGTCAAGCAGGATATTACCCAGAGCAAGGAGGCCGAGGAAAAACTGCGGCTCTGGCGGCGCGCGCTCGAGTCGAGCGTCAACGCCATCACCATCACCGACGTCACCCTGCCGGATTTCCCCTACGTCTACGTCAACCCCGCCTTCGAGCGCATCACCGGCTACAGCGCCGAAGAAGCGCTGGGCAAGAACGGCCGCTTCCTGCAGAACCAGGACACCGACCAGCCCGAGCTGGAACATATCCGCCGCGCGGTCAGGGAGCAGCGCGACGGCAAGGCGCTGCTGCGCAATTACCGCAAGGACGGCAGCCTGTTCTGGAACGAGCTTTCCATCTCGCCGGTGCGCAACGATGCGGGCGAAGTGACGCACTATATCGGCATCCAGAACGACGTGACCGAGCGCAAACAGTATGAGGAGCAACTCGCCTACCAGTCCGCCCACGACACCCTGACCCGGCTGCCCAACCGCAACCTGGCGCAGGACCGCCTGGCACAGGGCATCATTTTTGCCCGGCGCACCGGCCACCAGCTCGCCCTGCTGTACATCGACCTTGACAATTTCAAGGCGATCAACGACAGCCTGGGACACAACGTGGGCGACCAGTTGCTGCAAGTCGTGGCGCAACGGCTCAGTGGCTGCATTCGTAGCGGCGATACCGTGGCGAGGATGGGCGGCGACGATTTCGCGCTGATTCTCACCGGGGTGGTGCATGAAGAAGATATTTCGCAAGTCACGCGCAAGGTACTCGCCGCCATCGCCGAGCCTGCCGTGATCGAGTCGCACCCGCTGACCGTTACCTGCAGCATCGGCGTCAGCCTGTTCCCGCGTGACGGCGAGGACGCCGCGACCCTGCTGAAGAACGCCGACGCCGCCATGTACCGGGCCAAGGAGCAGGGCCGCAACAGCGTCCAGTACTACACCGCCGAGATCAACAGCCGCGTGTTCCAGCGCCTGATGATGGAAAACAGCCTGCGCGGCGCGCTGGAACGCAATGAATTCATGCTCCACTACCAGCCCCAGGTCAGCCTGCATAGCGGCGAGATGATCGGCATGGAAGCGCTGCTGCGCTGGCGGCATGCCGAGATGGGCATGATTTCGCCCGCCAATTTCATCCCCCTGGCGGAAGATACCGGCCTCATCATTCCCATCGGCGCCTGGGTGCTGCATACCGCCTGCAAGCAGGTCCGCGCCTGGCACGACGCGGGCCTGCCGGCAATGCGCGTGGCGGTGAACCTGTCCGCGCGCCAGTTCCGCGAAAACATCCCGCAACTGGTGGAAAAAGCCTTGGCGGACAGCGGCCTGCCGCCCCGATTCCTGGAACTGGAAATCACCGAAAGCGTGGCCATGCAGCACGCCGAAAGCACCGAGCAGACCCTGCTCGCGCTGCGCGACATGGGCGTGCGGCTCTCGATCGACGACTTCGGCACCGGCTATTCCAGCCTCAGCTATCTCAAGCGCTTCCCCATCAACAAGCTCAAGCTGGACCAGTCCTTCGTGCGCGACATCATCTCCGATCCGGACGACGCCACCATCTCGATGGCCATCATCGCGCTGGCGCACGGCATGAAGCTCGACGTGATCGCAGAGGGCGTGGAAACGGAAAGCCAGTTGAAGTTCTTGCACCGCCACGGCTGCGACGCCATCCAGGGCTACTATTTCAGCCGCCCGGTGACGGCGGAGGAAATGGCGCAACTGCTGCGCGATGGCCATCGCCTTGCCCTTCCACTATCATGACGGGTCGACCGACGACCAAAGAATAGACAGCGAATTTTATGGTTCCACACCTCACCACCGCTCTCACCGGCCCGTTGCTCGCCCTGGAGCAGCACATCCTGGACGCCCAGCCGCGCATCGAGCAATGGTTCCGCACCCAGTGGCAGGAGCACGACGCCCCCTTTTACGCCTCGGTGGACCTGCGCAACGCCGGCTTCAAGCTCGCGCCGGTGGACACCAACCTGTTCCCCGGCGGCTTCAACAACCTGAACCCGGAATTCATGCCGCTGTGCGTGCAGGCGGCCATGTCGGCGGTGGAAAAAATCTGTCCCGATGCGCAGCGTTTCCTGCTCATCCCGGAAAACCACACGCGCAACACCTTCTACCTGCAAAACGTGGCAAGGCTGGCCACCATCCTGCGCCATGCCGGGCTGTACGTGCGCATCGGCAGCCTGCTGCCGGAGATCGCCGCGCCCACCGCGCTCAGCCTGCCCGACGGACAGACCCTGACGCTGGAACCGATCCGGCGCGAAGGCGACAAGCTCAAGCTGGACGGCTTCGACCCCTGCGCCATCCTGCTCAACAACGACCTCTCGGCCGGCATCCCTGCGCTACTGCAAGGCATCAGGCAGCCGATCATCCCGCCGCTCCATGCCGGCTGGGCAACACGGCGCAAATCCCGGCATTTTGGCGCCTACGACCAGGTGGCCGCGGAGTTCGCGCGCATCGTCCACATCGACCCGTGGCTGATCAACCCCTACTTCGCCAGTTGCGGCAAAATCAATTTCCATGACCGGCTCGGCGAGGAATGCCTGGCTGCCGCGGTGGATGAACTGCTCAAGGACATCCGCGAGAAATACCGCGAGTATGACGTGAAGCACGCCCCCTTCGTCATCGTCAAGGCCGATGCCGGCACCTACGGCATGGGCATCATGACGGTCAAGGACGCCTCCGAGGTCAAGGGTCTCAACCGCAAGCAGCGCAACAAGATGTCGGTCATCAAGGAAGGCCAGCAGGTCAGCGAGGTCATCATCCAGGAAGGCGTCTACACCTTCGAAAGCATCAACCAGGCGGTCGCCGAGCCGGTGGTCTACATGATGGATCATTTCGTGGTGGGCGGCTTCTACCGCGTCCATACCGGACGCGGCCAGGATGAAAACCTCAACGCTCCCGGCATGCAGTTCGTGCCGCAGGCGTTCGAAACCGCCTGCTCCCTGCCCGACTGCGACGCCAGCCCGGACGCGCCGCCCAACCGCTTCTATGCCTATGGCGTGGTGGCCCGGCTGGCGCTGCTGGCGGCGGCGATCGAGCTGGAAAACACCGAGCGGCAGGATCGCCCTGACGAACCCGTTGGACAGGCAAATTGAAACTCGCCATCGTTCTCGACCCGCTGGAAAGCATCAAAACCGGCAAGGATTCGACCTACGCCATGATGCGCGAGGCGCAGGCGCGCGGCCATGCCCTTTACGTGCTGGAGCAGCACGACCTGATCCTGCGCGAGGGGCGCGTCCAGGCCCATGCGCGCAAACTCGACCTGGTCGCCGACGGACTCAACTGGTATGCGCTGGCGGAGACGGCCTGGCATGACCTGACGGATTTCGATGTCACGCTGATGCGCAAGGATCCGCCTTTCGACATGGAGTACCTCTACAGCACTTACTTGCTGGAGCAGGCGGAAAGCCAGGGCGCGCGCGTTCTCAACCGGCCGGGGGCGGTGCGGAGTTTCAACGAAAAACTGTCCACGGCGAAGTTTCCGCAATTCATGCCGCCCACGCTGGTGACGCGCCAGCAGGACCTGATCCGCGCTTTCATCGACAGCCACGGCGACATCATTCTCAAGCCGCTGGACGCCATGGGCGGCAGCAGCATATTCCGCGTCCGGCAAGATGACCCGAATCGCAACGTAATCATCGAGACCATGACGCAGCTGGGCCGGCGCACCGTCATGGCGCAGCGCTTCATCCCCGAAATCGCCCTGGGCGACAAGCGCATCCTCATCATCGACGGCGAGGCCGTGCCTTACGCGCTGGCGCGCATCCCCAGGGCGGGCGAAACGCGCGGCAACCTGGCCGCCGGCGGCAAGGGCGTGGCCCAGCCGCTCTCCGCGAACGACTGGAAAATCGCCGACACGCTGGGGCCCCGGCTCAAGGAATTGGGCCTGTTCCTGGTCGGTCTGGACGTGATCGGCGATTACCTCACCGAAATCAACGTCACCAGCCCCACCGGGTTTCAGGAAATCACCGCGCAGAGCGGTTTCAACGTGGCGGGGATGTTCGTGGCTGCGCTGGAGAAAAGCGCGTGGGCGGGGAGCGGTAAGCAGTGAACAGAAGAACCTTTCTTTTTCCGCTCACCGCTCTCTGCTTGCTGATCACCGCTTTTCTGGCCGGCTGCGGCAAGGAACCGCTCTACCAGCAGCAGAGCTACGTTTTCGGCACGCTGGTGGAAGTCACCCTTTACGGTGAGAAGGAGGATCGCGCCCGGCAACTGACCGGGCAGGTGCTGGCCGATTTCGACCGGATGCATGCCGACCTCCACGCCTGGAAGCCCAGCACCCTGAGCCGGATGAACGAAGTCTTCGCCCGGGCGCCGGCCAGGGCGGCGACCCCGCCCGGCATGATGCCCATCCTGCAGGATGCCGCCAGGCTGTCCGCGCAGTCCGGCGGGCTGTTCAACCCGGCCATCGGCAACCTGATCCGGCTGTGGGGGTTCCAGAACGACGAATTCAAGCCACTGCGGCCCGACCCGGCTGCAATTGCCAGACTGGTCCGGGCCAACCCGAAAATGTCGGACATCGCGTTCGAAAACGGCGATTTTTACAGCAAGAACCCGGCGGTGCGGGTGGACCTCGGCGGCTACGCCAAGGGCTATGCGCTGGACGTGGCCGCGGATTATCTGCGCGCGCAGGGGGTAAAAAATGCCCTCGTCAACATCGGCGGCAACATCATCGCGCTGGGCCGGCACGGCGACCGGCCGTGGCAGGTGGGCATCCGCCATCCGCGCCAGTCCGGCGCCATCGCCACGCTGGAATTGAACGATGGCGAGGCCGTCGGCACTTCCGGCGACTACCAGCGCTATTTCGACCTCGACGGCAAGCGCTACTGCCACATCATCGACCCGCGCACCGGCTACCCGGCACAAGGCGTGCAGGCGGTAACCGTGCTGATCCCCAGGGGCCGGAATGCGGGCGTGCTCTCGGACGTGGCGTCCAAGCCGCCCTTCATCGCCGGAAAGAACGGCTGGCGCGAGGCGGCAAGGAAAATGGGGGTGGAAGAAGCGATGCTGATCGACGACAAGGGCGAGGTTTATCTGACCCCGGCGATGAAAAAACGCCTCACCTTTCTCGACGCCGGGCTGAAGCTGCACGAATCGCCCTGACGGCCATGGCCGTCTCCCTCTCCCGTTGCCTGAGCGTAGCCGAAGGCAGGGTAGGGGGACGGAGTATCGCTATGCGACTTCCATGAATAAAACGCCACTCCCTCACGAAATTCCCCTACACACAAAATCCTGCGCGATCATCACGCGAATTTATGAAACATCCGGGCTAGCGGAGTAAAATATCTTCTTTTTTCCGCCTGCACCAGGAATTCTGATGATCGGTATACTTATCGTCGCCCACGGCAGTCTGGGCGAAAGTTTGATTCACTGCGCCAGTCATGTCATGGGCAGCCGCCCATCGAATCTGCAACAACTGGGGGTCACCATTCACGACGACCCGGTGGCAATTCTTTCCCGGGCCAGGGAACTGTTGCGCCAGCTCGACCAGGGCAGCGGCGTCCTGATCCTGTCCGATATTTACGGCGCCACGCCCACCAACATTACCTGCCGCCTGCTCGAACCGGGCCGGGTGGAGGGCATTGCCGGGGTCAACCTGCCAATGCTGGTGCGGGCGCTCACCTATCGCGACGAACCCCTTGCCACCGTGGTGGAGAAAGCACTTTCAGGTGGCCACGACGGCATCATCAACACCACCATGGAAGTCTGCAATGCTGCAACGTAATATCGAGATCATCAACAAGCTGGGACTGCATGCGCGCGCCTCGGCCAAACTCACGCACGCCGCCAGCCAGCACAAAAGCCAGATATGGCTCAGCCGCAACGACAAGCGCATCAACGCCAAGAGCATCATGGGCGTGATGATGCTGGCCGCGGCCAAGGGCGCCACCCTCGGCATCGAAATCGAGGGCGAGGACGAAGAACAGGCGATGCGGGCAATCGTTGACCTGATCAACGACAAGTTCGGGGAAGACGAATGAGGGTTTGTACTCCTCACCCCTTCACGCCGGAGCGAGAGCCTTTGGCTCCGCTCCCGGCGGGGATGCCCCTTGCGGGTACACCCCTAACGCCTCGCTCGGGGGTTGCATGAGCTTCACCATGCATGGCATCGCCATCTCTGGCGGCATCGCCATCGGTCATGCGCACCTCATTTCGCACGTCGGTCTCGACGTGCCGCAGTATGCCCTGCTCAAGGCAAAGGTTCCGGAAGAAGTCGCCCGTTTCGATGCCGCCATTCAGTCCACGCTGCAGGAACTCAAGGAATTGCGCAGCAACATTCCCGCCAGCGCCCCGGCTGAGTTCGATGCCTTCCTCGACCTGCACATCCTGATCCTGAGCGACCCGACCCTCTCCAGCGCGCCCAAGGAACGCATCGAAGCCCAACGCATCAACGCCGAGTGGGCGCTGAAGCAGCAGATGGACACCTTGCTGGCGCAATTCGACCAGGTCGAGGACGACTACCTGCGCGAGCGCAAGGCGGACGTGGTGCAGGTAGTGGAGCGCGTGCTGAAATCCCTGCTCGGCCACGCCACCCTGCACACCCCCGGCCCGGCCAGCCCGGATCAGACCAGCATCCTGGTGGCGCACGACCTGTCCCCCGCCGACATGATGCTGTTCAAGCAGCACGCTTTCGCCGCTTTCGTCACCGATGTCGGCGGCACCACTTCGCATACCGCGATTCTGGCGCGCAGCCTCAACATCCCCTCGATCGTGGCGCTGCACCACGCGCGCAGCCTGATCCGCGAACGCGAGCTGGTGATCGTCGACGGCACGCAGGGCATCGTCATCGTCAGCCCCGACAAGACGGTGCTGGCCGAGTACAAACTGCGCCAGAGCCAGTGGGAGCTGGAAAAGCAGAAACTCAAACGCCTCAAGTCCACCCGCGCCACCACGCTGGACGGCACGGAGGTGGAGCTGCACGCCAACATCGAGCTGCCGGAAGACGTCAGCGACGTGAAAGCCAACGGCGCCACGGGGATCGGCCTGTTCCGCAGCGAATTCCTGTTCCTCAACCGGCGCGACCTGCCCGGCGAGGAGGAGCAGTTCCTCGCCTACCGCAAGGTGGCGCAGGAAATGCACGGCCTCCCTGTCACCATCCGCACCCTCGACCTGGGGGCGGACAAGCAGTTGTTCGGCGCCGAGAACAATAGCGCCAACCCGGCCCTGGGCCTGCGCGCCATCCGCCTGTGCCTGGCCGAGCCGCGGCTGTTCCATATCCAGTTGCGCGCCATACTGCGCGCTTCGCACTACGGCAGGATCAAGCTCCTGATCCCCATGCTCTCGTCCCTCACCGAGCTCAACCAGGCCTGCCATCTCATCGCGCACGCCAAGCAGAGCCTGGACGAAGAAAAAATTCCCTACGATGCCAGCCTGCCCCTCGGCGGCATGATCGAGATTCCCGCCGCCGCGCTGTCGGCGCACATTTTCGCCAAACACCTGGATTTTCTCTCTATCGGCACCAACGACCTGATCCAGTACACCCTCGCCATCGACCGCACCGACGACAGCGTGGCGCACCTCTACGACCCGTTGCACCCTTCGGTGCTGCAGCTCATCGCCTACACCATCAAAAGCGCGGACAAGGCCGGCATTCCGGTCTCGGTATGCGGCGAAATGGCGGGCGATGTCAGGCTGACCCGCCTGTTGCTGGGCCTGGGCCTGCGCCAGTTTTCCATGCACCCGGCCCACCTGCTGGCGGTCAAGCAGCAGATCCTGCGCACCAACCTGCCGGAATTGCCATCGCTGGTGAATCGCATGCTCAAGACCGAAGAGCCGGCAAGAATGCACATGCACCTGGCGCGCCTGAATTCGTAGAGAGCTTTCAGCTATCAGTCTTCAGCCAAACCGGCCACCTGACCGCTGATGGCTGATAACTGACAGCTAAATTTGCAGCCCCTGCCCAAAATAGCGATAATCAGCCCCGATATGTCCAAGCCCAATTCCGTCGGCATCGTCACGCCGCAAACCGCACGCTTCGAGTCCCCGCTGACGCTGAAAAGCGGCGCAACCCTGCCGTCGTACCAACTGGTGTACGAAACCTACGGCACGCTCAACGCCGACAAATCCAACGCCGTGCTGATTTGCCACGCGCTGTCCGGCAACCATCACGTGGCGGGCTATCACACCGAGCACGAAAAACGCCCGGGCTGGTGGGACAACATGATCGGGCCGGGCAAACCGATCGACACCGAGCGGTTCTTCGTCATCGGGCTCAACAACCTGGGCGGCTGTCACGGCTCCACCGGCCCTGCCAGCATCGATCCGCACAGCGGCAAACCGTTCGGCGCCAGCTTCCCGGTGGTCACGGTGGAAGACTGGGTGGAAACCCAGGCGCGGCTGGCCGACCGGCTCGGCATCCATCAGTTCGCCGCCATCGTCGGCGGCAGCCTGGGCGGCATGCAGGTGCTGCAGTGGAGCGTGGACCACCCCGAGCGCCTGCGCCACGCGCTGGTGATCGCCGCCGCGCCCAAGCTCACGGCCCAGAACATCGCCTTCAACGACGTGGCGCGCCAGGCCATCCTCACCGATCCGGACTTCCACGGCGGCGACTATTACGCCCACGGCGTGGTGCCGCGCCGCGGCTTGCGCATCGCGCGCATGCTGGGCCACATCACCTATCTGTCGGACGACGTGATGGGCACAAAATTCGGCCGCATGCTGCGCTCCGGCGCCTACAACTTCGGCTACGAGGTGGAATTCGAGATCGAGTCGTACCTGCGCTACCAGGGCGACAAGTTCGCCGACAGCTTCGACGCCAATACCTACCTGCTGATGACCAAGGCACTGGACTATTTCGACCCCAGCCACCACCATCAGCATGGCAATCTGAGCGAAACCATGCGCGCCGCCCGCGCCAGATTCCTGGTCATTTCCTTCTCCACCGACTGGCGCTTTTCGCCCGCGCGCTCGCGCGAAATCGTCAAGGCGCTGCTGGACAACAATCTCGACGTGAGCTACGCGGAAATCACCGCCGCCCACGGCCACGACGCCTTCCTCATGGAAGACCCGCATTACCATGACGTGGTGCGGGCCTACATGGAACGCGTGGCGGGAGAGGCATGATGAACATGATGAACGACACGGTGCGCCACGATTTCGCCACCATCGCGGCATGGGTCAAACCCGGCTCGCGCGTGCTCGACCTGGGTTGCGGCGACGGCACCCTGCTGAAATATCTCATGGACGTGCGCCAGGCCCACGGCTATGGAGTCGACATCAAGGACGCCAACATCCTCGCCTGCATCAAAAAAGGCCTCAACGTGATCCAGAACGACCTGGATGCGGGCCTGTCCGGCTTCGAGGCCGCCTCTTTCGATTATGTGATCCTGTCGCAAACCCTGCAGGCGATGAAGCATATCGAGCAGGTGATCGGCGAAATGCTGCGCGTCGGCAAGGAAGCCATCGTCGCCTTCCCCAACTTCGGCTACTGGCGCCACCGCGTGCAGGTGCTGCAGGGCCGCATGCCGGTGTCGCCCAACCTGCCCTACCAGTGGCACGACACGCCCAACATCCACCTCTGCACCCTCAAGGATTTCGAGGCATTCTGCGCCACGCATGGCATCCATATCCTGGAGCGCGTGGTCATGGATGGAGAGCGCGAGATCGGGTTTCTGCCCAACCTCAGGGGCAGCGTCGCGGCTTATCGCATCGAACGCGGCTAACGGTCATGGCGATTCGCCGCCCCAAATCATGAAATCGTGCTTTCCCTCATCCCTGCCCTCACGGCGGGAGAAGGGCTGGGGATGAGGGCGCACGCGGCCATGACCGCTTCCAGCGGCGGTTAACCTAGAAACCTCAGTTGGACGGGCTGGAGTGTGCGGTTTTTAGGGTGCAGGGCAAGGCGCAACGACGCGGAATGCTTATTCCATTCCAAGGAGTTGCAACGCCGCCATGCGCCCAAAAAACCGTGCAATCCAGCCCGTAGCGCCCTCACCAAACGGGTGAGCGTAAAATTGCGACAACAGTTGTTTAGAACCAAAACGCTATGCCTCATGGTAAGCGGTCAACTGAGGTTTCTAGGAGCCTGTCGGACTTGAAGGAAATCGGCTGCAAATCCGCCTGGGCGGTCCATATTTCACCGCTTTTTTGGTCAATAGAATGACTATTGACCTGCAAAACCGGCAAAATCTGTCCTCGCCCAGCCGAATTTTCGCTTCGATTCTTCAAGTCCGACAGGCTCCTAGGGTTAATTAACCCAGTCCAGCGCCAGCCGCACCAGTCCCCAGGCGCCAAAACCCGCCACCAGCAAGCCTGCCATGCGGCGCACCCAGATGTTTTTCGTCAAGGCCTGCAATTGCTGGGCGAACAGGCCCATGGCGATGAGGTTGGGCAGCGTACCAAGTCCGAAGGCCAGCATGGTCGCCGCGCCCGAATAGGCGCTGCCGCTGGCGAGGGCGGAAATCAGCACGCTGTATACCAGTCCGCACGGCAGCCAGCCCCACAGCGCGCCCAGCGCGAAAGCCTGGGCCGGGTGGCGCACCGGCAGAAAACGTTTCGAGAATGGCTGCAGGCGCCGCCACAGCAGACCGCCGAGACGCTCGATCTGCGTCACCGCCTGCCAGACGCCGGCGAGATAAAGCCCCAGCGCCACCAGCATCAGGTTGGCGACGACATACAAGCCCTGCTGCACCGGCCAGAAACCCTTGAGCAGCAAGGTGCTCGCGCCCACCGCGCCGGCGATTCCGCCGGCGATGGCGTAGCTCAGGATGCGTCCGGCGTTGTAGGCAAAGAGATAACTGAAGCGCGTGCCCTGCCCCGGCAATTGCAGGGAAATCGCCGCCACGATGCCGCCGCACATGCCGATGCAGTGGGTGCCGCCCAACAGGCCGACGAGAAATACCGCGAAAAGACTCTGTTCCAACATGG
>JAQTLK010000075.1 GCA_028714955.1 Sulfuricella sp.
CCTTCAGCATCGGCCTGGTAGCAGGAAACAGTGAGGGCGTAATCCACCCCGAGCGCGATGCCCTGGCGAATGATCTCCGCTTTGGTGAGATGGATCAGCGGCGCGTGGATGGTGGTGGGGATTCCCTCCACGGCGGCCTTGGTAGCCAGGTTGGCCATGTTCTGGAAGGCGGCGATGTATTCCGGGCGGCAATCGGGATAGCCCGAGTAGTCCACCGCATTGGCGCCGATGAAGATATCGCGGCTCTGCAATACTTCTGCCCAGGCCAGGGCCAGGGAGAGCATGATGGTATTGCGCGCCGGCACGTAGGTGACGGGGATGCGCTCCCCGGGGGTGCTGAGCGCGCTGGGCACGGCAATGCTGTCATCGGTCAGGGCGGAACCGCCGAACACGGTCAGGTCCAGCTTCAGCGTGCGCTGGGCGGCCGCGCCCAAGGCGGCTGCCACGCGCGCCGCCGCCAGCAGTTCGGAGCGATGGCGCTGGCCGTAATCCAGGCTCAGGCAATAGCAGTCGAATCCCTGACTGCGCGCCAGCGCCAGGGTGGTGGCGGAATCCAGCCCGCCAGAGAGCAGAACGACCGCGTTCTTCACCGCCCGCGGTCCTCGCGCCACAGGACTTTATGCAGTTGCAACTGGAATCTCACATCGAGCCGGTCGCGCAGAATCCAGTCCGCCAGGACGGCTGGCCGCAAAACGTCCGCCACCGGGGAAAACAGTACCGGGCATTTCTCGTTGAGGCGCCGCTCCAGCAACTGCCGCTTCGCCCAGGCGTAATCCGCCGCATCGCAGATCACGAATTTGAGCTCGTCGCGAGGCGTGAGCAAGGCCAGGTTGGCCCAGCGGTTTTTTTCGGCCTCGCCTGAAGCTGGCGTCTTGACGTCCACGACGCGCGACACGCGCGCATCCACTTTTCCGATATCCAGCGCACCGCTGGTTTCGAGCGAAACGGAATAGCCCGCGTCGCACAGGCTGACGAGCAGCGCGAGGCATTCCTTCTGCGCCAGCGGCTCGCCGCCGGTAACCGTCACATATCTGGGGCGGTAGCTCGCCACCTGCTCGAGAATGGCGGGGATTTCCAGCCGGGCGCCATCGCTGAAGGCATAAGCGGTATCGCAATAGCCGCAGCGCAAGGGGCAGCCAGTGAGGCGGACGAACACCGTCGGCAAACCGGCGCGGCTGGTTTCCCCTTGCAGGGAATAGAAAATCTCGTTGACCTTCAGCACGTTATTTCATGGCAGCGAGCCGCTTCCTGGCTTTTTCTCCCGCATCGCTCAACGGGAACCTGGCCACCAGATCTTCCAGGGATTTCTTCGCTGCTTCGTTGTCGCCCATATTTTGCTGGCAGGTAGCGATATTCAGCATCGCGTCCGGCACCTTGGGGCTTTTCGGATACTGGCTGATGAGCGTCTGCTGGCTGCTGATGGCGGACGTGAAATCCCTGAGATTGAAGTAGGAGTTGCCGATCCAGTACTGTGAACTGGGTGCCAGCGGGCTTTGCGGATAAGTCTGGATGAACTGCTGGAATGCCGCCAGCGCACCCTGGTAATTCCCCATCTTGAAGAGGTTGAAGGCGGCATCGTAAGCCTTGCCCTCCGCCACCGGATCTTCCACTGCCGGGACAACCGGGGCAGATGGCGCTGTTTTGCCAGCCTGCTTTTTTCCCTTGCCGGGTTTCGCTTCCTCCACTGCAGCAGAAGGAAGCGGAGCCGCCACGCGCTGTTCGAGCAAGCGCAAACGGCTGTCCAGGTCTACATACAAGTCGTGCTGACGCTTCTGGGTGGTTTCGATCTCGTGGGCCTGCTCTTCGAGCTGGCCGCGCAATTTTGCCAGGTCAGCCCGCACGGCCTCGATCTGGGAGAGCGTGTCCAGCCCCGAACCGCGCTGGGTTTGTTCCTGGCTGGCGAGGCGGGCATCCAGTCCTTGCAGCTTGTCCTGCAGAACGGCATTCTGTTTTTGCAGGTCGGTGATTCTGGCTTGCGCCTCATCGTCGGTAAACAAGCCCGCATGACAAACACCCGCCAGCAGCAGGACTGGCAAAAGAGCAAGCCTGCGCACGATCACTCGCCCTTGTAGACGATATCAGTACGGCGGTTCTGCGCCCAGGCCGCTTCGTCGTGGCCTTCGGCCTTGGGCTTTTCCTCGCCGAAGCTGACGGTTTCCATCTGGCTATCAGGCACGCCCAGCACGCTCATCATCTTCTTCACGCTCTCGGCGCGCTTCTGGCCCAGCGCGATGTTGTATTCACGGCTGCCGCGCTCGTCGCAATTGCCTTGCAGGAAGACCTTGGCATCGTGGTGCTGCTTGAGATACTGCGCATGGGCTTCGATCAATGGCTTGTATTCGTCCTTCACGCTGAAGCTGTCGAGATCATAGTAGATGCTGCGCTTGGAGAGGATATTATTGGGATCGGTAAGCGGATTGGCGGCTACCGTCGACTGCTGCACGCCCTTGGCATCGGCGCCGGACTTCTGGCCCATGCTCTTGTCTTCCACCGCAGCCCCCGTCTGGCCTTTATCGCCGGTGCTGGCACAGGCGGACAACAAACCCAACAGAATTGCGCTAAACAACATCTTTTTCATTTTTCTCTCCTGAGAATTACTGGTTTTTTAACAAAGGACCCCAAGCCGGCTCTCGCACATCGCCTGCCTGCACTGACAGCCGCTGCTTCACGCGCCCATCGCTGGACACTGCGGCCAGAACGCCACGGCGGTTGATTTCCGTGGCATAAATTATCATCTTGCCGTTAGGCGCAAAACTGGGCGACTCGTCCTGGGACGTATCGGTCAGCACCTGCACCTGGCTGGTGGCCAGGTCCTGCACGGCGACATGGAATTTCCCGTTCTGGCGCTGGATGAAAACGAAGCTTTTGCCGTCCGGGCTGAAATGGGGAGAAACGTTGTAGCTGCCATCGAAGGTCAGCCGCTGAGCTGCGCCGCCCACTGCCGGCATGCGGTAAATCTGCGCGCTGCCGCCACGGTCGGAGGTGAAGATAATCCACTTGCCATCGGACGAAAAATCCGGCTCGGTGTCGATGGTGGCATTGGCGCTCCAGCGCTGCAAATTGCTGCCATCCGCATTGACCAGGTAGATCTGCGAATTGCCGTCCCGAGTCAGGGCGATTGCCAGCTTGCGGCCATCCGGCGACCAGGCCGGCGCGCTGGCGCTGCCCTTGACGCTGACCAGCTGCTTGCGTCCGCCGCTGACGAGGTTCTGCACGTAGACTACCGGCTTCTTTTGCTCGAATGAAACATAGGCCAGACGCGTGCCGTCCGGCGACCAGACTGGCGACAGTATCGGCTCCTGTGAAGCCAGGACGGTCTGTGCGCCATAGCCGTCGGCATCGGCCACCTGCAACTCGAAACGCTTGCCGTTCTTGACGACGTAAGCAATCTGCGTGCTGAACACGCCGACATCGCCAGTCAGTTTTTCATAAATCACGTCGGCGATCTTGTGTGCCGTGGAGCGCAGTTGGGCGGGGTTGATGGTGTAGCTGAAACCCGTCAGTTGCGCCTGCTTGACCACGTCCATCAGGCGGAAACGCACGTCGAGCTTGCCATCCGGACGCGCGGAAATGCTGCCGATCACAAGGTCTTCGGCGCCTTTGGCGGTCCAGTCCGGATAACGGACCTCGGCGGGTTCATGCGGTGGCTGCATGGTAGCGGGATCAACCAGCCGGAACAGGCCGCTGCGCGCCAGGTCGGCGCCGACAATGGCTGTCATGCTCTGCGGCAGCATGCTTTCCGCCGCAAACGGCACGATCGCCAGCGGTATCTGGTTCCCGGCTCCGCCGGTAATTTCGATGGTCAACGCCGCATGCAGCGGCGTGGCGATTGCCAGCAAAAGCACCAGCCACCATTTCTGATCACGCATTTTCATTTCAACTCCTTGTTTCAGGCAGTTTCCAGCCCGAACGCCATCAATCTTCGTGCAGTCTGAATTTCAGGTGCAACTCGCGAAACTCTCCGAACAATGTCGGGTCAGGCGGCAGCGGCAAGGGCTGCGCCTTGTAAATGGCACGCTCCACGGCACTGTCGTAGGCGCTGGATCCGCTGCTGCGCGTCAGCTTCAAATTCAGCACCTCTCCCGTCGGCATCAGTGTCACGTCAAATTCCGCCTGGGGATTGCCGGCCAGGTCCGGCGGCAAAATGGTTTTGCTCTTGATCTTGGCCCTGATCTTACCCGTGTAATCGCCCACCATGTTCTGCGCCGCCACGTTCCGCGCCGCAGCCTGAGCCTTGAGCGCCTTTTCCGCATCTGCCTGAGCCTGGGCCTGCTGTTGGCGCAGCTTTTCAGCCTTTTCCTGCTGGACCTTCTTCTCCTGCTCGCGTTTTTCCTGCTCCAGCCTGAGCTTTTCTTTTTGCTGCTCCAGCGCTTCTTCCTTGAGTTTGAGCTTTTTTTGTTCTTCTTCCTTGCGCATGGCCTCCCGGGCCTTTTGCTCCTCTTCCTTTTGCCGCGCCACTTTGGCCTTGAGTTCAATCTCCGCCCTGTTCGGCCTGGCCTCGGGCTGCGGCTCGGGTTTCGGTGCTTTGGCTCTGGGCGCCGGTTTTGGCTCGACCTTGCGTTCCGCGACGGGCTCCGGTTGCGGGCGCGGGGGTACAGGCTTTGACGCCGTGCTGGGCAATGCGCTCCACAACGCTACCTCGACAGCGGCTGGCTCGTTGTTGTGCCAGCTTACGCCGAATATCATCAGGCCCAGAAACAGGAGATGCACCAGCAGCGCCAAGGCGCCCGCTTTCATCTGGCCCGGTTCGTGCCGCTCAAAAACCATTCAACCTAGAAACCTCAGTTGGACGGGCTGGAGTGTGCGGTTTTTTGCCCACCTCGCAAAAACCGTGCAATCCGGCCCGTAGCGCCCTCACCAGACGGGTGAGCGTATAATTGCGACAAAAGTTGTTTAGAACCAGAACGCTATGCCTCATGGTAAGCGGTCAACCGAGATTTCTGGGTTCAACGGCCCTTGGGTTTTGCCAGCAGGCCTATCTTACTGACCTGATTCTGCTGCAAAATATCCATGACCTTCAGCACTTCCTCGTAGCGAACATTTTTGTCCGCGCTAATCACCACCGGCTGATCGGGGTTGCTGGCCTGTTTTTCCTTCACCGCCCGCACCAGTTCTTCGCGGTCCACTTCCTCGGCCTTCCCGTTGCCGCTTAAATCGCGCAACAGCAGCCCGCCTTTTTCCTTGATGGAAATTTCCAGCGGCGCCACCGGCGGCTTGAGGGACTGCCCCACCTGCGGCAGGTCGATCTGGCCGGGATTAACCAGTGGCGCCGTAACCATGAAAATAATCAGCAGCACCAGCATGACGTCGATATAGGGCACGACATTGATCTGGTTCATCAGCTTGCGCGGACGGCGGAGGCTCATTACTTCACTTGCCGCTGCAGGATGTTGGAGAATTCTTCCATGAAGCTGTCGAAGCGCGTCGCCAGGCGATCAATCTCGGAGCTGTAACGGTTATAGGCGATCACCGCCGGAATCGCCGCAAACAAGCCCATGGCCGTCGCGATCAGCGCTTCCGCGATGCCCGGCGCAACGTGCGCCAGGGTTGCCTGCCCCACGCTTGAGAGGCTGCGGAACGCGTTCATGATGCCCCATACCGTGCCGAACAGCCCGACATAAGGGCTGACCGAGCCGACCGTGGCGAGAAACGACAGGTGCGACTCGAGCAGGTCCAGTTCGCGGTGGTAGGCTGCGCGCATGGCGCGGCGCGTGCTTTCCATCACCACGCTGGCATCCATGCCGGGCTGTTTTCGCAGCTTGAGAAACTCCTTGAAGCCCCCCTCGAAAATGCTCTCCATGCCGCTCGCTTCACGGCTGGATGTTTTCTGGAACAGGGTATTGAGGTCCAGCCCGCTCCAGAAATCGCGTTCGAATTTATCCGTCATCTGCTTCGCCACGTTGATGGTGAACATCTTGCGGAAAATGAACCACCACGACATAAATGAAGCCAGCAGCAGTCCCAGCAGCACCAGTTGCACCACCACGCTGGCGTTGGTGATGAGCGCCAGAAAAGATAAATCCTGTGTCACGTTCACGTTCTGCTTTCCATTTTTTCCCGAATGATCTCGGGAATTTCCACCGGTTTGAATGACGATTGGTTCACACACACGATTTTAACACTAGCGCGTGTCAAAATTTCGTCAACCCGTTCCACGGTCTGAACAAATTCGATCCAGCTACGGCCCGTGGCATGGACGTTCACGCCGATTTGCAGCAAGTCGTTGAACACGGCGGGACGCAGATAGGTAATATGCACCTCGCGCACCACGAAAATAATGCCGTGCTCGCGCATCAGGTCGGTCTGCTCGAAACCGTGGAGGCGCAGCCATTCTGTCCGGGCGCGTTCCATGAACTTGAGGTAATTGGCGTAGTACACCACCCCACCCGAGTCGGTATCTTCGTAATAGACACGCACCGGCCATGAAAAATTGCCGGGCTTCACGTCCGCGCGGCATTCTCTCACATCTTGCTTACAATATTCTTTCATTGCCCCCACAACTCGCCGCTGCGGCTGTCTTCCGGGCGCTTCAGGCCAAAATGCTGATAAGCGCTCGGCGTTGCCACCCGGCCGCGCGGGGTGCGCATCAGGTAGCCCTGCTGGATCAGGTACGGCTCCAGCACATCCTCGATGGTGTCGCGCTCCTCGCCGATAGCAGCCGCCAGGTTGTCCACGCCCACCGGACCGCCCCCAAATTTCTCCAGCACCGCCAGCAGCAACACCCGGTCCATCATGTCCAACCCGAGGGAATCCACGTCCAGCATGGTCAGGGCGGCATCCGCCACTTCCCGGCTGACATGACCGCTGGCTTTCACCTCAGCAAAATCCCGCACCCGGCGCAGCAGGCGGTTGGCAATGCGCGGCGTGCCGCGCGAACGGCGCGCGATCTCGAACGCGCCCTCCTCGGACAATTCCACGCTCACCAACCGCGCCGAACGGGTAACGATGCGCTTCAACTCCTCGTGGGTATAAAATTCCAGCCGCGCCACGATGCCAAAGCGGTCGCGCAGCGGATTGGTCAGCATGCCGGCGCGGGTGGTGGCGCCGACCAGGGTGAAAGGCGGCAGTTCCAGCTTGACCGAGCGCGCCGCCGGGCCTTCGCCGATCATGATATCGAGCTGATAGTCCTCCAGCGCGGGATACAGGATTTCCTCCACCACCGGCGAAAGACGATGGATCTCGTCGATGAACAGCACGTCGTTGGGTTCGAGATTGGTCAACAGCGCCGCCAGATCGCCTGGCCGCTCCAGCACCGGCCCGGAGGTCGAGCGCAGGTTGACGCCCATCTCGCGCGCAATGATGTGCGCCAGAGTGGTCTTGCCCAGCCCCGGCGGACCGAACAGCAGCACGTGATCGAGCGCCTCGGCGCGCATCCGCGCCGCCTGGATGAAAATTTCCAGCTGGCCGCGCGCCTTTTCCTGGCCCACGTATTCATCCAGCAACTTGGGGCGCAGCGCGCGTTCCAGCGCCTCTTCCTGGGGGGAAGCATGGGACGGGGAAACCAGGCGGCTTGCTGCCTTGAGATTGTCGGTTTCGATCATGCAAAGGCCTTGTTGCACAATCCCATGACCGCTTGTTCCACCGCTTTCCCGGACACCCGCCCTACCATGCTGACAATAAAATCGCGGGAATTGGAAGTAATGGCAAGACCGATAAAATCCCCGAAGCCATCCGGGGCCATTGGTTCGAGGAGGGCCTTCACTTGCTCTAAAATCTGTTCGGCGGTATTCATCCAAATTCCTTACTGGTTGAAACCCCGCCCTTCAGGGCGGTGGGAGCGCCGTACCCCAGCCTGAAGGCTGGGGTTTTACAGGGCGCGGTTTGGGAGGGGATGCACACCCCTCCCAAACTAAATATCCACCGGCCTGAAAGCCGGTGACCTTATTGCTTCCTGATCTCCTTGAGTTCAGCCTTTCGACAACAACTTAAGCGCCAGACGGATACCATCAGTCACGCCGGCATCGACCGGGAGCTGCTTCACTGCCCAACCCGCTTCCTTGTCATTATAGCCCAGCGCCAGCAGGGCATTGAGGATGTCGCTGCTGCCGGCGGCCACGCTCGACAATGGCATGCCGGAAACTGTAATTCCTTCCAGCTTGTCCTTGAGTTCCAGCAGCAGGCGTTCGGCGGTTTTTTTGCCGATACCGGGGATTTTTGTCAGTCGTCCGACATCCTGTGCGACTACCGCCTGGGCCAGCTCGTTCACGTTCATGCCGCTGAGGATGGTCAGCGCCAGCTTGGCGCCGACGCCGGTGATCTTGAGCAGGCGGCGGAAAGTCTGGCGCTCCTCATCGGAGGCAAATCCGTACAGCAGGTGCGCATCTTCACGCACGATCAACTGGGTATGCAGGGTCACGCTCTCGCCCAGCGCGGGGAGGTTGTAGTACGTGCTCATGGGCACGTCCACCTCATAACCCACGCCCTGCACATCCAGCAGAATCTGGGGGGGGTGTTTTTCCAGCAGTTTGCCGCACAATCTTCCGATCACACCAGTCTCCCATTCTTTACGCGGTAACCCGCCGTCGCCAGATTTCCCAGCCCCTGTCCGCCGTGGGCATGACAGATCGCGCATGCCAGCGCATCCGCCGCATCGGCCTGGGGCATGCCTTCCAGGTTGAGCAGGCGGCGCACCATTTCCTGCACCTGTTCTTTCCTGGCATGGCCATTGCCCACCACCGCCTGTTTCACCTGTAGCGCAGTGTACTCCGCGACAGACAAATCCTGCGCCACCAGGGCGCAAATCGCGGCACCCCGCGCCTGCCCCAGCAGCAGGGTGGATTGCGGGTTGACATTGACGAATACCTTTTCGATGGCGGCCTGATCCGGCCGGTAAGTGGCGATGACCTCGCCGATGGAGTCGAGAATGGTCTTGAGACGTTGCGGCAACTCGCCAGTCATGGTTTTGATGCAGCCGCTGGCGACATAGTCCAGACGATTGCCCGCCTTGGCGATGACCCCAAAGCCGGTGACGCGCAAGCCTGGATCAATGCCAAGAATGAGAATTACATGCTCCGTTATTCTTCAAAGACGGCGGAGGTATAGACATCCTGCACGTCGTCCAGCGCTTCGAGGGCATCCAGCAGCTTCTGCATCCTGACCGCCTCATCGCCTTCAAACACCGTCTCGGTGTCCGGCTTCATGGTCACTTCTGCCATTTCCGCCTTGAGCCCGGCCTTTTCCAGCGCATCCTTGACCGCCATGAAGTCGCCGGGGGAAGTGATTACTTCCACGCTGCCGTCGTCATTGCTCAGCACGTCCTCGGCGCCCGCTTCCAACGCCGCTTCCATTACCTTGTCTTCGCTGGTGCCGGGCGCGAAGATGATCTGGCCGCAATGCTTGAACATGAACGCCACCGATCCATCGGTGCCGAGATTGCCGCCAAACTTGGAAAAAGCATGGCGCACGTCGGCCACGGTGCGGGTGCGGTTGTCGGTCAGGCAGTCGACGATCACCGCTGCGCCGCCGATGCCGTAGCCCTCGTAGCGGATTTCCTCGTAGTTCACGCCTTCCAGTTCACCCGTGCCTTTTTTGACCGCGCGGTCGATGTTGTCCGCCGGCATGTTCACTTCCTTGGCCTTGTCGATGGCCAGGCGCAGGCGCGGGTTGAAGTTGGCGTCGCCGCCGCCCATCTTGGCGGCAACGGTAATCTCCTTGGAGAGACGGGAAAAAACCTTGCCGCGCTTCTCGTCCTGACGCCCTTTCCTGTGCTGGATATTTGCCCATTTGCTGTGACCGGCCATGACTTCCTCAATCTCGATGTTCTGTTTTAAACAGGCATAATGTTACCATTTTGCCTACCCTTTAATCAAAGCCGGAGCGCCCGATGACCCAACCTCTGCTGATTGCCAAAAACGATGACAAGGAACTGTTTCTGCTGCCGCAACTCGCCAATCGCCACGGTCTGATTGCGGGCGCAACCGGCAGCGGCAAGACCATCACGCTGCAAGTGATGGCGGAACATTTCAGCCGCATCGGGGTGCCGGTGTTCATGGCTGACGTCAAGGGCGATCTCTCCGGCATCAGCCAGCCCGGCACGGGAACGCCCAGGATCATGGAGCGCCTAGTAAAGTTAGGGCTCACTGACTTTATCTTTGAAGGCTGTCCGGTCGTATTCTGGGACGTATTCGGCGTACAGGGTCACCCGGTGCGCGCCACCATATCCGAAATGGGGCCTTTGCTGCTGGCACGCATGCTGAATCTGAACGACACCCAGGGTGGAGTGCTGAATCTGGTGTTCAAGATAGCCGACGACAACGGCCTGCTGCTGCTCGACCTCAAGGACCTGCGAGCAATGCTGCAATATGTGGGCGACAACGCCAGGACATTCACCACCGAATATGGCAATATCTCCGCCGCCAGCATTGGCGCCATCCAGCGCGGCCTGGTCGGACTCGAGGCGGAAGGTGGAGAACAACTGTTCGGCGAACCGGCACTGGACCTCGATGACCTGCTGCAAACCGATGCGCAGGGTTGCGGCATCGTCAACATCCTTGCCGCCGACAAGTTGATGAATGCGCCCAGGGTCTATGCCTCCTTCCTGCTGTGGCTGCTTTCCGAACTGTTCGAGAAACTGCCCGAGGTAGGGGATCTGGACAAGCCCAGGCTGGTATTCTTCTTCGACGAAGCCCACCTGCTCTTCAACGATGCGCCCCAGGCTCTGCAGGACAAGATCGAACAGGTCGTCAGACTGATCCGCTCCAAGGGCGTAGGCGTTTACTTCGTCAGCCAGAACCCACTCGACATCCCGGACCCGGTGCTGGGTCAGCTTGGCAACCGCGTCCAGCACGGCCTGCGCGCCTTCACGCCGCGCGACCAGAAAGCAGTGCGCGCCGCGGCACAAACTTTCCGCTCCAACCCTGGCCTCGACGTGGAAGCCGCCATCACCGAACTGGCGGTGGGCGAGGCGCTGGTTTCGCTGCTCGACGAGAAAGGCCGCCCCCTCCCTGTGGAGCGCGCGCTGATCGCCCCGCCACACAGCCAGATCGGCCCCATTTCACCGGAACAGCGCCAGACCATCATCAGGCAATCGGTGCTGTACGGCCACTATGAACAGGGAGTGGATCGCGAGTCGGCCTATGAGAAACTCAAGGAGCGGGCGGGGCAAAACGCCGCGCCCGCCACGCCTGCGCCCGGGCAAACCGGAAACCTGGCCAGCGCAGGCAACTGGCTCGGCGGTCTCGGCGACCTGCTGGGGGGCGGCAGCGGCCGGAGCACTCGTCAAGGCGTCGCCGAGGCTGCCATCAAGAGCGCTGCGCGCGCCATAGGCTCACAAGTTGGCAGGGAGATCATCCGCGGCGTGCTGGGCTCGATCCTCGGAGGACGGCGTTAACCTAGGAGCCTGTCGGACTTATGGGGATCGAAGCGCAACGATTTTAGCAGGCAAGCCGCAAAGCGGCTGCTCGCAGAATTCGGCTGGGCGAGGACAGATTTTGCGAGTTGGGCGATAAAGCCGCCCATC
>JAQTLK010000076.1 GCA_028714955.1 Sulfuricella sp.
CCCACGGCGAAATCCGGTGCGCCCTGCATATAGCGCGACAAGGCGAAAGCGGCCGTGGGCTGCATGCGGATGCACACCATCGCCACGTTCACCGCGCGGCAGGCCCGCGCCAGCATGTTGAGCCAGCGGTAATAGAGGGGCTCGATCAGCGGCAAATCGGCGAGGTCATAATAGAGCGTGCCGGCACGGGCCTCCTGCAAGCGTTGCAGAATTTTCACCAGCAGTTCGTCGCCGTTGCTGATGTCGAGCGCGCGCGACGGTTCCAGCAGGAAGTTTTCGCGCCCGATCTGGGTCAGGTGCAGCCCGGGTATCGCCGTGCCGGACATCAGGCGGCTTTGTGGCTGACCTGGATGTCCATGCGGCGGAACGCTTCCTTGAGGCCGTCGGACAAGGTGGCGCGGGTGGTGACGTTGCCCAGGTCGATATTGAGGCTGGTAAGGGCGCGCGCGATCTCGGGGCGGATGCCGGTGAGAATGGCCTCCGCGCCCATGAGCTGGATCGCCCTTACCATCTGGATGAGATGGTGCGACACCTGGGAATCGATGTTCTTGACGCCGGTCAGGTCCATCACCACGGCGTTTGCGCGCTCGCTGGCGATGCGGTTGAGGAGGGCTTCCATCACGATCATGGTGCGGCTGGAGTCGAGCGTGCCGATGATCGGCAGGGTCAGCACGCCGTCCCAGATTTCCGTGATGGGCGTGGAGGTCTCCCGCAGTTCGGCCTCCTGCGCCCAGATGGTGCGCTCCTTCTCGCTCAGGTAAGCCTGGAACACGGCCAGGACAAGCTCGTTGAACAGGCTGGAAAGGTACAGCAGAATGGCGCGCGCATCCTCCACCTTGGTGTTCTGGTCCTCGCCCAGCGCATCGATGAGGGTGTGCTGCATGAACTGGATATAGCGCACCAGGTCTTCGATTCTTCCGCCGCGCACCAGGATCTGCTTCGACAGGTTGTTGAAGAACATTTCCAGCGCATGGAACTGCGGCGAAGCATCGTCATCCGGATCCCTGGACTCCAGCAATGCCACCAGCAACTGGAGAAACTGGACGCTCAAGTCGGCGATTTCGTCGGGTTCGAGCAGATTGCTGCCGCCGAACACCATCTGCCCTTCCTGCTCGATGCGCTGGGAAACATGGCCAATCTGCAGCTTGAGCAGCTCGATCAATATCTTACTGGTGTTTTTTGTTTGTTTTGCCACCGTTTTCTCCTCGATTAACGTAAAACAACGCGAAGCGTTTCCTCGTCCCCCTCGCCCTTTGGGAGAGGGCGGGGGTGAGGGAAACGATCATGGCGAATCGCCATGATCGTTAACTAGGAGCCTGTCGGACTTGAAGAATCGAAGCGAAAATTCGGCTGGGCGAGGACAGATTTTGCCGGTTTTGCAGGTCAATAGTCATTCTATTGACCAAAAAAACGGTGAAATATGGACCGCCCAGGCGGATTTGCAGCCGATTTCCTTCAAGTCCGACAGGCTCCTAGCCAATGCTTGCCACGCAAACGGACTGATCGTCTGAAATCCTGCCCATGATATTCCCCAGCACATAAGCGATCAACTGGGGATGCAGATTGAACAGGCCGGGGAAATTGGCTTCGTCCCAGTTGCGGCGAATGCCGTCGCTGGCGGTGATGGCGATGCAGCGCTGGTCGAACTTCACGCTGGTCACCTCGGGCGATTTGTGTTCCTTGCCCAGCA
The DNA here is from genome assembly GCA_028714955.1 of Sulfuricella sp. GTDB lineage: Bacteria > Pseudomonadota > Gammaproteobacteria > Burkholderiales > Sulfuricellaceae > Sulfurimicrobium. The sequence goes on from JAQTLK010000076.1 coordinate 1,691, forward strand.
CGCCGGGGGCAAAGGAAAAACTGCGCATTCCGTCCTGTTCCAGGATGTGGGCGTGCATGTCGCCCACCCCGAGAATATGCAATGCCCGGCTGCCCAGGCCAAGCTCGCCGATGATCGCGACCGCGCCGCGCGAATTGTGCAATTGGCGATCGACCGCGGCCAGCGTCTCGGCGGGGGCATTGTAATGCTGCAGCAGGCCGGCGAGGTCGGCGGTGGCCTTTTCGGCAGGCTCGCCGTGCCCCAGGCCATCGAGATGCATCCAGCGCAAGGTTTCGTGATCCTGACGCACATAAATGCGATCACCGTTGTAGCGGTCATCCGAAAGGGAGCGCGAAAAGAGGCCGATTTTCAGCGCGGGGTGCTTTTGTCTCCGGCGAAACTGATCGTTTTCCGTCTCCAGGCATTCCTGCTTGCCGTTTGGACAAAAGCGCGCCAGCAAGACCGTGCCGTTCCATCTTTTTTCCCGGCCATGGCTTTCCTGCCGGGAGTAGACGTGGGCCTGGTCGCTCAGGCGGCGAATGCTGCCCAGCCCCTTGCCCAGCGTATTGACGGAGGAATAGCCGTCTTCCTCGGCGAGCGGAAGGTCGACGATTCCCGGCCCATAGTCCAGCGACAGGATATCCAGCACCGGACCCGGCTGTTGCCAGATCTGCAGCATGCCTTTGCCACCGGCATGCTTGACCTGGTTGGAGACCATTTCCGACACCACCAGCGCCATGTTTTCGCGCCTCAGTTCGGAGAAGCCGAGGCGCTGGGCAATGGCGGCGAGCTTGGAACGCAGCAGGATGGCGGCGCTCTCGCTTTGCACCGGGCTGCTGTGCAACAGCTTGCAATCCCTGATGCTGTCTATGATGTGGGACATGGCGCCTCATTAAAACTCGCGCAGCGGGACCGCGTCCTCCTCGCCCTTTGGGAGAGGGCAGGGGTGAGGGAAACGGGTGTGGCGAATTGATGTTTCATTTATTCGGGGCGGCTATTCGCCACGCCCGTTAATTTTGGACAGAAAAAAGTGCAGCCCCCGCCGCCGGGCGGGACACAGCTGCTGATCACGACCCGTCCGCGTCCCGCGCGTTTCGCTTCGTAGAGCGCATCGTCGGCCTGCTTGATGAAATCCGCGAGGTCGATTTCCCCGGCCTGCGAAGGCTTCAGGGTGGCGACACCGATGCTGACCTTGCCGCCCATCTCGGCAAGCACCGCCATCGCCGTCCGGCACGCAATGGTTTCATCACAGAACTGCACGATGGCGAATTCGTCGCCGCCGAAGCGAAACGCCATATCCACCTCCTCGCGGATCGCCGCGCGCATGGCGCAGGCCATCTTGTTGAGGTAGGCGTCGCCGAACTGGTGGCCGAACTCGTCGTTGACCTGTTTGAAATAATCGAGGTCGAACAGCAGCAGCGACAGCGCCTCGGTTTTCTGGCGCCGCGTGCGACTGAAGGCATGGGCCAGTTTTTCGTCGTAGGCGCGCCGGTTGAGCAAGCCGGTCAGCGCATCGGTTTCGGCCTGCCGGATGGAGGCGGACAGCGCTTCCTGACGCTTTTCCAGCGCCGCTTGCATGGCCTCGATTTCCTGCTCGGTGCGCGCCCGCGTCTCGTTGAGAAAACGCTCCATTTCGGCATTGCGGCGCAGCAACTGGGCAGGGTCGGAGACTGCCGTGGATTGCTGCAGGTACTGGTGCAACTGTTCCACCGCAGCCGGGTCCGGCGCCTCGGAAAATGCGGCGATCTGCTGCTGGTGGCCATTCTCGCCCCACGCCACCAGCAAGGCGCGCCGTTCCAGCTTGAGGCTGGCGGGCAGGGGGTAGCCGGTCGCCGCTCCCGCTGTCCTGAGCGCCTGCGCCATTTCCAGCGCGGCCAGGGAGGCGGCAAAGGCATTGCCTCCCAGACGGCTTACTGCGGTCAGGACGAACTGGATAAAATTCTGCAAGTCCGGCTCGATAGCCAGATTGGATCTGAGGAGTTCCACGATTCCCTGCGAGGGCCAGATTGGGCCTCATTATGCGCCGCAATTCGAATAGAATGAAGTCCTCCGGATGGAGGTCCGCGGGCGATACCGGTTCGACTGGCCCCGACGCGCGCCATTTCTGTTAAATTTGGCAACCCAAAACCACCCCGGATGTTTATGAAGCATCCGGGCTACAGACACGATACGCGAACCAGGAAAGCAGTTTGCCCATGAACAGCCGCACCCGCCTGAAAACCGCCATCCTTCTCCCCCTCGCCGTGGTGCTCGCGGCATTGCTGGGAGGCGTGCACTACGGTCTGTACCGGCATGAAAGAACCGTCGCCGACAAGGATTTCGTTCGCGATGTCCGCTCCGCGCAGATTTATTTCCAGCGTGCGCTGCGCGTGCGCAGCGAGAAACTGGGTGCGGCGCTGCAAGTAATCCTGCGCGACGAGCCGTTCCAGGCCGCGCTGCGCGCCGGGGACCGGGATGCCCTGCTCAGGCTTGCCGCCCCGCTGTTCAGGACATTCCATGAGCAGTATGGCATCACCCATTTCTATTTCGAGGACGCCGCCCGCGTCAACGTGCTGCGCGTGCATCAGCCCGCGCGTTTCGGCGACACCATTGATCGCTTCACCACCCTGGCCGCCGAAAAAAGCGGAAAGACTGTTTCCGGCGTGGAACTGGGGCCGCTGGGCACCTTTACGCTGCGCGTGGTGGCGCCGATGCGCGACGGCAAGGGGCTGGTCGGCTACGTGGAACTGGGCGAGGAGATCGAGGAAATACTGCATGGCGTCCAGGCCATCGTCGGCACCGACCACCTGCTGGCGATCGACAAGCAATTCCTGACGCGCCAGGTCTGGGAGGATACCATGCGGCGCATGGGGCGCCGCCCCGACTGGGAGCGTCTTCCCGATGTCGTGATCGTCCATCAGTCCCTGGACTTGCCGGCCGCAAGCATAAACCGCATCCTCTCCCGGAAGGAGGGTTCAGGCCAGGGCATGGATGTCAAAGTCGGCGCCAGGCACTATTACGCGGGCGCCATCCCGGTCGAGGATGCCAGCGGACGCAAGGTGGGCAAGCTGCTCGTGCTGCGCGACAAGACGCAAAGCTTCGCTGAGGCAACCGCCCTGCTGCGCACCCTCGGCCTGTTTTTCATGGTCCTGGGCGGCGCGCTGTTCGCCATGTTCTACTTCATCATCCGCCAGGTAGAGCGACGCCTTGGTGCTTCACGCGAATTGATCGTCATGCAGGGGCAGGAGCGCGAGGCGTTGCAGGCGCTGCACATTCTCGAACTGGAGGAAGAGCGCGATAAGTTGCATCGGGCCCAGGCCGAATTGCAAAAGAACGAGGCCAGCCTGTCCCGTGCCCAGCAGATCGCCAAGGTCGGTAACTGGGACTGGGACATCGGCGGCCAGAAGCTGCACTGGTCGGACGAAACCTACCGCATTTTCGGCCTTCAGCCCCAGGCGTTCGGCGCCACTTACGAGGCATTTCTGGCGCGCGTGCACCCCGATGACCGTGAGCGGGTCACCCGCGCGGTCAACGCGGCGCTGGCCGGTGAGCGGCCTTACGAAATCGAGCATCGCATCGTGCGCCCCGACGGCACGGAAAGAGTCGTGCTCGAACTGGCCGAGGTGACGCGCGACGCGGCGGGCCAGGCCATCCAGATGTCAGGCACGGTGCAGGACATCACCGAGCGCAAACGGACCGAGAAGGATCTTTACCTGGCCGACCAGGTGTTCGAGAACAGTATCGAGGGCATCATCATCGCCGATGTCCAGGCCAATATCCTGCGCGTGAACCGCGCTTTCACCACGATTACCGGCTATGGCGAGAAGGAAGTCCTTGGTCGCAACCCCCGGCTGCTGCGCTCGGGGCGGCACGATGCCGCCTTTTTCCAGGCAATGTGGGCCGCGCTGCTCGAATATGGTTACTGGCAGGGAGAAATCTGGAACCGGCGCAAGAGCGGCGAAATTTACCCGCAATGGTTATCCATGGTCGCCATCCGCAACGAGCAGGGAGAAACCACCCATTATCTCGGCGTGTTTGCCGACCTGAGCGAGAAAAAGCAGGCCGAGACGCGCCTTCACCGCCTGGCCTATTACGATGCCCTGACGAACCTGCCCAACCGCTTGCTGCTGGAGGAGCGCCTGAAGCAGGCACTGGCGGCGGCAAGCAGCAATAATTTGCTGGCGGCCGTGCTGCATCTGGACCTGGATCGCTTCAAAGCCATCAACGATACGCTCGGCCACGCCTCCGGCGACAAGCTGCTGCAGGCCGTGGCCGAGCGGCTGACGGGGAACGTTCGCGGCAGCGACACCCTTGCGCGCTTCAGCGGAGACGAGTTCGCCGTGCTGCTGACGGACGTGGGCAACCAGGAAAATGCCGCGCTGGTGGCCAGAAAAATCCTCGATGCGCTGGCCAGGCCCTTCGTGCTGGACGGGCATGAGATATTCATCACGCCCAGCATCGGCATCGCCTTCTATCCCGCCGATGCCGCCAACAAGGACGATCTGCTCAGAAACGCCGACACGGCCATGAGCCACGCCAAGGCGCAAGGCGGCAACGGCTACCGCTTTTATGACGCCAAGATGAATGCCGGAATTTCACAGCGGCTGACACTGGAAACCGGTCTGCGCCATGCGCTCAAACGCAACGAGTTCCTGCTCTACTACCAGCCCCAGGTCGACTTGCGCAGCGGGAAAATCATCGGCATGGAAGCGCTGTTGCGCTGGCAGCACCCGGAACGCGGCCTGGTTTCGCCAGCGGAGTTCATTCCCCTGCTCGAGGAAACGGGCCTGATCGTTCAGGTCGGAGAATGGGTGTTGCGCGCCGCGTGCGCCCAGAACAGCGCCTGGCTGGCCGCCGGTTTGCCGCGCATGCGCATGGCGGTCAACCTTTCGGCGCACCAGTTCCGCCAAAGCAGCCTGGCCGATGCGGTGTGCCAGGCACTGGAGGATTCCGGGCTGGCGCCGGAACTGCTGGAGCTGGAAATCACCGAAAGCATCATGATCCAGGACCTGCAGACCACGCTGACCACCCTGAACCAGTTGCACCTCATCGGCATCCAGATTTCGATCGACGATTTTGGCACCGGCTACTCCTCGCTGAGCTACCTCAAGCGCCTGCCGATCTCCAAGATCAAGATCGACCAGTCCTTCGTGCGCGACATCTGCGGCGATCCGGACGATGCCGCCATCGCCGACGCGGTGATCAGCCTGGGCCACAGCCTCAAGATGCAGGTCATCGCCGAGGGAGTGGAAACCGTGGAGCAGCTCGACTACCTGCGCGCGCACGGCTGCGACGAGTTCCAGGGCTATTATTTCAGCCGCCCGGTGCCGGCAGAAACATTCGCTGCGCTAGTGCGCGAGCAGACTGCCACCGGCAACGATCTGCCGGCCGCTGATAGCTGATAGCTGCTTCAAGTCTGCGTCCACGGCAGGCCATCGAAGCGCCAGCCGTTGACCGTGTTGCGATGGTAGTTGTCATCCAGGTCGCCCTCGAAGCCATGCAGCACGTTATAAACTTCCGTCAACCCGGCCTGCTCCAGCGCCAGTCCGGCCTCCACCGAGCGTCGGCCGGAGCGGCAGATCAGCACCACCGGCCGGTTGATGCTGGCGGCGGTTCTGACGTGGGAAACGAAGTGCGGGTTCACTTCCCAGTCCGGGGCGTCCACCCAGGGGATCAGGATCGAGCCGTCAGGGTGGCCGACGAAAAGGAATTCCATTTCGCTGCGCACGTCGATGAATACCGCCTCGCGCGTGGCCTGCAGATATTCGTATGCCTGTCTGGGGGTGAGGTGTTCCATGCGGGACCTCCTTGTCGTTCGAGTGAATGGTATTATTACACCCTTTCCCGCCCGAACAACACCACATAATCATGAATCGTTCCGCACGCACCGCCTTGCTCCACCAGCAATTGCAGCAGCGCATCCTGATTCTCGATGGCGCCATGGGCACCATGATCCAGCGCTACAAGCTGGATGAGGACGAATACCGCGGCGTGCATGCGCACGGCGGCTGCGCCTGCAGCCATCGCCAGTTTGGCGACCACGTGGGCGATCTCAAGGGCAACAACGACCTGCTGGTGCTGACCCAGCCGCACATCATCCGCGAGATCCATGCGGCCTATCTCGAAGCCGGCGCGGACATTCTCGAAACCAATACTTTCAACGCCACCTCGGTCGCCATGGCGGATTACCACATGGAGCACCTGGTGTACGACATCAACGTGGCGGCAGCCAGGCTGGCGCGCGAGGTGGCAGACGAGTTCGAGGCGAAAAATCCAGCCAAACCGCGCTTCGTGGCAGGCGTGATCGGGCCGACCAGCCGCACTGCCACCATTTCGCCGGACGTCAACGACCCGGGCTTCCGCAACATCACCTTCGACCAGCTGGTGACCGCTTACAGCGAGTCGGTTCAGGGCCTGCTCGAAGGCGGCGCGGATATCCTGCTGGTGGAAACGATTTTCGACACGCTCAACGCCAAGGCCGCGCTGTTCGCCATCAAGAAGTATTTCGACGACGCCCGAGTCGAAGTGCCGATCATGATTTCCGGCACCATCACCGACGAATCCGGGCGCACCCTCACCGGCCAGACCGCCGAGGCTTTCCTCAACTCCATGCGCCACGCCGACCCGATCTCCATCGGCTTCAACTGCGCGCTCGGCGCGGACAAGCTGCGCCAGTACGTGGAAGAGCTGGCCAGCAAGGCCGACACCTATGTAAGCGCTCACCCCAACGCCGGGCTGCCAAATCCCTTGTCAGAATCCGGGTATGACGAAACGCCGGAACAGCTCGCGGCCGAAATCCGCCGCTGGGGCGAGGACGGCCTGCTCAACATCGTGGGCGGCTGCTGCGGCACAACGCCGGCGCACATCAAGGCGGTGGCCGAGGCCATGGCAGGACTGCCGCCGCGCCACCTCCCGCAGATCGAGAAGGCCTGCCGCCTGTCCGGCCTGGAGCCGCTCAACATTGGCGAGAACTCGCTGTTCGTCAATATCGGCGAGCGCGCCAACGTCACCGGCTCGGCCAGGTTCAAGCGCCTGATTCTCGAAGGCCGCTACGACGAAGCGTTGGAAATCGCCAAGCAGCAGGTGGAAACCGGCGCCCAGATCATCGACATCAACATGGACGAGGCCATGCTCGACGGCCAGGCCGCCATGGTGCGCTTCCTCAACCTGGTCGCTTCGGAGCCGGACATCGCGCGCGTGCCGGTGATGATCGACTCGTCCAAGTGGAGCATCATCGAGGCCGGGCTGAAGTGCGTGCAAGGCAAGCCGGTGATCAACTCCATCTCGATGAAGGAAGGCGTACCCGAGTTTATCGAAAGGGCCAGGCTAGCGCGCCGCTACGGCGCGGCGGTGGTGGTGATGGCCTTCGACGAGCAGGGCCAGGCCGACACCCAGGCGCGCAAGCAGGAAATCTGCGCGCGCTCCTACAGGATCCTCACCGAGCAGGTCGGCTTCCCGCCCGAGGACATCATCTTCGACCCCAACATCTTCGCGGTGGCGACCGGCATCGAGGAGCACAACAACTACGCGGTGGACTTCATCAACGCCACGCGCTGGATCAAGCAGAATCTGCCCTACGCCAAGGTGAGCGGCGGCGTGTCCAACGTGTCCTTCTCCTTCCGCGGCAACGAGCCGGTGCGCGAGGCGATCCACACCGCCTTTCTCTACCACGCCATCCAGGCCGGCATGGACATGGGCATCGTCAACGCCGGCCAACTGGGCGTCTATGAGGAAATTCCCAAGGACCTGCTGGAGCGCGTCGAGGACGTGCTGCTCAACCGCCGCCCGGACGCCACCGAGCGCCTGGTGGAGTTCGCCGAATCCTTCAAGGGCCAGAGCAGGGAGCAGGTCGAGGACCTCTCCTGGCGCGCAGCGCCGGTCGGCGAACGCCTCACCCATGCGCTGGTGAAAGGCATCACCACCTATATCGTCGAGGACACCGAAGCCGCGCGCCTGGAAGCGGCGCGCCCCATCCACGTGATCGAAGGCCCGCTGATGGACGGCATGAACGTGGTGGGCGACCTGTTCGGCGCGGGCAAGATGTTCCTGCCGCAGGTGGTCAAATCGGCGCGCGTGATGAAGCAGGCGGTGGCGCACCTGATCCCCTACATCGAGGAAGAAAAGAAGCAGAGCGGCGAGGCCGCGCAGGCCAAGGGCAAGATCATCATGGCCACGGTCAAGGGCGACGTGCACGACATCGGCAAGAACATCGTCGGCGTGGTGCTGCAGTGCAACAACTACGACGTGGTGGATTTGGGCGTGATGGTCCCGGCGGCGAAAATCCTGCAGGCCGCCATCGACGAGAAGGCCGACATCATCGGCCTGTCCGGCCTGATTACCCCATCGCTGGAAGAAATGGCCCACGTCGCCAAGGAAATGCAGCGCATGGGCATGACCATCCCCCTGCTGATCGGCGGCGCGACTACCTCGCTGGCCCATACCGCGGTGAAGATCGAGCCCAACTACGGCGGCCCGGTGGTGTACGTCAAGGACGCCTCGCGCGGCGTGGGTGTGTGCACCAGCCTCTTGAGCCCCGATCTGCGTGACGCCTATATCGACAATCTCAAGGCCGAATATGTCGCGGTGCGGGAACGCCACCAGGAACGGCAGAGCGCTGGCAAGCGCGTATCGCTGGAGGCGGCGCGCGCCAATGGGCTCAAGATCGACTGGTCGGCCTATGTGCCCCCGGTACCGGCCATGCTCGGCCTGAAATCGTTCAGGGATTACCCGCTTGCCGAAATCGCCGCGCGCATCGACTGGACGCCGTTCTTCCAGGCCTGGGAACTGCACGGCCGCTACCCGCGCATTCTTGAGGATGAAGTCGTGGGCGAGGAGGCAAGAAAGCTGTTCGCCGACGCGCAGGCCATGCTGAAAAAAATCATCGCCGGGAAATGGCTGTCCGCCAGCGCCGTGATCGGCTTGTTCCCCGCCAACCGGGTGGGCGACGACATCGAGATTTACAGCGACGAGTCGCGCAACAAGATCGTGATGACTTACCACGCCCTGCGCCAGCAGACCGAGAAGCCCGCCGGCAAGCCCAACCTGTGCCTCGCGGATTTCATCGCGCCCAAGGATTCCGGCGTGAAGGACTACATCGGCGCCTTCGCCGTCACCGTCGGCATCGGTATCGACGCGCGCGTGGCCGAGTACGAAAAACGCCACGACGACTACAGCGCCATCATGCTCAAGGCGCTGGCCGACCGCCTCGCCGAAGCCTTCGCCGAGTTGCTGCACCAGCGCGTGCGGCGCGAGTTCTGGGGCTACGCCAGGGACGAAGCCCTGAGCAACGAGGATATGATCGAGGAGAAATACCGCGGCATCCGTCCCGCGCCGGGCTATCCCGCCTGTCCCGAACACAGCGAGAAAGGCCCGCTGTTCGAGCTGCTGCGCGCGCCCGAAAACGCCGGCATCACCCTGACCGAGAACTTCGCCATGCTGCCCACCGCCGCGGTGAGCGGCTTCTATTTCGCGCATCCCGAAGCAACCTATTTCGCCGTGGCCAAGATCGACCGCGACCAGGTGGAAGACTACGCCCGTCGCAAGGGCTGGGACCTGCAAACGGCAGAGCAATGGCTGGCGCCGAATCTGGGGTATTCGAACTA
>JAQTLK010000077.1 GCA_028714955.1 Sulfuricella sp.
TCTTGGATATGTCAGTGGAAGCTTTTAACTCCAGGAGAAATATTCTGCATCAATGTCTCGGGCGTGGTGCAGCACCCGAACAATCAGTAACCCATCTTCATCTGGCACATAGAAAATGATGTACGCCGTACGGGTCGGAAAGCTTCGCAACCCATCCGCCAGTTCCGGGCGCACCCTGCCCATCTCAGGCTGAGTAGCTAATAGTGAAACAGTTGATTGAATGGAATCCAGGGATTCATCTGCTGCAACCAGATTATCTTCCGCTATAGTCAACCAAAGCTCCAGAAGATCAGTTTCTGCCGAATTAGTATAGCGAATGCGAGACATCAGGCGGTCGTCCCGCGAGTTTTCAGTAACTGACGGCCTTGTTGCTTCAGACTTTCAAAATCAACCTCTTTTGCACGTCCATTCTTTACGTCGTTCAAACCCTTGGCAATATCTTGGCGCAACCCATCAAGCTTGGCCGTTTTTACCTGCTCATACGCTTCGAACAGACGCAACGCCTCACGAATTACCTCGCTTGCGGAACCATACATGCCAGATTCAACACGCTGGCGGACACGTGCTTCTAATTCGGGTGGCAAAGATACGTTCATAGACATGGTAATTCTCCCAAAAGAATGCTTAATAACAGTATGGCAGTCTATGCCATAAATTGCCAGTTCCGTAAGAGTTGCCAATTTTATATGTTCGCCCAGAAATAAAAACGGGCTGATTCACAATAGAATCAACTCGTTAAATTTATGCCGCGCCCACGTTGTCGATGCGGATGGCGCATGAACCGCACCCGCCTGTTAGATGGTGCGGATCATGATCTGGCGCTGGATTTGCGCTTGACCGCAAGCGACCAAAATCGTTACCATGGCAGGGTTTTTACCTTTTTCCATAAAGGGGATCCCGAAGCATGCGACTACGCGCGGTTTCATTTCTTGTACTAGCTGTTCTGGGCACGTTCTCTGCGACTGCGGCAAACGCACAGGATGCTTCTCCCTGGACGGCGGACGACTGGAACTTCCAGCGCAGCCAACCCACGGAAAACCAGCCCGCTCCTGATAAAAAACAGGCCTCCCCCGACAACGCCGCCAGCGCCCCTGATGCCCTGCCTGAAAGCGCCATGCAAACCAGCGCGAAGCAAGCGGACTCCAGCAGCCTGGACACCCAGGCAAGCCTTCGTCCCGCGGAGCAAATCGACTCCGTTTCCACGCCATTCGGCTTGTCCGGCCTTGATAATGACAACACTGATCTCTGGGGGCGCATCCGCGCCGGCTTCGCCCTGAGCGACCTGGACAGCCCCCTGGTCAAGGAACACGAGGACTGGTATTCCGCCCGGCCTGAATACGTGGGGCGCATGATGGAGCGCAGCCAGCGCTATCTGTTCTATATCGTCGAAGAAGTTGAAAAACGCGGCATGCCGACTGAAATAGCCCTGCTGCCCATGATAGAAAGCGCCTACAACCCCAAGGCCTATTCCACCAGCCATGCCGCCGGCATCTGGCAGTTTATCCCCTCTACCGGAAAGAATTTCGGCCTCAACCAGAACCTGCTCTACGATGGCCGCCGCGATGTCATTGCCGCCACCGATGCCGCGCTGGATTACCTGCAAAAACTTTACAACATGTTCGGTAGCTGGGAACTGGCCCTGGCAGCCTATAACTGGGGTGAGGGTTCGGTGAGCCGTGCCATCGCGAGAAACCAGGCCCGCGGCGAACCGGCTGACTATCTCAGCCTGCACATGCCGCCCGAAACACGCAATTACGTCCCCAAGCTGATCGCGGTCAAAAACATCATCTCGAACCCCGCGGCATATGGCCTGACGCTCAATTCGATTCCCAACAGCCCTTATTTCGCCACGGTCAAACTCAAGCAGCACATGGACGTAGCATTGGCAGCCCGCCTTGCGGAAGTTCCGCTGGACGAATTCGTCGCGCTCAACCCGGCTTACAACAAACCGCTCGTCGCCGGCACGGGAACCGGCAAGCCCACCCTGCTGCTGCCGGTAGACAAGGCCAATAATTTTTCCCTTAACCTGGAAAACTACGACCGGCCACTCTCCTCATGGCAGACCTACACCCCCCGGCACGGTGAAAAACTGGCCGCAATCGCCCGGCACTTCGGGATTTCGCTGGCGCGCCTGAAAGAACTCAACGCCATCGGCGGGCACAAAAAACTGGCCGCCGCCCAAACCCTGCTGGTACCGATCGCCCGGTCGGGCAGCACGCCCAGCCTGGCGGCCCATATTCCTGACGCCGAACCGGCCAGGGAATATGCTTTGACAGGCAGCAAAACCACGCACATCGTGGCCAAGGGCGACACCGTGCCTGGCATCGCCAAGCGTTTCGGTATCACGGTGGCGCAACTGAAAACGCAGAACCACCTCAAGTCGAACCGCCTGACGCAAGGGCAGAAGCTGACCGTTCTTGCCGCAGCCAAGCCTGAAAAAGCATCGCATTCAGATGCCAGACAGGGTCGAGAAGCGCCTGTCAAGGGCAAGCGGGTGACACTCGCCAAAACCAGTGGTGCCGCAAAGCATTCTTCCTATGTCGTGAAGCGCGGCGACACGGTATACAGCATCGCCCGACGCTTCAATGTGGCAGTCAACGACCTGCAGCGCTGGAACAAGCTCCCCACAAACTACAACCTGCAGCCAGGCAACAAGCTGAAGAACACGCCCGACAATTAAACCCAAAACTGTTCATCCTCAAAACCGCGGTTGAGCTGGAAAAATGACCGCAACGCCAGTAATCACGCAGGTTCCCTCACCCCTACCCTTCTCCCCCCAGGAGAGGTCTGGGGCTGAGGGCGCACGTGACCATGACCGCTTCCAGCCGAGGTTTCCAGGTTAAACCAGCAGGGACGCCCGCAACAGCATGCGGGTGTAGTCCTGCTTCGGTTCGGCGAACAGGGCTTCCGTTTCTCCCGCTTCCACGATTCGACCGCCTTGCATCACGATCATGCGATGCGACATGGCACGAATCACGCGCAGATCGTGGGTGATGAAGAGATAGCTCATGCCGTGCTTCTGCTGCAGGCGGCGCAGCAGTTCCAGCACCTGCTTCTGCACCGAGACATCGAGCGCGCTGGTCGGCTCGTCGAGCAGGATCAGCTTCGGCTCCAGCACCGCCACCCGGGCGATGGCAATGCGCTGGCGCTGTCCGCCGGAAAACTCGTGAGGGTAACGCCACAGCATGGATTCATCCAGGCCGACTTCCGCCAAGATGGCAAGAATGCGCGCCCTGCGCGCCTGCTTGCCGAGTTCGGGGAAATGAATGTTCAGCCCCTCGGCGACGATCTGCTCCACCGTCAACCGGGGCGAAAGCGAGGAATAAGGGTCCTGGAACACCATCTGGAAATTGCGCCGCAACGGCCGCAACTGGCGCTGGCTGAGGGCGGTCAGGTCGGTTCCGTCGAAACGGATTGACCCCGTGCATTCCTGCAAACGCAACAGGCACATTCCCAGCGTGGTCTTGCCCGAGCCCGATTCGCCCACCACGCCCAGGGTTTCCCCCGGCCTCAGCATCAGGCTGGCGTTGTCCACCGCCCGCACTTCGCCGGTCCGGCGCTGGAAAAATCCGCTTTTGATCGGAAATGTGCAATGCAGGGCGCTGGCTTCAAGCAGGGCGGGCATGCTTTCATGGGCCACGCTTTCTTCCGCTCCGACCAGACGCACCGGCTGGCTTTGCAACAGTTGCCGGGTATAGGGGTGCTGCGGCGCGGCAAAGAGTTGCGCCACCGGAGCCTGCTCGACAATGCGTCCCTCCTGCATGACGCAAATGCGCTGCGCGAAACGCCGCACCAGGTTGAGGTCATGGGTAATCAGCAGCACCGCCATGGAAAACTCTTGCTGCAAATCCTCCAGCAATTCCAGAATTTGCGCCTGGATGGTCACGTCCAGGGCGGTGGTGGGTTCGTCGGCAATGAGCAGTTTGGGGCTGCATGCCAGCGCCATGGCGATCATCACGCGCTGGCGCTGCCCCCCCGAGAGCATGTGAGGATAGGCATCGAAGCGTTTATCCGGCTGGGGAATGCCGGTGCGGGCAAGCAGTTCCAGCATGCGTTTCTTCGCCGCCGGCTTGCTCAGGTTTTCATGTACCAGCAACGGCTCCATCAACTGGTCGCCGATGGTATAGAGCGGGTTGAGGGAAGTCATCGGCTCCTGGAAAATCATGGCGATATCCCGGCCCCGGATGCGTCGCAGCTCGTTCTCCGCCAGGCCCATCAATTCCCGCCCCTGGAACAGAATGGAGCCCGATGGATAGCTCACCTGGCGCCTGTCGTGCAATTGCAGAATGGACAACGCCGTCACCGACTTGCCTGACCCGGATTCGCCCACCAGCGCCAGTTTCTCTCCCGCTGCGATGGAAAAACCGGCCTCGTGCACCGCATCGACATATTGCCCGGGGCGTCCGAAAGACACCGTCAGGCGATCAATGGCAAGCAAGGGGTGATGCTCACCCACCGCCGCGCATCCCCCTCCGCTCAGCCCGACCTTTCCGCCATCCATTCCCACGCCCTCACCCCTCACCCCTCACCCCTCACTCATCACCCATCACTCCTCACTCCTCACTCCTCACCCCTCACTCCTCACTCATCACCCATCACCCATCACCCCTCACCCCCTCCTCATATCCATAGCTTCCCTCAATGCCTCTCCGATAAAGATCAGCAGCAGCAGCGTCCCCACCAATACGCCGAAAGTGGTCAGCGAAAGCCACCATGCCTCGATATTATCCTTGCCCTGGGCCAGCAGTTCTCCCAGGCTGGGCGTGGAAGGCGGCACGCCGAGGCCGAGGAAATCCAGGCTGGTAAGCGCCAGGATCGAACCCGACACGCGGAACGGCAGGAAGGTGATCACCGGCGTCATGCTGTTGGGCAGCAGGTGGCGCAGCATGATGGCGCGATTGGAAACGCCCAGGGCGCGCGCCGCCTTGACGTAATCCATGTTGCGTCCGCGCAGGAATTCGGCGCGCACGTAATCCGCCAGCCCCAGCCAGCCGAACAGGGAAAGCAGGATCAGCAGCAGCGCGATGCTGGGCTGAAAAATGGCGGAGAAAATGATCAGCAGATACAGTTCCGGCATCGAGCCCCATACCTCCGTGAAACGCTGGAACAAGAGGTCGAAGCGCCCGCCGAAATAGCCTTGCAGCGCACCGGCGAAAATGCCGATGAGGGTGCCGACCAGGGTGAGCGCCAGGGCAAACAGCACCGAGATGCGAAAGCCGTAGATCAGCCGCGCCAGCACGTCGCGGCCGCGGTCGTCGGTGCCAAGCAGGTTTTGACGCGACGGCGGCGCCGGGTTGGGGCTGTCGGCGAAATAATTGATGGAATTGAAACTGTAGCGGTTAAGCGGGTACAAGGCCCAGTTCTTCCCGCGGGTGATCTTGTCCTCGACATAGGGATCGTTGTAATCGGCCTCGGTTTCAAAGTCCCCGCCAAATTGCGTCTCCGGGTAGGTCTTGATGATGGGGAAGTAATACTGCCCCTGGTAGCGGACGACCAGCGGCTTGTCGTTGGACAGCACCTCGGCGCACAGGCTGAGCGCGAACAGCACGCTGAAAATCCACAGGCTCCAGTAGCCGCGCCGGTTGCTCCTGAAGCGCAGCCAGGCGCGCTGGCGGGGAGACGCCTTCATCACGACACGCTCTCGAACTGGATGCGCGGATCGACCAGCACATAGCTCAAGTCCGAAAGCAGCTTGGCGACCAGCCCCAGCAGGGTGTAAAGGTAAAGCGTGCCCAGCACCACCGGGTAATCGCGCTTGAGCACCGACTCGTAGGACAGCAACCCCAGGCCATCGAGGGAAAAGATGGTCTCGATCAGCAGGCTGCCGGTAAAGAAGGCACCGATGAACGCCGCCGGAAAGCCCGTTATCAGCGGAATCATGGCGTTGCGGAACACGTGCTTGTAGAGCACGGTGTTTTCGCTCAAACCCTTGGCCCGCGCCGTCAACACGTACTGCTTGCGGATTTCCTCGATGAAGCTGTTCTTGGTGAGCATGGTCATCACCGCGAAGCTGCCCACCACCGAAGCCGTGACCGGCAGCACCATGTGCCACAGGTAGTCGGTGATCCTGGCATGCCAGGGCAGCGTCGCCCAGTTGTCCGACACCAGGCCGCGCAACGGAAACACGTCCCAGAAGCTGCCGCCGCCGAACAGCACCAGCAGCAGGATGCCCAGCACGAAGCCGGGAATGGCGTAGCCCACCAGGATTACGGTGCTGGAAATCACGTCGAAGGCGGAGCCGTCGCGCACCGCCTTGGCGATGCCGAGTGGAATGCAGGTGAGGTACACGATGAAGAAAGTCCACACCCCGAGGCTGATCGAAACCGGCAATTTGGAAATCACCAGCTGCGTCACCGACATGTGGTGAAAATAGCTCTCGCCCAGGTCGAACACGGCGAAGTTTTTCACCATTTCCCAAAAGCGCTCAGGCGCCGGCTTGTCGAAGCCATACAGCGCCTTGAGCCTTTCGATGCGCTCCTTGTCCAGCCCCCGGTCGCCGCGATAGATCTGCGTCGCCCCGCTGCTCGCCTCGCCGCCCTGCCCCTGCCCCTTGATCTGGTGAATGAGCTGCTCCACCGGCCCGCCCGGCACGAACTGGATGACCACGAAGGTAATCAGCAGCACGCCGAACAGCGTGGGGATCATGAGCAGGAGGCGCTTGATGATATAAGCGAACATCGTCACCCAACCATGTGCTTTTCTATAAGATCGTGAATCTGCGCCGGTTGGAATGCCACGTCCCAGCACCACACCCCGAACCCGCCCTTTGTGTTCACCCCTTTTACCCATGCGTCCAGCGCGGCACGTTTGGAGCGGTTCTGTTCGGAATCCTCACCCTTGATTTCCAGTGCCAGCGTTTTTCCATTCGCCAGTCGAATCAGGAAATCGGGAATGAACCGACGCCGCGCGCCATTCCAAAGATAGTAAATCTGGTAGCCAAGATGATCGTTTTTGGCATATGCCAGAATATGGTCACTTTTCTCCAGAATATTGGCGGCATATTGCTCCCACGTGCTATCCACCGTCACGTGGCTGATCTGCGACCTGCGTGTCGGCTGGCTGGGTTTTGTTGTGTACCAGGTGCGCATTGCCTGTGTTGAGCCAATGGGCGATTCTTCATCAAATACCGGTTCAAGCCGCTCGGTGTTCTGTTCCTGCACAAATCGCAAAAGGTGCTGCACGATCACGTCGATGTTGAGTGACAGCAGGATTCGCTTGCGTAACGGGTCCTGGTGAAACAGGGAAGGGATGACCAGCTTGTCTGACGCAAAGAACTGCTCCACCAACCGGATCAACTGGAATACCAAGTATTCGCGATTGCCACTGAAGCCACTCGCGACCGCTTCAAAAGCCTTGCGCCCGGCCTGGAATATCAAACGCTGGAGCCGGAAGGCTTCCGGCAACTTTTCCAGGTCGATCACCTCGACGCGGCCCCAGTCCGTCGCCCCGCCCAACGCAGGGGCGATTTCCACGCTGATGGGCGTTTGCGCCGGGTCCAGCGTCAAAGGTTCAACCTTGCCCCAGTCCACCGTCAGCACCTGTTTTACCACCGTATCCACGCGCAGCACATTGGGCCAGCGAATTTCCAGATCATTGCGTTCCGGCAGCGCTTCGACCTGCGTACTGGGTTTAGGTGGCGGCGGCGGTTCCCCGCCTTCACCCACATCCTGAAAAATAGACAGCGGCACCCCGAAGATGTTGACATACTCCGGCAGGAACAGCCCGTTCTCATCTGTTTCGTAGGACACGCGCCGCAGTCCGCGTCCGATCACCTGCTCGCATAGAAGTTGTGAGGTGAAAGCGCGCAGCCCCATGATGTGGGTTACATTCTTGGCGTCCCAGCCTTCCGACAGCATGGCGACGGAAATCACATTCTGCAAATCCTGCCCCGCCGTGCCGCGCTTGCCCACGTTATCCACGATCTCGCGCAGCAGATCTTCCTTCTTCATCTCCCGCAGGCGTGGTTTGCGGGTTTCCGGAATGTCGGCCGCCTCGACGATGGCTGCCAATCGCGCCTCGTAATCCTTGTCGGTGCCTGCGGTTTCCCCAAGCTCGGCTTTTTCCAGCACTCTGGAATCTACCCGTAGCGTGCGTTGCGGCGCGTGCAGTTCCGGCCAGTGGGCATCGCCGTGGTTGAAGAAATGTTCGATACGCGCGGCGGTCTCGGTGCGGTTGCAAACCGTCAGCATCACTGGCGGCGAAGCATGTCCTGCAGCCTGCCAGTCCTGTAGTGCCTTTCGCCAGTCCGCGCCCAATAAGGCATAGGCATCCTTCACCAGCTTGGGCAGGGCTTCGTGGGGCTCCGCTCCGCGCCGGTTCAGATCCTCCGCCACGGCCTCATCGCGATAAATGTGGTACAGCTTGGAGCGGTATGTTCTGGCGTCCGGTAGCGCATCATCGCGTATCACCACCCGAGGGGTCTTCACCAGCCCGCCCTCGATGGCGTCGTTGAGACCGAAATCCGACACGATCCAGCCGAACAGCCCCGCCTCGGTGCTTGCCTTGCCGGTCGGCGCGAACGGCGTGGCGGAAAGATCGAAGCAGCGCTGGATGCGCCGCGTCTTGTGGATGCGGTCCAGCCCCTCGATCCAGCGCGTCGCCTCCTCCAGATCAATCCCCTGCTCCGCCGCAGCCTTCTTGCTGACCTTCATCTCGGCGGGAACGCGGTAGGCATGATGCGCCTCGTCGTTGATGATAACCAGGTCGCGATGAACCGCCAGTTTGCCCAGCACCCGGCGCGTGAAAGCCTCGTCGCTTTCGGCGCCCTTCTTCACCACCGAACGTTCCTGTTCCTTCAAGGGCATCAGCGTGTGCCAGTTCTCGACCAGCAATTCGGCCTGATTCAGTTTCTGCCGCAGGGCCTCGGAAGGACACAGGCCGAAGGTGTCATAATCGTTGTCCGGCTCGCCGGGATACAGCACCCGCAAACGCTCCTTCACCGTCAAGCCGGGGGCGACGATGAAAATAGCGCGAGAAAAATCCTTGTTGCGCTTGGGGTAGGTCAGCGCGTTCAACACCTGCCAGGTGATAATCATCGCCATCACCGCGGTCTTGCCGCTGCCGGTGGCCATCTTGTTACAAAGGCGCTGCCATGCACCGCCATCACCGGGAATGAAAACCCCCTGCTTGAATTCGGGTGCGGCCTCCACCCACCAGATCAGGGTCTCGATCGCTTCCAGTTGGCAGAAGTAAAATGGGTGCTGCCGCGCCGTGCGGTCATGCCAGTGCTCCAGCAATTTCCGGGTAATGCTGGTGATGCCGGGATAATCGGCCTCCCGCCACGTATCAAGCCGCAGCCGGATTTCGTTGACCGTCTTGAGTTCCTCGATGCGCCGGGTGTTGTTGCGCACGTCGAAAATCTCGTAGCCTGCCGGGCGGCGTTTCGGAATCATGGAAAGCGTGCCGTCGCGAGCCTGTTCCCAGTGCTGGCTGGGTGGGTCATATGGGGAGTTGATGATGAGCGAAGCGGGAGGCATCAGTTCAATTGCTGGAGACGGGTCAACCAATAGCCGGGGCGACGGCTGTGGTGCGCAAAGGCAAGGATCACGATTTCGTCAGGAAGGACGCTGTAAATCAAGTCATAAGGATAGCCGGACAGGATGAAACGACGCGCCCGGGGCGCGATCATCGGCGCAGCCTGCGGATAGAGCACGATCGAACGCCGCGCATCCTGAATCTTCAACCAAAATGTCTCCGCCACCCGCGGGCTGCGCTGGCGATACCACGCCATTGCCTCCGTCAGCTCGAGGCTGGCGACAGAAAGAGCACGAACCCTCATTTGGCGAGAAACTCCCTGCGCATGCGCGCCATCACCACATCAAAATCCTCAGCTTCGATCTCGCCCCGCTCATAAGCGCCCAGCCTGTCCTCGCACTCCTTGGCCCAGGCAGTTTCCCACTCGGAGTCAGGCGGGCTGACAAACTCGCTCAGCGCATCGAGCAAGGCAACTCGCTCTTCCGCTGTCAATACCTTGACCTGCTCCATCATTGCTTCAACGCGCGTATTCATTTCTCAATCCTCCAGCTCCATAATCTTCAACGACTCAATCCCCCGGTCATCCACGATCTTCACCGCCACCTTGCGATTATCCCCGGCTTCAAAAGGAAGCGACACCGTGCCTTGGAAATGGGGCAGCAGCGACTCGTCCAGTTCGGCGCGGATATCCTTCTTGAGCTTGTCCCAGCCCTCGCCCTTGCCTGCCATGGGAAAGAACACCTGGCGCGGAAACAGGGAGCGTTCGTCGTAATCGGTATCCAGCAGCCATACCGCGATCTTGCTTTTTCCGCCGGAGACTAGCTCTCCTTTGGCGGTATCGAAGTAATCGAAGCCGTGGACCTCCGCCTCGAACAGGCCATCCTTGCGCTTGCGCACTTCCACATCCGGCTGGCCCATCAGCCAGAAAGACTGATTGGAAGCCCGCGCTTTTTTCAGGTCTTCGGTGAGCAGGTCGGTGTTCATCTGCGCCTTGAGCAGCGTCACGCCCGGCCACAAGGTTTCGTCGATGTCCTTGGCCGCTTCGGGGTCGAAGGTGAAGGCGCAGAATACGATGAACCTGGGCGCGGGGCGCAGCTTTTCGGCCTCGTTAAGCGCCAGCGCCACCTGCCGTTGCTCCAGCGCCGCGTGTTCCGGGCCGAAGCTCACCACCACCCTAAAACTCCCCTCGCCCGCTTGCGGGGCTGGGGGAGAGGGCATTTCCAGCGTGCCGCTGACGTGCAGATAGCGCGTGCCGGGCAAGGTTTCCAGTTCGGCGAATTTCAGCATCTGCCCGCCCTTGCCGCGGATGCCGGATTTCAGCAGCTCGTCGCGCCACTGGTGCTGGCGGGCGGATTCGCCGGAACGGGCGATGCTCGCGTCGGCCTCCTGGGGCACGGTCTCGTCCAGCGATTTCACCGAGGGAAACGGCACCGCCTCCACGGTGAAGGGGCCGGTCACGCGCAGTTTGGAGCGGGATTTCTCCGGCTGGTCGTAAAGGGTTTCCTGGTCGGCGTGGGCGGCAATGGAAGCGTCCATCTGTTTTTGCATCGCCTGCCGGGCGGCGTGAAAGGCGTCGAACGGCGCGCGGGCGGCCTTCGGCCAATCGGCGGGGAAATCGAAGGGGATTCCCCATTCGCGCGATTCTCCCTCATCCCCAGCCCTTCTCCCGGAGGGAGAAGGGAGTTCAAGCCCCTCGCCCTTTGGGAGAGGGGTTGGGGAGAGGGACAGCGCGGCGTTGAGGTCGCCCAGCGCCGCCTCCACCGCCGG
>JAQTLK010000078.1 GCA_028714955.1 Sulfuricella sp.
TGGGACAGTTTGCCATAAGCCGCCAGCAGCCGCTGGTGCATGTCGCAGCCGTGCAGCGCCAGTCCCGGCGCCGTCACGCCGAAGAAGCGCGACTCGCGCGCGAGCAGCGCTTCCGCCTGGCGCAGGGTTTCTGCGCCGTAGAGCGGCAGCAGGGCCTTGCGGTAGGACGCGGCGCCCTCAAGATTGAGCAGGTTCTCGATGCAGCGGTAAACGCGCCGCCGGCCTGCATCGATCTGCGCGAAGTGGCGAATCCAGTCGCAGCCTTCCCGGATCGCGTCCTGGTCGCCGATGGCCAGCGCCAGCAGGGTTTTCAGC
Source organism: Sulfuricella sp. (assembly GCA_028714955.1). Taxonomy (GTDB): domain Bacteria; phylum Pseudomonadota; class Gammaproteobacteria; order Burkholderiales; family Sulfuricellaceae; genus Sulfurimicrobium. The sequence continues at coordinate 316 of JAQTLK010000078.1, forward strand.
TCGCCCACGCGCAGGTCGCTCCACAAGGAGCCGGGGTCGGGGGCGAGGCCGATCAGGGCGGCGACCGGGCGCTGGTCGGCGAGGCCGAGCTCGTTCAGCGTCTCCAGCAGGTCGGCGCATTCGTCGTCGTCCAGTTCCGGTAGGTGCAGGATGGCTTCGCGCAGCGCGTTGCCGACGCTGTTGTTCTCATATTCCAGATCGTCCACCGGGTAGACCTCCGACATGCCCGGCACGATGATGCGGCAGGCGTAGACGCCGAGATGGGTGAAGTCGGCGATGTAGATGTCGTGGCCCATGGCGTGGATGCGCTCGACCAGCCAGGCGTAGTCCTCGGCGGTGGTGGTGCTGAAGTTCCAGTCGCAGAACTCGAAATCCGGCGTGTCGCCGAGGAATTTCCAACTGATGATGCCGCTCGAATCGACGAAATGGATTTCGAGATTGGGCGCGCTGGCGATCTCGTCCAGGTCGAAGCCCGGCTCGGGGAAGCCGCCCAGCGCGTCCAGCGCGCGGCCCTGCAGCAGCTCGGTGAGGGCGCGTTCGAGCGCGATCTCGAAGCGCGGGTGGGCGCCGAAACTGGAGAAGCAGCCCTGGTCGTCCGGGTGCAGCAGTGTCACGTTCATCACCGGATATTCCCCGCCGAGCGAGGCGTCCTTGACCAGGATGCCGAAGCCCGCCGCGCGTAGAGCCTTTATTCCGGCGGCAATGCGCGGGTAGCGGGCGATCACTTCTTCCGGCACGTCCGGCAGGCAGAGGCCCTCGCTGATGATGCGGAACTTGATGTGGCGCTCGAAAATTTCGGACAGCGCCTGGGTGCGCGCCTCCTCCGGCGTGTTGCCGGCCGACATGCCGTTGCTGACGTAAAGATTGCCGATGATGTTGACCGGGAACCAGACGCTGGCCTGGTCGCGCTGGCGCGCGTAGGGCAGGGCGCAGATGCCGCGTTCGGCGTCGCCGGAGTTGAGGTCGACCAGCGTGTCGGCGGGTATGCTGCCTTCCGGGTTGTAGAAGCGGTGCAGCTCGGGGGTCAGCAGTTCCTGCGGCCATGCGCCGCTCTCGTCCGGCCGGAACCAGCGCTCGCGCGGGTAGTGGGCGAAGCCGCGCTGGGCGGGCCGTGGGCCGAGATAGTAGTGCGCCCAGAAATAGTTGCAGGACAGGCGCTCGAAGAACTCGCCCAGCGCGCTGGCCAGCGCCGCCAGCCGGGATGCGCCCTTGCCGTTGGTGAACAGCAGCGGACAGTCGCGGTCGCGCACGTGCACCGACCAGATGCCGTCCACCGGGTTGAGCCAGGAGCGCTCCTCGACGTGGAAGCCGAGGGCCGCCAGCCGGGCCTGCATGGTGGCGATCGAGGATTCGAGCGAGGCGTCCTTGCCCGGAATGAAGTTTTCAGCGTGCATGGTGAGTCCTGCCGAGTTCGTAGGCCTGGAGAAGCGCGTTCTTGAGCGCATGGTGTTGCGCGAGGTCGTCGATGCCGAGTTCGCGCGTGGCGATAGCCTGCAGCAAGCCGAGCGTTTGCAGCGCCTGCCGCCTGGCGACGAAGGCATCCAGATCGAAGTCTCCGTCCGTCAGGAAGTCGGCGGCCAATCCTTGCGCGTTGTCGAAGCGGATTTCCTCCTCCTGCATGACTTCGTAGAGATAGGAATAAGTGTCGATGCCATGTTCCCGCGCCAGGACCGCGTGCAGCGAGGGACGCGAAGTATCGGGCGCCGCGAAGTCGTCCAGCTCGATGGTCGCGGACAGCGAATAGCTTTCGCCCTTGAAAGAAAACTCGACGTGGGCGTCTATGGTGTTTTTCATCTTGGTTGCCAGTTCTGAATGAATTTTGGGAGGCGCATACGGCTCTGGGTTAAACGTTCTTCTTCTCGCCCACCTTGGCGTCGAACTTTTCCCTGTTGATGACGAAGCGCTCGTGGCGTCCCCGTGAGATCATCTCCACGCCATCGTGAGCTTCCACGGCAAAGAGCAGGCGGCGACCGTTTACTTCGAGCAGTTCGACTTGTGCCGTCACTTCCAGCCCGGGCGGTGTCGCGGCTTCGTGGCTGACGTCGATGTGAGTGCCTACCGACTGCTCTCCCGGCCAGTCAAGATGGGGGTTGATGGCCTTGATGCAGGCCCACTCCAGAAAGCCGACCAGGAAGCCGGTTGCGAACACCTCCGGCATGGCCAGGAATTCTTCCGCTTCCGGATAGAGCGCCGGAACGGTCTTGGATGTCGGTACCACGAACTTGTGCTGGTAGCGGATGCCGGGTTTGAGCGTTTCTTTCATCGTAACGATTCCTCCTCATGGTTTAGTGGCCTGAAAATCGCCTTCATGCTACCCCGGTGCCCATTATCCTGGAAACCTCATCCAACTGAGGTTTCCAGGATAATATGTCCTCATGAAACTTGAGAGTCTGCTGCAACAGGTCCGCGCCTGCCGCGTGTGCGAGGCGCATCTGCCGCTCGGGCCGAAGCCGGTTCTGCGCGCGGCGGAGAGCGCGCGGCTGATGATCGTGGGGCAGGCGCCGGGGCGGCGGGTGCACGAGACGGGGGTGCCGTGGAACGATCCTTCCGGCGACCGTCTGCGGCTATGGCTGAACATGTCGCGCGAGGTGTTTTACGACGAGCGGCGCATCGCCATCATCCCGACCGCTTTCTGCTATCCCGGCACCGGCACTGGCGGTGACTTGCCGCCGCGCCCGGAGTGCGCGCCGCTGTGGCATCCGCAGTTGCGCGCCCAGTTGCCGCAGTTGCGGCTGACGCTGCTGGTCGGGAGCTACGCGCAGGCTTATTACCTCGGCAGGCGTCGCAAGAAGACTTTGGGCGCCACCGTGCAGGCGTGGCAGGAATACCTGCCGGAATTCTTCCCCTTGCCCCACCCCAGCCCGCGCAATCAGCGCTGGTTTGCTCTCAACCCCTGGTTCGAGCAGGACGTTTTGCCGGCTTTGCGGCAGCGCGTGGACGCGCTGTGGTAGTGAAAAGGTCAGGCGTGCGCCGGTTCGAAACGGTGAATCCGCGATAGGACATCCGCCAGTGCGTCTTTTGCCTGCGCCGTGTCGTAATCGGTTTGCAGGCCGATCCAGAAACCGTCGCTCATGCCGAAAAAGCGCGACAGACGAAGCCCCGTATCGACAGTGATGGCGCGTTTTCCGGCTACGATTTCGCCGATGCGCCGCTGCGGCACGCAAATTTCCTTCGCCAGCCGGTATTGGGTGATGCCCATCGGTTTCAGGAATTCTTCCTGCAAAATTTCGCCCGGAGTTGGATAAGCTACTTCGCGCATGATTTACCTCCTCAATGGTAATCGACGATCTCGACGTCATGGGCATGGCCACCTTCGAAGCGGAAGCATAGCCGCCACTGATCGCTGATGCGGATGCTGTATTGACCCGCGCGGTTGCCGGAAAGTTGCTCCAGCCGGTTGCCGGGTGGGATGCGCAGATCTTCCGGTTTTTCCGCCCGATTCAGCATTGCAAGTTTGCGCATGGCTACCGATTCGATGTTTCTGAAACGGGCCGATCGCCTGCCGTTGAACAGGTTTTCGGTGTCAGCGCATTTGAATGTCGAGATCACGGCAAAACACTAACGCATGGCGTTAGTAATGTCAAGCGAGCGTATTTTCCGGGACTCAACCCCTGGTTCGAGCAGGACGTTTTGCCGGCTTTGCGGCAGCGCGTGGACGCGCTGTGGCGGGCGTAGGCTTTTTCGCCGCCTGAGCCTGCTGGCCGGGGCGGCGCGTGCCTTCCGCCGCGGTTCCGGTGCCGGCGGGCTGCCAGTAGGGCACCAGATGCTTCTTGCCGTTGCCGATCAGGTCGCTGCGGCCCATGCGCTTCAAGGCTTCGCGCAGCAGCGGCCAGTTGTTGGCGTCGTGGTAGCGCAAGAATGCCTTGTGCAGGCGGCGCTGGCGGTCGCCCAGGGGGATGGGGACTTCCTCGCTGCTGCGCGTGACTTTTTTCAGCGGGTTGCGATGGGTGTGGTACATGGTCGAGGCCAGCGCCATCGGCGTGGGCAGGAAGGCCTGCACCTGGTCGGGGCGGAAGCCGTTGGCCTTGAGCCACAGCGCCAGGTTGAGCATGTCCTCGTCGGTGGTGCCGGGGTGGGCGGCGATGAAGTAGGGGATGAGGTACTGCTCCTTGCCCGCTTCTTTCGAGAACTTCTCGAACATCGCCTTGAACTTGTCGTAGCTGGCCATGCCGGGCTTCATCATTTTCGACAGCGGGCCGGGCTCGGTGTGTTCCGGGGCGATCTTGAGGTAGCCGCCGACGTGGTGGGTCACCAGTTCCTTGATGTATTCCGGGCTTTTCACTGCCAGGTCGTAGCGCACGCCGGAGCCGATCAGCACCCGCTTGACGCCGGGGATGGCGCGCGCCTTGCGGTAGAGCTGCACCAGCGGGCCGTGGCTGGTGCCCATGTTGACGCAGATGTCGGGGAACACGCAGGACAGGCGGCGGCAGGCGGACTCGATGTTCTTGTCCTTGCAGTGCAGGCGGTACATGTTGGCGGTGGGGCCGCCCAGGTCGGAAATCGTCCCGGTGAAGCCGGGGGTCTTGTCGCGGATTTCCTCGATTTCGCGCAGGATGGAGTGTTCCGAGCGGCTCTGGATGATGCGTCCCTCGTGCTCGGTGATGGAGCAGAAAGTGCAGCCGCCAAAGCAGCCGCGCATGATGTTGATCGAAAAGCGGATCATCTCGAAGGCCGGGATGCGCGCCTCGCCGTAGGACGGATGCGGGCGGCGGGCAAAAGGCAGGCCGTAAACGTGGTCCATTTCCGCCGTGGTGAGCGGGATCGGCGGCGGGTTGAGCCACACCTCGCGATCGCCGTGCGCCTGCACCAGGGCGCGGGCGTTGCCGGGATTGGATTCGAGATGCAGGATGCGCGAGGCGTGGGCGTAGAGCACCGGGTCGTCCCTGACCTGCTCGTAGGAGGGGATGCGGACGAAGGTGTGGGTGCGGTCCAGTTTGGGTCTGGGGTGGAAGTGCAGCTTCTGAACAGGCTCTTCCCCCTTCAAGGGGGAAGTTGGAAGGGGGATGGAGGTTGTTGAAGCGTAAGGATCGGGGTGCGCCGCCACCGGCCCCGGCATGTCGAGATGGCTCGAATCAATTTCCGTCCAGCCGGCGGGGATTTCCCTGCGCATGAAGGCGGTGCCGCGCAGGTCGGTGATGTCGGCGATGGCCTCCCCGGCGGCGAGACGGTGGGCGAGGTCCACCAGCGCGCGCTCGGCGTTGCCGTAGATCAGCAGGTCGGCCTTGGAATCTGGCAGCACCGAGCGGCGCACCTTGTCGGACCAGTAGTCGTAGTGGGCGATGCGGCGCAGGGATGCCTCGATGCTGCCGATGACGACATTGGCCTTGGGATAGGCTTCGCGGCAGCGCTGCGAATAGACGATCACCGCGCGGTCGGGGCGCTTGCCGGGCGCCGCGTCGGGGGTGTAGGCATCGTCGGAGCGGATCTTGCGGTCCGAGGTGTAGCGGTTGACCATGGAATCCATGTTGCCGGCGGTGACGCCGAAGAACAGGTTGGGCTTGCCCAGCTTCTTGAACGCCGCCGGGCTGTGCCAGTCGGGCTGGCTGAGGATGCCGACGCGGAAGCCCTGGTCCTCCAGCAGGCGCCCCACCAGCGCCATGCCGAAGCTGGGGTGGTCGATGTAGGCGTCGCCTGTGACGATGATGATGTCGCAACTGTCCCAGCCGAGCGCGTCCATTTCTTCGCGCGAGGTGGGCAGGAAGGGCGCGGCGCCGAAGCGGCTGGCCCAGAATTTGCGGTAGGAGGTGATGTTGGCTGCGGTTTGCATGGGTGCTATTTTAGTCTCAAAGGCTACGTTCGGGCGGTCACAAAAACTTAACGGCGCGGTCATTTTCGCGTCATCGCCGCTCTTTATCGTTCCCTCGAAACCATCACGAGGAGAACCTTATGCTGCTGAGCCAACAACCCCAGGCGGCCCCGCGCCGCGAGTCTGCCAGGCTGTTCCACTGCTTCGCCCAGAATGCCGCCGATATCGAGGAGGCGCAGCGCCTGCGCTACAAGGTTTTCGCGGAAGAAATGGGGGCGCGCCTTTCCACCCGCAAGGCCGGCGTGGATGAAGATATTTTCGATCCCTACTGCGATCACCTGCTGGTGCGCGATGGCGACAGCAACGAAGTGGTCGGCACCTACCGCATCCTGAGCCCAGAAAAAGCCCGCAAGATCGGCGGTTTCTATTCCCGGGGCGAATTCGACCTCACCCGCATCGCCCACCTGAGCGACCGCATGGTGGAAGTGGGGCGCTCCTGCGTGCATCCGGACTACCGCAGCGGCGCGGTCATCACCCTGCTGTGGGCCGGCCTCGCGGAATACATGGAACGCGGCGGCTACGAGTACCTCATCGGCTGCGCCAGCATCAGCATGGCCGATGGCGGACACGCTGCCGCCAGCCTGTACGAGCGCATCAAGATCGACAACATGAGCCCCGTGGAATGGCGCGTGCGTCCGCGCAACCCCTTGCCGCTGGAAGCGCTCAACCGCGAACTGAACCCGCCGCTGCCGCCGCTCATCAAGGGTTATCTGCGCCTCGGCGCCTTCATTTGCGGCGACCCGGCCTGGGACCCGGATTTCAATACCGCCGACCTGCTCGTCCTGCTGCCGCTGGCGCACCTCAGCCGGCGCCATGCGCGGCACTTCCTCGGGCGCCTGTCGACCTGAGTGCGGTTGTATCGATGATCTTCCAGCAGAATTCGTAAGGGCGGTTCGTAGGGGCGGTTTTAACCGCCCTGGGCGAATGAATTCGCCCCTACAGATGTCGTCGCGGCAAGGTCGATAATCCCGGCCTGGTTTATTTGCCGGTCATGCCAATCATTGCTTCCTTAACTGCAACTGCGCCGCCAGGTCGTTCCCTGCGGCGAGTCCTCCAGCAATATGCCGGCGTCGGCCAATTCCTTGCGGATGCGGTCGGCCTCGGCATAATTTTTTGCCTGCTTGGCAGCGGCGCGGTCGGCGATGAGCTGCTCGATGCGCTCCGGGCTGTAGGTGGAATCCGCCGCGCTGCCTTGCAGGAACGCGCTGGGGTCGCGCTGCAGCAGGCCCAGCACGCCGCCCAGCGACTGCAGCAGCGCGGCGTGTCGCGGGTCGCCGGATTTGTTGACCTCGGTAGCGAGTTCGAACAAGGAAGCGATAGCCTCTGGCGTGTTGAAATCGTCTTCCATGGCGTTTCTGAATCTGGTGGCGTAGGCGTCGTCCCAGTCAATGGGGCGAGGAGCGAAGGAGCGGGGGGCGGTATGCTTCAACGCGGTGTAAAGCCGCGTCAGCGCCCCCCTGGCATCGTCGAGGTGCTGGTCGGAGTAGTTCAGCGGGCTGCGGTAGTGGGCGCGCAGGATGAAGAAGCGCACCACTTCCGGGTCGTATTTCGCCAGCACTTCGCGGATGGTGAAGAAGTTGCCCAGCGACTTTGACATCTTCTCGTTGTCCACCCGCACGAAGCCGTTATGAATCCAGTAGTTGACGTGCTGGTGGCCGTGCGCGCCCTCGGACTGGGCGATCTCGTTCTCGTGGTGCGGGAATTGCAAATCCTGGCCGCCGCCGTGGATGTCGAAATGCTCGCCCAGCAGCGCGTCGCTCATCACCGAACACTCGATGTGCCAGCCCGGGCGGCCCGGCCCCCAGGGTGAATCCCACTGCGGCTCGCCGGGCTTGGCCGATTTCCACAGCACGAAGTCGAGCGGGTCGCGCTTGCCCGCCGCCACGTCCACCCGTTCGCCGGCGCGCAGGTCGTCGAGCGATTTGCCGGAGAGCTTGCCGTAGCCGGGGAAGGCATGCACCGAGTAGCACACGTCGCCGTTTTCCGCCACGTAGGCCAGACCCTTGTCCATCAGCGCCTGGATCATGGCGATCATGCCCGGCACGTATTGGGTGGCGCGCGGCTCGTAGGTGGGTTTCTGCACCCCCAGCGCGGCGGCGTCCTGGTCCATGGCGGCGATGAAGCGGCCGGTCAGGGCAGCGATGGGTTCGTGGTTTTCGGCGGCGCGCTTGATGATCTTGTCGTCGATGTCGGTAATGTTGCGCACATAGGTGACATCCAGCCCTTCCGTCCTGAGCCAGCGCTGGATCATGTCGAACACCACCATCACCCGGGCGTGGCCGAGGTGGCAATAGTCGTACACCGTCATGCCGCACACGTACATGCGGACCTTGCCGGGTTCGATGGGGATGAAATCCTGCTTGGCGCGGACGAGGGTGTTATAGATTTTCAGCATGGCGGGCGTCGATTCGGGAAAAGCGCCATTTTAACGCGGAAACTCGCGTGGCTACGGGCGGGCAGGCGGTCATTTTTCCTGCATGGCGGCGCGGATGGCTTTCGCGATTTCCGCTGGCGGCGTGCCGTGCTGCAGGGTGGCGACCATTTTGCCCGACGGGTCCACGACATAAGTCGCGGCGGAGTGGTCCACCACATAGCCGCCGGCCGAGCCGGTATTCTGCCTGCTGTAGCTGGCGCCATAGAGCTTCGCCACGGCGGCGACTTCCTGCGGCGTGCCGGTGATGCCAAGGACCTTGGGGTGGAAGAACGTGGCATATTGCTTGAGCTTCTTCAGCGTGTCGCGTTCCGGATCGACCGAGATGAACAGCACCTGGGTGCGCGCCAGCTCGTCCTTGCTCAACAGGTCGAGCGCCTGCGAGGTGTAGGCGAGGGAAGTCGGGCAGATGTCGGGGCAGAAGGTGTAGCCGAAATACACCAGCACCACCTTGCCGCGCAGGTCCTTGAGCGAAACCGGCCCGTCGGCCGAATGCAGGGTGAAATCGCCGCCAGTCGGCGCCGCCGCCAGGGGAATGGGCTGATGCGCCTGGTTGCCGGCGGGATGCCAGAACCCGATGATCCAGACAAGGAGGAGCGCCAGCGCGATGCCGGCGGCGAGCAGCAGTTTCTTGGTCATGATGAAGTGCTCAGTGTGGAGTGGGAAAGCAGCATATCCAAATATTAACCCGTCACGGTAAATCGCCGTAAACGGTCAATTGCGCGAGGTGACGAAGCGGAACGGTACGGCCACCTTGGCGTCGTCGCTGGTGACCAGCACCACCGCCTGCCACGCCATGCGCCCGGTGATGCATACCGGCAGCGTGGCCTGGCCGGTGAACTGGCCTTCGCCTTCGCGCTGCAGCTTGGGCCGGTTGTAGCCCATGTTCATGTCCACGCCGGTGAGATCGACTTCCACCGTGCGGGCTTTCATGCCTTGCACCTTGACGCTCAGGCGCACGGGCTGCAGCAGGGGTATGGGGCGCGGCGCGATGGCGAACTCGATGCGCCCGCCGCCCGGAATGGCGCTGCTGCAAGGCCCTTCCTGCAGATTGCAGGCGGAAAGCGGGGCAGTGTAAGTGACCTCGCCGGGTGGCGCCAGCAGGAATTTGGCGGCGATGGCGGCGGCGATGGCCAGGGCGAGCGCGGCAATGGCGACGATGAGCGATTTGTTGGTCATGGACACGTTCAGCGGATGCAAGCCAGAAAAATCCGGAGCATACCACAAGGCGCCCTCGCCCGGCTTTGTGCCATAATTCCGCCATCAAAACGATTTGGGCAAGGCGTTATGGATTGGAAAGCTGCTGGTACGTTTCAGGACATTCTCTATCACCGGGCGGAGGGCATCGCCCGCATCACCATCAACCGTCCCGAGGTGCGCAACGCCTTCCGCCCCCAGACCGTGCAGGAACTGATGCAGGCCTTGCAGCAGGCCCATCTCGACCCGGCGATCGGCGCCATCATCCTTACCGGCGCGGGCGACCAGGCGTTCTGTTCCGGCGGCGACCAGAAAGTGCGTGGCGACGACGGCGGCTACCACGATGACCAGGGCACGCCGCACCTCAACGTGCTCGACCTGCAGATGCAGATCCGCCGCTGCCCCAAGCCGGTGGTGGCGATGGTGGCGGGCTATGCCATCGGCGGCGGCCACGTGCTGCACCTGGTGTGCGACCTGACCATCGCCGCCGAAAACGCCCGATTCGGCCAGACCGGGCCGCGCGTCGGCAGCTTCGACGCGGGCTTCGGCGCCGGCCTGCTGGCGCGCGCGGTGGGACTGAAAAAAGCCAAGGAAATCTGGTTCCTGTGCCGCCAGTACGATGCCAGGGAAGCGCTGGCCATGGGGCTGGTCAATGCCGTGGTGCCGCTGGCGCAACTGGAGCAGGAAACGCTGCAGTGGTGCCGCGAAATGCTGCAGCACTCGCCCACCGCGCTGCGCGTGCTCAAGGCCGCTTTCAACGCCGACAGCGACGGCCTGGCCGGCATCCAGGAATTGGCCGGCAACGCCACCGCGCTCTACTACATGACCCCGGAAGGGCAGGAAGGCCGCAATGCCTGGCTGGAAAAGCGGCCGCCGGATTTCGGCAAGTTCCCGCGTCGGCCATGAACCATCAGGGCTACAAAATGCAGGTTGGGTTTGTTGGGTTACGGCGCATAACCCAAGCTGCGTGACCAGGCTTTTTGCATAGACCTGAACAATTGATCACAGGGTAATCGAAGAAAACCATGCCCCTGAGCTGGAACGAAATCAAAAGCCGCGCCCTGGCATTCTCCCGCGAATGGCAGGACGAATCCTCCGAAGACGCCGAAGCAAAATCCTTCTGGGACGGTTTTTTCAACATCTTCGGCGTCAGCCGCAAGCGCGTCGCCGCGTTCGAGGAGCCGGTCAGAAAGCTGGGCGACAAGCAGGGCTTCATCGACCTGTTCTGGAAAGGCGTGCTGCTGGTCGAACACAAATCGCGCGGCAGGAGCCTCGACAAGGCCTACACCCAGGCGCTGGACTACTTCCCCGGCATCGCGGAACGCGACTTGCCGCGATACGTGCTGGTCTCCGACTTCGCCCGTTTTCGCCTCTACGATTTGACCCCCCTTCTCCCCTCGGGAGAGGGG
>JAQTLK010000079.1 GCA_028714955.1 Sulfuricella sp.
CCTAGGAAAATATTAATATCCGGGACTTCTGGAATCAGGCCGGCGGAATGGGTTAAAATTCGGCCTCTTTCGAGAGTGCCCAATATTTTATGTCCGGCGATAATCTGGTCGAGTTCCAAAACGTCAGTTTTGCTTATGGCAAGCGCCCGATCCTCAAGGGGATCAACATGACTGTCCCGCGCGGCAAGGTGGTGGCGATCATGGGCGGGAGCGGCTGCGGCAAGACGACCATCCTGCGCCTGATCGGCGGGCAGATAAAGGCGTCCGAGGGGCAGGTGGTGGTCGACGGCAAGGCGGTGCATGAGCTCGATGCTGCTGCCCTGTACCACCTGCGCCGCCGCATGGGCATGCTGTTCCAGTTCGGCGCCTTGTTCACCGACATGTCGGTGTTCGACAACGTGGCATTCCAGATGCGCGAGCACACTGACTTGCCGGAGGGTGTGATCCGCGACCTGGTGTTGATGAAGCTCCATGCCGTTGGCTTGCGCGGCGCGCGCGACCTGATGCCGTCCGAACTTTCCGGCGGCATGGCGCGGCGCGTGGCACTGGCCCGCGCAGTGGCGCTGGACCCCATGCTGATCATGTACGACGAACCCTTTACGGGCCTCGATCCCATTTCCCTGGGAGTGATCGGCAACCAGATCCGCCGGCTGAACGATGCCCTGGGCGCGACTTCCGTCGTTGTAACCCACGATGTGCACGAATCCCTGGAGAAGGTCGATTACGTTTATTTTGTCTCGGATGGCGTGATCGTGGCGCATGGCACGCCGGAAGAAATGCGCGCTTCAGACAAGCCTTTCGTGCATCAATTCGTGCACGGCGAGGAAGATGGTCCGGTGCCGTTTCATTATCCTGCTGTGGCCTATGGCGCAGACCTTCGACTGGGAGCCACAAATGCCTAGCCGTATCGTCAAGGCTGTGCGTCGTGTTGGCGCCCGGGTGGTCGACGGGGTGTGGCGCCTTGGCGTGGCGAGCCGTTTCCTGCTTCTCACCCTGGCCTATTCCGGCACCAGTTTTCGCCGCTTCCACCTAGTCATCAAGGAAATCTTTTCCAGCGGCGTGCTGTCGCTCATCATCATCCTGGTATCCGGCCTGTTTGTCGGCATGGTGCTGGGACTGCAGGGGTATAACACCCTGCAGCGCTATGGGTCCGCGGAATCCCTTGGCGTGCTGGTGGCCTTGTCCCTGGTGCGCGAACTGGGGCCAGTGGTGGCCGCATTGCTGTTCGCCGGTCGTGCCGGGTCGGCGATTACCGCGGAAATCGGGTTGATGAAGGCGACCGAGCAGCTGTCGGCCATGGAAATGATGGCGATCAATCCCATCGCTCGTGTGGTGGCACCGCGTTTCTGGGCCGGCGTGATTTCCATGCCGTTGCTGGCCGCCATGTTTTCCGCCATTGGCGTGTTCGGTGGCTATCTGGTCGGCGTCAAATTGATCGGCGTGGATGAAGGCGCTTTCTGGTCGCAGATGCAGGCCGCCGTGGATTTTCACCAGGATATCGTCAATGGCGTGATCAAGAGCTTCGTATTCGGTGCGGCGGTGACCGCCATCGCATTGTTCGAGGGCTATGATGCATCCCCTACCGCGGAAGGCGTGTCCCGGGCGACCACGCGCACCGTGGTGACTTCGTCGCTGGCAATTCTGGCATTGGATTTCGTGTTAACCGCATTCATGTTTCGGGGAGAAGGCTGATGGAACGCACCACAATCGACTTGTGGGTTGGGCTGTTCGTGGTGATGGGGCTGGGGGCATTGCTGGTCCTGGCGCTCAAGGTCGGCAACCTGGGCGGCGTCAATATCGACGAGAGCTATAGCGTGACGGCCAACTTCGGCAATATTGGCGGACTCAAGGTCCGGGCGCCGGTGAAGAGCGCAGGGGTGGTCGTGGGACGGGTGGCGGATATCAAATACGACATCGAGAACCATGAGGCCAAAGTGACGCTCAAACTGGACAAGCAATACCCGTTTTCCCGGGACACTTCAGCCAGCATCATGACTTCCGGCTTGCTGGGCGAGCAGTATGTCGCCCTCGAATCCGGGGGGGATAGCGTTATGCTCAAGGAAGGCGATAAAATTAAAATTACCCAATCGGCGGTGGTGCTGGAAAACCTGATCGGGCAGTTTCTCTACAACAAGGCGGCAGACGGCGGAGAAAAGAAATGAAAAAGCAATGGCTGGTTGCGGCGCTCGGCGCCTGGACGGTTTTTTCCGGTGTGCCTGCCTGGGCGCAGACGGTCAATCTGCAGCAGGCGATTGACATGAGCCTGAGCGCCGATCCGCGCATCCAGGAGCGCGAGCAACTGGTGGAACAGGCCCGTGCCCTGCTGGAAGAAGCTCAGGGCAACAATGGCCTGCGTCTCGATGCCAATCTCTTTGTCGGTCTGGCGCCGAAGGTCGAGGGCGGTTTTTACCAGGGCGGCGCGACTTCCGGCACGACGCCGCGCAATGACGCCTATGATTGGAAAGGACTGTCTGACTGGACTTCGTTGCAGTTTTCCATCGTCAAGCCGCTTTACACTTTTGGCAAGATCGAGCGTTATAGCGATGCGGCGCGCGGCAATATAGACGTCAAGCGCCAGGATGTACGGCTGCAGCGCGGCAATACCGTGCTGGACGTGAGCCGTGCCTATTATGGCTATCTTACGGCGCGCGATACGCGGCGCATGCTGGAAGACGTGTTGTCAAAAGTGAACGGCGCCCTTGCGCGGGTCGAGAAGGATCTCAAGGCTGACAACGGTCAATCCAGGCAATCCGACCTTTATGAGCTGCAGGCCAGGCTGGGTTTGTTGAATAAATATCTGGGGCAGGCGCAGGCGGTGGAAACGGTCAGCCTGAATGGTTTGAAGGTGCTCACCGGCGTTGGCCTGGAAGGCAAGCTGGAAGTGGCGGACGAGAGCCTGCAGCCCGTGCCGCTGCCGTCAGCCAATCTGACGGACTATCAGGGGAAAGCGGTGTCGGCGCGTCCCGAGCTGTCGCAACTTGAAGCGGGCCTGCGTGCACGGCGCGCGTTGGTGGAAGCGAAGAAGGCGGAAATGTACCCTAATGTTTACGCTGGCGTGGTGGGTAGTTTTGCCTATGCTTCGCGGCGCGACACGCTGGATAACCCTTATGTCTATGACCCGTTCAACCATGCGGGCCTGACTCCCGTGGTGGGGCTGAAATGGGATCTGGCCTTCGATGTCGTGCCGGCGCGGGTGGCACAGGCACAGGCGGAACTCGACGCCCTGCTGGCGAAGAACCGCTTTGCGCTGCAAGGCATCCCGTTCGAGGTGGCGGAAACCTATACCCAGATGCGGGCTTATTACAAGGCGCAGCAGGATTTGGCGCAGGGGGCGGCGGCTGCGCGGCGCTGGATGGTGGCTTCCTACGCCGACTTCAATGCCGGACTGGAAAAATCCGACCGCGTGAGCGAGGCATTCAAAACCTATGCCACGACCCAGGCAGAATACCTGTTGACCGTGAATGACTACAATATGTACGTGGCCCAAATGGCCAAGGTGACTGGAGATTACAAATGATGCGGAAGATTCGGGCGGCGCTGTTGGCTGCGGGCATGGCTGTTGTTTTTTCTGCCGCTGCAGCCGAAATGCCGCCAGATGTGCTGGTCAAGAACACGGCGCAGGATGTATTGGCCATCATCAAGCAGGACAAGGACATTCAATCCGGCAACAGTCAAAAGGTGCTGCAACTGGTGGATGCCAAGGTGCTGCCCCACTTTGACTTTTCCCGCATGGCGCAGCTTGCGGTCGGACGCTATTGGCCCAAGGCCACCCCGGCACAGCAGCAGGCATTGATCGCCGAATTTCGCACCCTGCTGGTGCGCACTTACTCCAATTCCCTGACGTCTTACAAAAACCAGACCATTGATTACCGGCCGCTCAAGCTGCAGCCCGGCGACACGGACGTGACGGTCAAGACGGTAGTCAACCAGCCCGGTGGTCAGCCGATTCCTATCGATTACAGCCTGGAAAAAACAGACAATGGCTGGAAAGTTTATGATGTGGCGGTAGATGGCGTCAGTCTGGTGATCAATTATCGCGGTTCATTCGCTTCGGAAATTCAGAACAAGGGGATCGATGGCCTGATCAAGACCCTGGCGGATAAAAACCGCCTGGAAGCGAATGGCAACGAAAAACCGGTTGCCGCGGCTAAGAAAAAATGATCAAGCAGGAGGATGGCACGATCCGTTTTAGCGGGCCGCTGACCATGTCCACCGTGAATGGGGCGCTGCTTGAAAGTACGCCGCTGTTCGCGCAGGACGGGCCGTGGGATCTGGATTTGAGCGGCGTGGATGAAGTCGACTCGGCAGCTGTCAGCCTGCTGCTGGAATGGGTGCGCCAGGCTGCGCGGCATGGCCGCAAATTGCATATCAAAAATCTTCCCGAAAACTTGCAATGCCTGGTGAAAGTTTACGGCGTCAAAGAACTTTTGCCCGCCGCGTAAGCGGCGAGGCATCTGTTTTAGCATGTTCCCCGCCATTGAAATCCGCCAGGTTCACAAGCGCTTCGGTAATGTCCAGGCGCTGCGCGGCGTTGACTTGAGCATTCAGCAGGGCGAATTTTTTGCCCTGCTGGGCCCCAACGGCGCGGGCAAGTCCACCCTCATCAATATCCTTGCCGGGCTGGCCCTGGCTGACAGCGGATATCTCAAGGTGCTCGGCCATGACGTGAGGGCCAACTATCGCGAGGCGCGCCGTTCCATAGGCGTGGTGCCGCAGGAACTGGTTTATGACGCATTTTTCACCGTGCGTGAAATGCTGCAATTCCAGTCGGGTTATTTCAATCTGCGCGACAACAGCGCATGGATTGATGAGTTGCTGGAAAGTCTGGGTCTGGCCGACAAGGCTGATGTCTATGTGCGCTCCCTTTCCGGCGGCATGAAGCGCCGCGTGCTGGTGGCGCAGGCGCTGGTGCACAAGCCGCCGGTGATCGTGCTGGATGAGCCCACCGCCGGTGTGGATGTGGAGTTGCGCCAGAGTTTGTGGGCATTCATTCGTCGCCTCAATCGCGAGGGACACACCATTGTGCTTACCACGCACTATCTCGAAGAGGCGGAAACCCTTTGCAGCCGCATCGCCATGCTGAAGCAGGGCGAGATCGTGGCGCTGGATACCACCGCCAACTTGCTGAACCGCTATGCGGCCATCCAGGTGAGTATCCGGCTTAACCCGCCGCGCCTGCCTGAGTCCTTGCAACCCCTGCTGTGCGGGCAGGACGGTGAGGTGTTCAGGTTTTCCCTGAAACATCACGCCGAGCTGGAAGATGTGTTGCGCACGCTGCGCATGGAAGAGATCAGGGTGGTGGAACTGGACGTTTCCAAGCCCGACCTGGAGGATGTATTCCTCAGGCTGGTGCGTTCATGACCGGCCTGTGGACACTGTTTTACAAGGAGATCCTGCGCTTCTGGAAAGTCAGCCTGCAGACCATCCTTTCTCCGGTGGTGACGACCTTGCTTTATCTGCTGATTTTTTCCCACGTGCTGGAAGAACACGTCCTTGTTTATCCGGGCGTGAATTACACTGCCTTCCTGATCCCCGGACTGGTGATGATGGCAATGCTGCAGAACGCCTTTGCCAACAGTTCGTCCAGCCTGATCCAGGCGAAGATGAATGGCAGCATCGTGTTCATCCTGCTGCCGCCGCTGGCTTACTGGGAGTTCTTTACCGCCTATGTGGCCGCCTCGGTGGCACGCGGTCTGGTGGTGGGGCTAGGCGTCGGGCTGGCTGGCTTGTGGTTTGCCGCCGTGCCACTTGTCCATCCGCTGTGGATGCTGGCCTTCGCTTTGCTCGGCAGCGCCATGCTGGGGGCGATGGGGATCATTTCCTCGCTGTGGGCGGAGAGCTACGACCAGATGTCGGCGGTGCAGAATTTCATCATCGTGCCGCTGACCTTTCTCTCCGGGGTATTTTACTCGACCGCTTCCCTGTCGCCATTATGGCGGGGCGTGTCGCGCTTCAACCCGTTTTTTTACCTGATCGACGGATTCCGCTACGGCTTTTTTGGAGCGTCGGACGTTTCGCCGCTCTTTGGACTATCGATTGTCGCCACCTGCTTTTTGGCATTATCATTGACCACTTTGCTTTTGCTCAAGAGCGGATACAAGTTGAGGAAATAAATGATTACCAAGGAAGAAATCAGCGCCTATATTGAAAATGGGCTGAAGTGTGACCATATCGAGGTGTCGGGCGACGATGGCGAGCATTTCGAGGCAGTCATCGTCAGCCCCGAGTTCGCTGGCAAGAGCATGGTGCAGCAGCATCAACTGGTTTACAAGGCGCTCGGGCACCGGATGGGTGGAGAAATTCACGCTTTGTCATTTAAAACCTTAACCCCTGAGGAATGGCGCAAACTTTCAGGCGCCTGAACGGTGGGGGACGGTCAATCAAGGAAATATCATGGATCAGAAAGTTCTGGATCGTATCAAGCAGATTGTTACCGAGCACCCGGTCGTGTTGTTCATGAAGGGCACGCCTAAATTTCCGCAATGCGGTTTCTCCAATGTCGCGGCGCAGGTGCTTAACGCTTGTGGTACGGAGTTCTATGCCGTCAATGTGCTGCAGGATCCCGAGATTTTCGAGAACCTGAAGTACTATGCCAACTGGCCGACCTTCCCGCAAATTTACATCAACGGGGAATTGATCGGGGGCGCGGATATCTCCAGGGAAATGTACGAAAAGGGCGAGTTGCAACAACTCCTGGCCTGCCTCAAGCAGGCCTGAGTGATGGATAAACTCGTTATCCAGGGGGGCGTGCCGCTGGCTGGAGAAGTTCGCGTCTCCGGCGCCAAGAATGCTGCGCTGCCAATTCTCTGCGCGGCGTTGCTGGCAGAAGCGGATACCCTGCGGGTGGGAAACGTGCCGCACTTGCACGACATCACTACCATGATCGGGCTGCTGGCGCAGATGGGCATGGTCGTTTCGGTGGATGACAGGCTGGGCGTGGAACTGGATGCGCGCAACATCACCAATCTGGAGGCACCCTATGAACTGGTGAAAACCATGCGCGCCTCGATCCTGGTGCTCGGGCCGCTACTGGCGCGCTTCGGCCAGGCGCGGGTATCGCTGCCCGGCGGCTGTGCCATCGGTTCGCGCCCGGTTGACCTGCATATCAAGGGGCTCGAGGCAATGGGCGCCAGCATCTCCATCGAGCACGGCTACATCAACGCCAGCGCTGCGCGACTCAAGGGTGCGCGCATTTTCATGGATATGGTGACGGTCACTGGCACCGAGAACCTGATGATGGCGGCGGCGCTGGCCCAAGGCACGACAGTGCTGGAAAACGCGGCGCGCGAGCCCGAGGTGGTGGACCTGGCGGAATGCCTGAAAGCCATGGGCGCGAACATCGAGGGAGCCGGCAGCGACGTGATCACCATTCATGGCGTGGAGCGCCTGCATGGCGCCAGCTACAGCGTCATGCCGGATCGCATCGAAGCCGGAACCTTCCTGGTGGCGGCCGCTGCCACGCAAGGCAAGGTGAAGCTGCGCAACGTTCGTCCCGAGATTTTCGATGCCGTGCTGGAAAAGCTGCGCGACACTGGTGCGACGATAGATTCTGGCGCGGACTGGGTAAGCCTGGAGATGCATGGCCCGCTCAGGTCGGTGAATATCCGTACCGCGCCTTATCCGGCTTTCCCCACCGACATGCAGGCGCAATTCATGACGCTGAATACCGTTGCGCAGGGCGCGGCGACCATGACAGAAACGATTTTCGAGAACCGCTTCATGCACGTGCAGGAATTGCGCCGGCTGGGAGCCGACATCGAAGTGGAAGGCAACACTGCCATCGTGCGCGGCATGCCCGAATTGAGCGGCGCAACGGTCATGGCTACCGACCTGCGCGCCTCCGCCTCGCTGGTGATTGCCGGGCTGGTGGCGCGGGGGGAAACCACCGTGGAGCGTATTTACCATCTCGACCGCGGCTATGAATGTATCGAAGAGAAACTGTCCCAACTTGGGGCGCGAATCAAGCGAGTCCACTGAACATGATTACCCTCGCCCTCTCCAAGGGCCGTATTTTTGAAGAAACCACGCCGCTGCTGGCCGCTGCCGGCATCGTGCCGCAGGACGACCCGGAAACCTCGCGCAAGCTGATTCTGGACACCAATCACGCCGATGTGCGCCTGATCATCGTGCGTGCCTCCGACGTGCCGACTTACGTGCAGTATGGCGCGGCCGACCTCGGCATCGCCGGCAAGGACGTGCTCCACGAGCACGGCGGGGACGGCCTGTATCAGCCGCTCGACCTACAGATAGCCAAGTGCCGCATGATGGTGGCGGTGCCGCAGGGCTTCGACTATGAGGGCGCCGTCAAGCAGGGGGCGCGTTTGCGCGTGGCGACCAAGTACCTGCAGACGGCGCGCGAACACTTTGCCCAAAAAGGCGTTCACGTTGACCTCATCAAGCTCTACGGCTCGATGGAACTGGCGCCGCTGGTCGGGTTGGCCGATGCCATCGTCGACCTGGTGAGCAGCGGCGGCACGCTCAAGGCCAACAATCTGGTGGCGGTGGAGGAAATCATGCAGATCAGTTCGCGCCTGGTCATCAACCAGGCAGCGCTGAAGTTGAAGCATGCGCGCATCCAGCCGCTGCTGGACACCTTTGCTTCCTGTCTCAAGCAATAGCCCCGTTGCGGGCATCGGTTTATAATTCCGCCTCTCCTCACACAAGTCACGCCAACCATGTTGAACATCAAACGCTACACCAGCACCCAGACCGATTTTCAGGATCGCCTGCAGCAATTACTGGCTTTCGAGGGCGCCCAGGACGAATCCATCGATCAGGTGGTGGCGGGTATCCTGCATGACGTGAAAACCCGGGGCGATGCCGCGGTGCTGGAATACACCGGGCGCTTCGACAAGTTGCAGGCTGCTACCATGGCCGAGCTGGAAATGTCGGCCGCGCGCCTGAAACAGGCTTTCGACGATTTGCCGGCGCAGCAGCGCGAGGCGCTGCAACAGGCGGCGGAGCGGGTGCGCGTGTATCACGAAAAGCAGTTGATGCACTCGTGGAACTACACCGAGCCGGACGGCACCATGCTCGGGCAGCAGGTCACTGCGCTGGACCGGGTCGGGCTTTACGTGCCGGGCGGCAAGGCGGCCTATCCCTCGTCGGTGCTGATGAACGCCATTCCCGCCAAGGTGGCCGGAGTGAAGGAACTCATCATGGTCGTGCCCACGCCGGGCGGCGTGGTGAACGAGCTGGTCCTCGCCGCTGCCCATGTCTGCGGCGTGGACCGGGTGTTTACCATCGGCGGCGCGCAGGCAGTGGGTGCGCTGGCTTATGGCACGCAAACCATTCCGCAAGTCGACAAGGTAGTCGGTCCGGGCAATGCCTACGTGGCGGCGGCCAAGCGCCGCGTGTTCGGCGTGGTGGGCATCGACATGGTGGCCGGCCCGTCTGAAATCCTCATCATTTGCGACGGCAAGACCGATCCCGACTGGATCGCCATGGACCTGTTTTCGCAGGCCGAACACGACGAACTGGCCCAGTCCATCCTGCTCTCGCCGGATGCGGCGTTCATCGATGCGGTGCAGGCCAGCATCGCCAAACTGCTGCCCGAGATGCCGCGCCATGAAATCATCCGTACCGCGCTGGAAAATCGCGGCGCGCTGATCGCGGTCAAGGACCTGGACGAAGCGGCGGCCATCGCCAATTACATCTCTCCCGAGCACCTGGAGCTGTCGGTAGAAGACCCGGTTGCGCTTACTGCCAAGATCAAGCATGCCGGCGCCATCTTCATGGGACGCCAGACCTGCGAGTCGCTGGGCGACTACTGCGCCGGCCCCAACCACGTCCTGCCGACCTCGCGCACCGCGCGCTTCTCCTCGCCGCTGGGTGTGTACGATTTCCAGAAACGCTCCAGCCTGATCATGGTCTCCCCCGCCGGGGCGCAAACCATGGGCAAGATCGCCGCGACCCTGGCTTACGGCGAAGGCCTGCAGGCCC
Source organism: Sulfuricella sp. (assembly GCA_028714955.1). Classification (GTDB taxonomy): domain Bacteria; phylum Pseudomonadota; class Gammaproteobacteria; order Burkholderiales; family Sulfuricellaceae; genus Sulfurimicrobium. The sequence goes on from JAQTLK010000079.1 coordinate 9,943, forward strand.
ATGCCCGTTCCGCCGAGTACCGGATGAAGGGTTCCTGATCCTGTCATGAGCCGCTACTGGAGTGCCGTCGTTCACGGCCTGACCCCTTATGTGCCGGGCGAACAGCCCAAGCTGCCGAATCTCGTCAAGCTCAACACCAACGAGAATCCCTACGGTCCCAGCCCACGGGCACTGGAGGCAATGCGCGGCGAAGTGGGCGAGAACCTGCGCCTTTACCCCGACCCCGCTGCCGATCGCCTCAGGCAGGCGGTGGCCGAATTTTACGGCGTAACCCCCCAGCAGGTGTTCGTCGGCAACGGTTCGGACGAGGTGCTGGCACACACCTTCCAGGCGTTGCTCAAGCACGATAAGCCATTGCTGTTCCCGGACATCAGCTACAGTTTTTATCCGGTGTATTGCGGCCTGTATGGTATCGAATACCAGACGGTGGCGTTGAACGACACATTCGAAATTCGCATCGATGATTACTTGCGCCCCAACGGCGGGATCATTTTTCCCAACCCCAATGCGCCTACCGGCATCGCCCTGCCGCTGTCGGAAATCGAGCGCCTGTTGGACTCCAGCAGGGACTCGGTGGTGGTGGTCGACGAGGCTTATGTCGATTTCGGCGCCGAGTCCGCCGTTGCCTTGGTGGACCGTCATCCGCAATTGCTGGTCATTCACACGCTCTCCAAATCGCGCTCCCTGGCGGGGCTGCGAGTGGGCTATGCGATCGGCCACCCCGACCTGATCGAGGCGCTGAACCGGGTCAAGGACAGCTTCAACTCCTACCCGCTGGACCGTTGCGCCATCGCCGGCGCCGCAGCAGCGATCGAGGACCGCGCCTATTTCGAGTCCACCTGTGCCAGAGTGGTTGCCACCCGCGCCCGGTTGGTTAAAGAACTCGAGGCTCTCGGCCTGGAAGTCTTGCCCTCCGCCGCCAATTTCGTGTTCGCGCGCCACGCGCAACGCGAAGGCGCCGAACTCACCGCCAGGTTGCGCGAGCGCAGCATCATCGTGCGGCATTTCAGGAATCCTGCGCGTATTGCCTCGTTCATGCGCATCACCATTGGAACGGACGAGCAATGCGATGCGCTGCTCCATGCCCTGGCCGAAATTCTCCGGAGCTGATCGATTTCCTTCAGGTCCGACAGGCTCCTAGG